>DASPKA010000065.1:0-5868 GCA_035628335.1 Patescibacteria group bacterium | reverse complement strand
TAAACAGGTTTCGAGACATTTTTTCCATTCATCGTTAGTATTGTTAAGTTCGTTCATGAGATAATATCTTTAAATATAATAGTCAAGTTAAATCAAGAAGATATGAATTGAATTAGGCAGGAGGTCAGAATTAGGCAGGAGGTCATAGGCAGGAGGTCAAGTCTAGACATTCGACAATTTCAGGCAATTAAGATTTCACTGTCACTCAAGTCGTTTTCGAAAATGTCTAAAGTCTAGACTTGACCCTCAATACTCCTCAATATGTGACCCTCAATATGCTCAATATGTGACCCTCAATATGCTCAATATGCTCAATATGTGACCCTCAATATGCTCAATATGTACTCAATATGCTCAATATGCTCTCAATATGTGTGACCCTCAATATGCTCAATACTCAATACTGCTCAATACTGAACCTCAATACTCCCTCAATACTCCTCTTCACAATCCTTGTGTGCTCACCTTCGTGAATATGGTATGATGCATGGTGTTAGCTTATTATTATTTTGCAAATAAATATGAAATCGTTTACTTTAGAAAAGTCACCACGGCTTGTACTAACGCTTTTTTGTTATGGGCAGATATGGTAGCATTCCCAGAAGGAGGAAATATGACTATTGCTTATAGGCTTTACATTACGTTTTTAACGGTTTTGGTTGCGTTGTTTACATGGGCGGTAGCAACTTCAGAACCTAGGCAGGGATATGCATTCATGCATGCGCTTATTTGTCTGTTTGTTGTGATGACAGACTTAATTGTGAACAACTCCGTCTATCAAAGGCACTTCTACCCGATTGAACAAGAAGCAAAAAGAAGACTAGCGTCTTTGGGGTTACCCGTCCGTGAAGTACGTGTGCGAAACTTAATAACACACTGGCGGCCTGCAGTTATAGCATGGCTAATGAATGTAGCTATGTTGGCCTATTGTGTGTATTTCTACTTCGTAAATGAACTACCAAAACGTGAACTGATGTCGCGTAATACCCATCTGTTCATACTTGGTATAAATGCATTGGGCCTTCTGGCTACGTACACATTGTGGTGGGACTTGAGCCGCATTCTCAAAAAGAGCAAGCGCTGAGAGGCGCTCGCTCTTTTATAAATGAAATATCTGCCCAAGGTCTTGGTATGAATATATGCTATAATAGTAATAACTCTTTAAACGAAATGAATGAAGAAAAACACATAGAAATAAAGGAAAAACTGGGTTCACGGCTCACTGCTTTAGTGGTGGTTTTGGCGTTTATTTTTGGTTCGTTAGGTGGGTATTTTGGTGCCCTTAAAGCAGTAAAGCAACCAGGCGGCCTAAGTCTAACCGCAAGCCAGGCTATAACCTTACAGGAAGACTCTGCTATCATAGATGTAGTAAAAAAAGCTGGTCCAGCTGTGGTGTCAATTATAGTCACGCAAGATGTGAGCAAGTACATGAGCAACAACGATTTCTTTTCTCCATTTTTTGGCTTTGATGGTGAGTCAGGGGTTCCTGATTTTCAGAGGACTGGCTCAGGGTCAGGTTTCTTTGTTTCTGCAGATGGCATTATATTAACAAACAAGCACGTGGTGAGTGATAACAGCGCTAAATACACAGTTATAACTCAAGATAAGAAACAGTATGAAGCCAAAGTACTTGCCTTGGATCCGCGCAATGACTTGGCAATTGTAAAAGTAGATATCAAAGACGCGCCGTTTTTGAAGCTTGCGGACACTTCGGGTTTACAGATTGGCCAACGAGTGGTGGCAATAGGTAACTCGCTTGGGCAATATCCTAACACTGTAACAAGCGGGATAATTTCCGGCATTGGAAGGCGGATTGTAGCAGGAGGCGGAAGTGGTTCAGAAGAACTCTCTGGTGTAATACAAACCGACGCTGCTATAAACCCTGGCAATAGCGGTGGACCTCTTCTTGACGTAACTGGTGCAGTAGTAGGCATAAACACAGCCGTAGACCGGCAAGGCGAGTCTGTGGGTTTTGCAATCCCCGCCAGTGATGCAAGTAAAGCTCTTGGGACCTACCAGAAAAATGGCAAAATCACCAGGCCATTTCTGGGAGTGCGGTATGTTTCTGTCACTCCCGAACTCGCTAAAGCCCAAAGTCTGCCCAAAGATTATGGTGCACTGGTAGTTCGAGGAACCGAAGTAACTGACTTAGCGGTAGTTCCTGGAAGTCCAGCAGATAAAGCTGGTGTTAGCGAGAATGACATTTTACTAGAAGTTGATGGAAAGAGAATTGATGAAGAAAACTCACTTGGTAATTTGCTGAGAGACAAACAAGTAGGAGATTCAGTTAACATAAAGATCTACCATAGAGGTGAGGAAAAAGTAGTAAAAGTTGTTCTGGAGGAGGCAAAGTAATATGAGAATATTAGGGCTAGATGTAGGAGAAAAACGAGTGGGGGTGGCGGTGAGCGATGAGTCCGAGATGTTAGCCCGCGAACTTGAAATTGTGCCAGCAAATAATGCTGTATCGCGGATAGCTGTCTTAGCTGTGAACATGGGAGTAGACGAAATTGTAGTGGGCTTACCCCTAACCATGAAAGGAACGGACTCAGAACAGACAAAGAAAGTTAGGGAGTTTGGTAAGAAGCTGGAAGAAACCACAGATCTCAGTGTAATTTTTTTTGACGAAAGAATGTCTACCGCCATGTTAAAAAAACTCCCAGGAGGCTCTAAAAACAAAGACAGTTTATCAGCACAAATAATTCTTCAAAACTATTTAGATAATAATAGTAATACACAAACATAATTAAGTAGCCGCTCATGAAATACATTTTTGGAAATTGGAAGTTGCACCCAAAGACTGCTGCGCTCGCTCGGGAGCTCGGACAGAAAATAAAGAAAAGTAAAAAGTATGAGGTAGCGGTGTTTCCACCGTTTCCTTTTCTTTCGATTGTAAAGTACCCGAACCTTGGAGCGCAAGACTCTTTTTGGGAAAAAGAAGGCCCATTTACCGGCCAGGTCTCACCGTTTCAGCTGAAGTCACTGAAAGTAAAGTATGCTTTGGTAGGCCATAGCGAACTGCGAACCCTGCAAGAAACAAACGACATGATTGCGCTTAAGACCGCGGCTTTGCTCAGCGCTAAAATTACACCGGTAGTCTGTGTTGGCTTTGGTACACAGTTCGGTGATTCAGATGAAAAAGTGTTAGAGATAGTTAAGCTTCAACTTGCTAGCGTAGCCCCAGTAGCTGAAATGAAGAAGATTATAGTAGCGTACGAACCAGTCTGGGCTATTTCCAGTGGGAACCCACATGCCACTAAGCATGTGGCAACGCCAGAGCACGCTGCCTTTGTGGCAAATGAGATTAAGCGGTTGTATAGAGTGAAAGCCGTAATTTATGGCGGCAGTACAACAAAAGACAATTCCCAAAGTTTTCTTGAGCACCCCAAGATCGATGGCCTGTTGGTTGGTGGCGCAAGTATAGTGCCTAGGGAGTTTAATAAAATAATTGGAATAAAGCTATGATATACATCGGTAGTGACCACGGTGGGTTTGGCTTAAAGGAAAAAATAAAGCAGTTTTTGAAGGAGTCTGGCCATGAATATGTTGACGTGGGCCCTTTTGCTTTTGACCCGGCAGATGACTACCCAGACTATGCACGGTTGGTTGCTGAGAAAGTATCCGGGGACCCAAGTGACTTTGGTATATTAATTTGCAGAAGTGGACAGGGGGTAAATATTACAGCAAATAAGTTTAAGGGAGTACGGTCTGCGTTAGTTTGGAATGAGAAAGAATCAGTAGCAAGCAAGAGTGATGACATGGTAAATATACTGGCTTTGCCTTCCGATTATATTACTGATGATGAAGGTATTCGGATTGTTAAAGTTTGGCTAGAGACTCCTTGGCCTAGGGAAGGGAGACATGTGAGAAGAGTAGAGAAGATACGAGAAATAGAAACAGAGAACTTTAAGTAAGTGAAAAATGCCCAATGACCAATTTCTAATTTCTAATGACTTGCTTAAATGTCTTAATTTTTTGACATTGAAATTTTTCATTAGAAATTAGGAATTGGATATTTGTCTCATGGCTATCATTATTCCATCAATTTTAGAAAAAACCGTTGAAGATTTTGAGACGATATTTCGGAAGGTTTCAACTATCCCCGAGATTGATCGCATCCACGTTGATTTTTGTGATGGGGTTTTTGTTGATAATACAACTATGACGATCGATGACCTAACACAATTGTCACCCGCGTATTCATGGGAAGCGCATCTTATGGTTAAGCAACCAGATAACTTTCTTGATTATAAGCTACCTGGGTTTGATTCAGTCATCATACACTATGAAGCGTATCCTTCAGAAGATATTCATCAGGTTTTACGAGGCATCGCAGCAGCAGGTTTAAAGGTTGGAATGGCAATTAACCCAGAGACCCCGGTCACCGTGCTCGGAAATTATTTAGAAGGCATTTCATTTGCGGTAATCATGGCTATTCACCCTGGAAGACAAGGTAACCCTTTTATAGAACAAACTTATGAGCGAGTACGGCTGGCTAAAGAACTCTATCCGAGTATGCAAATTGAGATTGATGGGAGTGTGAATAAACTCACAATTGGAAAATTAAAGCAGTGCGGGGCGGATGTACTTAACTGCGGTAGCAGCTTGGTTAAGCAGCCAAATATCCGCGTTGCATATGATGAGTTAAAACAATTAATCTAACCGTGTTAAACAAAAACTTACAACTTATATCAACAGAAATCAGAACTGACATTATACAAATGCTTGTCGAAGCAGGAAGTGGTCATAGTGCTGGTCCATTAGGTATGGCAGATGTATTCGCTACGCTGTACTTTAAGGTACTGAACTATAAGCCTGAAGACCCAACCTGGGAAGGGCGGGACAGGTTAGTTTTGTCGTGCGGGCATATTGCACCTGTGTTGTACGCTACGTTAGCACGTGCCGGGTTCTTTCCGGTCTCTGAATTACAAACATTGAGAAAGTTCGGAACCAGGCTGCAAGGTCATCCGAGTCGACAAGACTTGCCAGGCTTGGAAAATTCTTCTGGACCGCTTGCACAGGGTACTAGTCAGGCTGTTGGGATTGCGCTTGGACTTCGTTTAAAAAAGTCACATGTTCGCGTGTTTTTGATGATGTCTGATGGAGAGCAGCAGGAAGGGCAGACATGGGAAGCAGTAATGTTTGCAGGTAAGAACAGGCTTCATAATTTGACGGGTATTATAGATAGAAATAACATACAAATTGACGGGTATACCGAAGATGTAATGCCGTTAGAAAGCCTTAGAGCAAAGTATGAAGCGTTTGGGTGGCATGTGCTTGAAGTAGACGGACATAACCACCAAATGATAATAGATGCGTGCCAAGAAGCAAAGGCTATTTTTGAAAAACCGACTGTTATTATCGCCCACACTATTCCCGGTAAAGGTGTAGATTTTATGGAACAAAAGTTTGAGTGGCATGGAATTCCCCCAAATAAAGAACAGGCAGTATTAGCATTAAAGGAATTGCGGACACTGGGCGGGAAGATAGCCAGTGAGCACGAATAGAAATTGAATATAGTTCAAAAAAACGCTAAGAAATACAGAAATGTTAAACACAAAATTATTCACAACTGAAGAAGATCGTATCCCCACAAGAAATGGATACGGTGAGGCTTTGCTCGAGTTGGCTGAAAAAAATGAGCGTATTGTAGTGTTGACTGGCGATCTGGCTGAGTCTACCCGTGTACTTGAGTTTGCAAAAAAATTCCCTCAACGTTTTTTTGAGTGTGGAGTTGCAGAGCAGAATATGATGGGCATTGCAGCCGGGCTTGCACTTGAAGGGTACATACCATACATTTCTTCTTATGCCGTATTTTCACCTGGTAGAAGCTGGGACCAGCTGCGGGTTTCAGTGTGTTATAGCAAA
>DASPKA010000064.1:0-12229 GCA_035628335.1 Patescibacteria group bacterium | reverse complement strand
AACCTTTGGTATTTCTTCGTTACTGAAAAAGCAATTTAAAACCTTATCTGGTGGACAGAAACAGCTTGCCATGGCTGCGAGAAGTATAATTTCTAAACCACGACTACTGATACTAGATGAACCTATGGCAGGGGTAGATATTGAGCATAGTGGTACATACTTGGAAAAGCTAAAGTCGCTAAACCTTACTGGCACCGCTATTATTATGGTTACGCATGAATTGGACATTATACAAAAGGAAGCGAGCAAGGTGCTGTGGTTAAACAAAAAAGTTATTTTTTTCGGCGTAAAGGACGAGTTTCTCCGCCTTGCACATGAAACTCACATAGACCAACATCCCCATGACTGACATTTTTAACAATCCTTTCATTCTTAGAGGATTTATCTCTTCTCTTGTATTAGCCATACTTGCTCCCAGCATTGGTATCTTTCTGCTTGCCCGAAGATACACTGTAATAGCAGATGCACTTGCCCATTTCACCCTGGTAGGAGTGGCAATAGCTCAAATCCTTCACTGGCCTACCCCGGTTGTTGCACCACTAGTTGCAGTTATTGCCGCTCTTGGAATGGAACGAGTACGATTGTCAAAAAAACTCTTTGGCGATGCAGCTCTGGCAGTATTCCTCACAGGCGGGCTAGCGTTAGCCCTTATACTCTCAGCAAGCTCAGGTAGTTCTCAAGTTAACTTTAACGCATACCTTTTTGGCAGCCTTGCCTCCGTTAGCTGGAACGATATCTATCTTATGATAGCCGCTTGTGTCCTTTCTTTGGGTCTAATAACGGTACTCTATCCGTATTTTTTCCTACTCAGTCTGGACGAGGATCTAGCGAGAGCTGCTGGCTTGCATGTTACCGCACTCAGCCTAGTGCTTATTTTAATCACAGCCTCTGCGGTATCTTCGCTAATTACAGCAGTTGGCGCTCTGCTTGTCGGAGGGCTCATGGTTATTCCACCTTCCGCTGCTGCCCAGTTTGGCCTAAGCTTCAAGCGCACGTTGTATCTTAGTATACTTTTTGGTCTCATCTCTTCTATAGGCGGGTTTGCCTTAGCATATACCCTAAATCTTCCTGGAGGAGCAACAATTGTACTTTTCTCCCTCATCTTACTTGTGATTTCTTTTTTGCTTAATAGAAATGACTAAATTAGCTAAGTTACAGTACGCTGGAGCTGCACTACTCATTTTGGGTTGTGTTTTTTTAGTTACCTTTCATACTTCAAAAACTATACCAGGAAATGAAGCTGTTTTGCCGCATATCTCCTCTTACACCACACACTATATTGGCGTTGTGGGCTCTGCAACCCCCCTAGAGGACAGAAGCGTGGCAAATATCCGAAGATATACACAACGTGTTAGCTTTAGTGTTTTAGGAAAAACGCAGGAAGGTGAATGGGAAACAGGCAACCCTAGCGTATCACTAAACACCGGACAAAAAGTTCTTGTGGGGGTCGAGAGTGGAGATGAGGGTGAGTCGTATGCAATCCTTGATGTATACCGTTTACCTAAACTATATATTGTATTTTTTCTATTCTTGCTGGTTATATTTCTTGTTGCAGGCAGATCGTCTTTCCCCTCATTTGCAGGGCTTGGATTTTCAATTATCATACTTGAATACCTGCTCGTACCTGGGTTATTTTCACAACACCCATATGCCTTCGTCTTAATAACTGCAGGAATTTTGGTAAGCATAGGCACTGTACTTGCTCATGGTATAACAAAAGTAACAATACTTGCCGCCACTGCCGCCGCGTCTGCCTTTTGTGTTGCTGCCTTGTTATCTTGGGGTGTAATATATCTGCTGGGCCTGGACGGCAGCGGCCTAGAGGAGTCTGTCATGCTACAGTCCCTCACTGGGCTTAGTAGCCTAAGGGCTGTATTTTTTGCTTCGGTAGTTATAGGTACTTTAGGAGTGTTAGATGACGCAGTGATTACTCAAGTAGAAAGTGTAAAGCAGGTGTGGAAGTCAAAACCTGAAATTCTCAAAGTAGAATTATATCGCGCAGGAATGCATGTAGGTAAACAGCACATAGCTGCCCTCATAAATACCCTATTACTTGCATATGCCTCAGGTGCTTTACCACTCCTTATGATGCTCTATTCTACTAACCTTCCGTGGTGGGTGGTACTGAATTCGCCTTTAGTTATAGAAGAAATAGTTCGTACGGTAATTGGAACCTCTGCCATTATATTATCCATTCCTCTAGCTACATACTTCGCAGCCTGGTATTTTAGTAAAAAAATTGCTTAAAGCGAGGCGCTTTTGTAATATACTACTATGAACACTGAAGCGTTCGAAAAGATACAAAATATTCTCAAGGATTCTAATGTAGAGTTTCAGGTATATGAACACGAGCAATGCCGCAGCTCAGAAGAATCTGCGCAGGTCAGAAAAAGGCTCGGCATTCCAGACGCTGTTGGTGCGAAGGCGCTGTTATGTAAGCTGTATGTTACTAACGAAGAATTTTTCGCAACGTTAGTGCTGCCTGGGGTTCATGTCTTGGACAAAAAGAAATTAAAATCTGGTATGCCGGGTTTTAAGCTTATGCGGTTCGCTACTTCCGAGGAACTTACTGACCTTGCAGGTGTAACCTATGGCTGCATGCCGCCATTTGGCTCACAGGTGTTTCCTAAAATTAGCAAGTTCTATATTTCTTCACAATTAAAAAATTTCGAACGCCTGGCCTTCAACGCCGCATTTCTCGAAAAAAGCATCACCTTAAAAACTACTGACTACCTCTCTATAGTCAAACCAGACGCAATATTTGATTTCTCTAATCCAAAATAACTCTATGAATTATGCAAATTTATTCAAATTATTAGAAATTACCCGTTTTATGCCGCAATATGGCTACGCGCTCGCGGGTATGAGTAAGCAAGAGCAGTCTGACCTTGCCCAGCATCACTACTTGGTAGCAATGATTGCGTGGCAAATTTGTGATTTTTTGCAAGCACAAGGCTGCGATATAGATACAGCAAAGACGTTAAAATTAGCCATGCTTCATGACCTAGGTGAACTCTTTGGCGGAGACATTAACTGGTATTATGGTAGAGCAAACGCTGTGGCAAAAGCTCACGCCAAGGCTTTTGAAAAAGAAAACGCAGCCTTTCTTAGCACTTTCTTTCCAGAACATGGGCAATTTAAAAAACTTCATGATGAGATTTTTGCAGAAAAAACTATAGAAAGTGTTGTCGCAAAGCTAGGAGATTACCTGGAATGCTCGCACTACAAGTTTCTTGTTGGAAAAGGGTCGGAAGCAGACCGTAAGGCAGCCATGAACGCATCCCTTGAAAAGTCTGAAAAAATTACTGATGAAAAAAGCAAAGAAGCGCTTAAGACTTTTGTAACAGAGTGGTTTAACCAGTTTGACAACAATGAGATTTACGACTTTCTATTGACAAACAAATTGTAACCTGCTAAGCTGACCATAATGAAACACCTTATATCTCAATCTTCAATGATGAGCATGTCCGCGCTATGTAGCGTTGGCTAGCTTTGAGGTGTTCCACTACAAAGCACAAAACAAGCCCGACGCTACACAGCGTCGGGCTTTTTGTATTCACAAAAACTAGGAGATAAAATGCAATATAAAGTTCTATGGCACGGCGAAAGTGCCAACAACCAACGTGGCCACTTTTACTGGACCCCTGGGACTCCACCAGATGGAACCCGTTTGAGAATTATCCAAACTACAGTTTGTGGACAAGTTTCCGGACAGGGTAAAGGCACAGAAGCTACCTTTACCAGAGACCGCTGGCTGGTGGCAGATGACGGGCGTCCCGTCTCTGTGTACCATGAAATGACACTTGAAACAGTGTGAAGTTGACTTGGGTAGGAGTTAACTGTATCCTACCCAAGTTAACTGAACATAACCCGCTTGGGATTAAAAACAAATAGAAGGAGTAAGTTATGTCATATCAGGTTCAAATAAGTCTGCCAAATTTACCAGAAATACCAAAAGGTGTTCGAGGTAACCACATTTTCGAGATTGCTGATGACCAGCCGGAACTCGTAGGCAACCTGCTCGCAGGCGCCTATACCGCTTACGTCAATGCCTCTAACGACCACCCGACCGACATCACCATCTCTGCCCCAGGCATCGTGCAGGGGTTACCGCTTTTGCCGCAGGCCGAGCTGGTGAAAAGGATGAGAAGGATTGGAGGGTAAAATGATTAAGGTCATCTGCTACATGGGAATTGCTATTGCAAAGCTGGCTATCCTCTGCGGATGGCCGCATGACTACTCAAAAGGAAGATTTCAAAAGGCGAAAGGGATACCGGGGCAAGTCTATGTCCCGCCCAAACGCTATTAACAAAAAACAGCTCATCGGCTTCAATGCTGGTAAGCTGTTTTTACTTGGACAGTTTTTTTAATTTTTTTACTTCTTCAATTCTATCTCTTAAGCGAGCGGCTGCTTCAAACTCAAGGTTTCGGGAGGCTAAGTCCATTTCGTCTTTTAACTCTTCCAGGTAAAGTTTAAACTCTTGCTTATCCATCTTTGAAACGTCTGCCGAAGTCAGCTTCTCAGTTTGGACGAGCTCAACCCTGCTCCCAGCAAGACGAGAGTCCTGGATTTTCTTTATTATAGTCTGAGGGGTTATTCCATTTGCTTTGTTATACTCCTCTTGCAACACACGGCGTCTTCCAGTTTCATCTATAGCTGACTTCATAGAGCCAGTCATTCGGTCTGCATACATAACCACATGTCCATGTATGTGCCTGGCAGCGCGGCCAATTATCTGTAGGAAACTACGGTGAGAGCGCAAGAATCCTTCTTTGTCAGCATCCAAAATGGCAACAAGCGAAACTTCAGGAAGGTCCAACCCTTCTCTCAGCAGATTTATACCTACTACAACGTCAAAAATACCCAAACGCAAGTCACGCAAAATTTCAAGCCGATCCATGGTATCAACGTCACTGTGCAGATACTGAACCTTTACATTGGCTTCACGTAAGTACTCTGTTAGTTCTTCGGCCATACGCTTAGTAAGCGTAGTCACCAGTACTCGCTCTTTAACTTTCACACGTTTCTGGATCTGCTCAAGTAAATCATCTACCTGGTTTTTTATAGGTTTAACTTCAATAGTCGGGTCCAAAAGTCCTGTAGGCCGAATAATTTGCTCCACCACAACTTCATGGGGATCTGAAATAGCCACCCTTTTCCCGGTAGTTATATCTACATTTTCCTCAAGGGATTTTTTGAGCTCAAAGTCTGCAGGGGTAGCTGAAACAAAAACAACTTGACTAATTTTGTTTTCAAACTCTTTAAACTTTAGGGGTCTGTTATCCATTGCTGAAGGTAGGCGGAAACCGTAGTCTACCAGTGTCTGCTTGCGGGACTTGTCACCCTCATACATGGCGCCTATTTGAGACACTGTTTGGTGTGACTCGTCTATGAAAAGCAAAAAATCGTCTGGGAAATAGTCAATCAAAGTTGAAGGCGGGCTGCCAGGCTCCCTACCTTCCATAATCCTGGAATAGTTTTCAATACCAGGTACAAAACCAGTGTTCTCAAGTAGCTCTAAGTCGAAGTTAGTTCGCTGCTCGAGGCGAGCAGCTTCAAGTATTTTCCCTTCGCTGCGCAAAGCTTTCAACCTGTCCCGTAGCTCGTCTTGAATTCTCTCCATAGCAACCTTAAGCTGGTGCTCTGGGGTTACAAAGTGCTTGGCAGGAAATATTCTCACAAAATCCATCTTCTCAATCAAATCACCAGTAAGCAAATCCAACCGTTCAATACTTTCCAGTTCGTCACCAAAAAAACTAAAGCGTATTTTTGTATCTTCAGAAGCTAGTACTATTTCCAGCACATCGCCATGCAACCTAAAAGTACCGCGCTGGAGGTCAATGTCATTGCGCTTAAACTGCAGGTCGGTTAACCGCCGCACCAGCTTTGTGCGCTTGTAATGCTTACCCATTTCCATATCTAGGGCCAAATCCAAGTAGTTAGCTGGGTTGCCCAAACCATAGATACATGAAACAGAGGCAACAATTAAAACATCTCTTCGGGATAGCAAGCTTTGGGTGGCTGCGTTGCGTAAGCGGTCAATTTCTTCGTTTATCTGAGTTTCCTTTTCAATATACGTGTCACTGCGGGGAATGTAAGCCTCTGGCTGGTAGTAATCATAGTAGGAAACAAAATAATGGACTGCATTATTTGGAAAAAAATCCTGGAACTCCGAAGCCAACTGCGCAGCCAAAGTTTTATTATGTGCAATCACCAAAGTTGGGCGTTGTAATTGCTCTACTATGTTAGACACAGAGTATGTCTTTCCGCTGCCCGTGACACCCAAAAGCGTCTGGTACTTATGACCAGCTTTCAGGGACCTTACGAGACCAGCAATAGCTTTTGGCTGGTCTCCAGTTGGTTTATATTTTGAAACAATTTTGAAATCCATAACATCCATTTGTATAATACCACACTCACTCAAAAAGAAAAACCCCGCCTGTTAGGGTGGGGTTTTACTTTAGGCAACTGTTTCCTCAGATTCTGTACCTTCTGCTTCAGCACTTTCTGGGGCTTTTTCTTCTGTGGTGTCATCAGCTGGTGCTGTTGGCACTGCTTGGGTTTCGTCTAGTAACATTTATTATTCCTTTCAAAGTCCTGTAAACACAGGATATTACTTGCCTTAGAAGCTTAGCAGGTAACACTACTTTTGTCTATAGATGAGGGAAGTACAGTATGCTATGGCCAAAGCGTCAGCTGCGTCGTCCGGCTTAGGTAGGGATTTAAGTTTAAAGGTTTGCTGCATCATTTTTTGGATCTGCAGCTTTTCTGCCTTCCCGTAGCCCGTAATATAATTTTTAACCTGCAGTGGAGTCAGCTCAATAACTTGGATTTTATGCTGAGCGAGCACCAACAACACCACTCCGCGGGCTTGAGCAACCTCAATCGCGGTCTTTTGGTTTGTTGTAAAAAACAACTTTTCAACCCCTGCGCAGAGCGGCCTGTACTTCTTTATAAGTGCAGATAAATCTTCATACAGAATACGTAATCTTATATCTGCACGCTCATACTTTGCCGTAGTTATTACTCCAAATTCCGCAATCTCACATTGAGTTTTGTTTCTTGTATTCTGTTCTAGAAATGCATAACCAGTAGTAGCAGTACCGGGGTCTATGCCTAGTATCATCATACTGAATAATAGACAGAAACCAGCAGCATTTACAAGTTTCTACATTTTTTGAGTTTAAATATTATAAAATCTTGAATATCCTTTCCGCCCAACTCATACTCAGGGGTGTAGAAAGTTTCTACTAATTCCAACCCTGTCTTCGCAAATATCTTTTTATACCAATCAATTGGGCGATGAGTTTCTAATATTACATATTTGCCTTCTTTTTTTACTTTGCGATATGAATGGTTTTCTCCGTATACATTTCCAGTCGGAAATCGAAAGTCTAACTTAGACTCTCTTATATCAAAAATTTTCGGATTGCAAAAACCAATGTAAGCGTACCCTTCCTGAGCAAGAGTACTCTGAATCTGCTCACAAATGCGTATAGCCTCAGCGTCAGTTACAATGCAGAGAACTAAATTGCAGATAAGTATATCAAAGTAACCCTGAGGCACTTTAATCCAGTCTTCGTAAACATTCTGCTTCCCTATTTTCTTAGCGGCATCGGCAAGTATCTGAGGATTTATATCATATGCCTTGACGTTTGCACCAAGTTTTTGTAAAACTGCACATAGCACACCTGGTCCGCTTCCAAAGTCCAAAATATTTTTTTCTCGAACATCACCTAGCAGTGGTATCAAGGTTTTATCATAGGATGCAAGTTTTATCTCTTCAGCCTCCAAATCCCTTACTACATGATGCCATTCATTTTGTTCTGTTATATAGTGCGGCATATATTATGAGATCACTAAGCTCAACATGAGCACGAAAGCTGATCCAACAAAATACACATTCAGCTTGTTGAACTTACGTGCGATAAGATTAAGGATAATATAGGTTGCAAAACCTGCAAACATGGCTTTATCCAAACCAAATGTGACAATTGTAGTTATCACCATTGCACTTATGGCTAATTTATCAAAGAGCCCATTTACATCTTTTCTGCTTGGAAAAAGACTTAAGCCAACAAAGAATAGTGCTCCTGTGGTTGCTGCAGCTGGGATGAGAGCTAAGAGTGGGGTTAAAAAAATAAAGAGACTCATAAGGACAGCAACAACTACGGCTACAATGCCTGTTCTGCCACCCTCGCCTATTCCTACGGCACTTTCCACATAGGTTATAAGGTTTGAAGTACCCGTAAGTGCCCCAAGTACTGTACCACCCCCATCAACAATAAGTCCTTCCTTTAGCCGTGGAAGTTCATTTTCTTGCAAAATTGAAGTTGTTTTAGTCAGACCAATGAATTTTGCAATAGATCCATAAAAATCAAGAATAAACAGCACTAGTATTACACTCCAGATCTTTGGGTTGAAGATAACACCAAAGTCTAATTTAAATGTTGCTGCAAACAAGTCTTTTCCAAGACTAAAAGCTTCTCCCGCAGGAGCAGCACCAATCACGTGCGCAAAAACTGTAGCAATAATAATGCTCCCTAATACAGACCCTCTAACATGAAGCCTCTTTAGCACCAGTGCACAGAATAAACCAACATAAAAAATTAAGGCTGGCTTGGAGAAAAGGTTAGCTATTCCTTTCAGCGCAATTCCGTCATACACTGCGATACCAGAAACCTTTAAAGCAATCAAAAGTAGAAATATACCTACCGCAGCTGCAAGGCCAACCTTCAAGCTATCTGGAATTGCATTAACTATTTTCACGCGAATGCCAGAAAAACTAAAGAGAACTGTTAGCACGCCAGACCAAAATACTGCACCCAAAGCACCTTGCCAGGTAAAGCCCATTACACCTACGACTACATACGCGACATATGCATTCATCTCTAGTCCCGGTGCCACAGCAAATGGCAGACGCGCCCAGAGACCCATTACTAAAGTAGTTACTACTGAGCCTAGGATAGTCGCGAAAAAAATTGCTGACTTCCCTACTCCCATTGCGGAAAGTATTGCAGGGTTAACTACAAAAATGTATGACAACGCAAGAAACGTTGATACACCAGCTAGCATTTCAGTTCGCAAGCTTGACCCACGTTCTGAGATACTAAAATACTTATCCAATTTGTTCATAGAGAAAATGCGTAAAGATTAATGATTTAGTATCATACCAAGAACTTGACAATTATTCAACAATATCTTAAACAATAAGTCTATAACGTGTATTTAAATGCTTTAAATATGCATTTATTTTCTGTTGACAATTTTAAACAAAACTTTTAATATATAACTATAATGTCTCTATTTGCTCTAAAGTATTTAGGCTTAAACGATAAACAAATAGCTCTCTACAGCGCTGTTTTGCGTGCAGGGAAGACTCCTGTTACTCAACTAGCCAAGCTGGCAGGGGTGAACAGATCCTCTGCTTACTATTTGCTAAAAGAATTAGATCAACTAGGGCTTATTGAAAGAGACCTGGCTGGTCGAGTAGAATACGTTACTGCAAAATCTCCAGAGGAACTTAAGTACGTACTTGAAAGAAAAGAGACTGAATTTTACAAAAATAAAAAAGCTGTAGAAGAAAGCATCCGCGAACTTGAAAGTATACAAAATAACCAAAGCTATGCTCCCCCTAAAATCACCTACGTTGAGGAACAGAACTTAGAAAGATTTTTATATAAGCGTACAGCGTCCTGGAATCAAAGTGTATTGCAGCATGACAATCACTGGTGGGGATACCAGGACAAAACATTTATTAACTATTTTGAAAAATGGATAGACTGGTATTGGGAAACAGGATCTCCACCAAGCATAGAGCTTAAATTACTCTCTAACCAGTCAGCAGAAAATATAAAAAAGAAAAAGTTTGCGCGAAGGCAAATTCAATTTTGGAAAAAAACAGGAGAGTTCAAAGCAACTACCTGGATTGCTGGAGATTACGTAATCATGATAATAACCTCAACCCGTCCCTTTTATGCAATAGAAATCTATGATAGAATCTTAGCAAATGAACAACGCCAGCTCTTTAAAGGCATTTGGGAAACTCTAGACGAGGCGCAGTAAAAAACTTACCCAGCCAACAGGCTAAGTAAGTTTTTTAATTCATAGATGTATGGACCGCCAAGACATCTTCGTAATCTTCCAACTCGGCAAGTAACGCGTGCACTTTTTCTCTCTGGTCCTCCGCAAGGTTTATGCCTTGAGTCGATAATTTAACAATCTGTACTTGCGCGACTTTTGCACCGGCTTTTTCTAAAATGTTTCTTATTGTTTGCAAATCTTCAGGTTGGGTATATACCTCAAGCCCCTCTGCTGACTCTTTCACGTCATCTGCTCCAGCCTCAATTGCAGCCATTTGGATTGTATCTATCTCAGCTGTTCGCTCTATTAAAATCTGACCTTTAGTCTGAAATTGCCAAGCCACTGATCCCATGGCACCAAGAGTGCCGCTGTGTTTAGAAAATATGTGCTTTATATTTTGGACAGCACGGTTTGTACTGTCAGTTGCTACTTCAACAATAAAGGCTGTGCCATATGGTCCATAACCTTCATACACTACTTCAGTAATAGAAACTGCGTCCGTGCCAAAAGCTTTTTTTGCAGCGCGTTCAATGTTCTCAAGCGGCATACCTTCACTTCGGGCACTATCCCACTCGCTTCTGAGCTGGAAGTTTAAGTTCGGGTCGCTGCTACCGCCGGCTTTGGCTGCCATGGTAATTTTCTTTGACAACTTAGAAAACAAGACACCTCGTTTAGCATCTTTTGCACCTTTACTTCGCTTAATCTGCGCCCATTTCGAATGACCTGACATGTTGAATAGGAAATTAATATCATTAAGTATATACTGGAAGTGGAAGGAGGAAGTATGGTTCTAACAAGAAAAACTGCAACCAGCGACGAAATTAGAGCACAAATCGTCGTCTGGCTCAGCAACCCACGTGCTCAGTACAAATTTGGCAAGTGGAACGTTAGCTTTGGGTCACGTGACGGCAAGGTTACGTTGCGCTGCAGAGCTCACCCTATGCAGTACAAATACCTGGCTATCCACTTTCACGACCTCGTCAAACTCGTTAAGGCAGGCGCCTTAGAATGGGGGATTGATGGGGCATGACGATCAGAAACCCACCCTTCTGATCGTTTTTTTATTTTACTGAGACCAATAATACTATCTCCCCTTTGACCGAAGGTTTGTCTAGTATTATTTTTAATGCTTCCTGTGGCGTGCCTCGAATATACTCCTCATGCAGCTTAGTCAGCTCCCGTGCAAGGACTACATGACAGGTGGGAAAGTATTTAGCAATGTATGTGAGTGATTTTATAAGTCTTTGAGGCGACTCATACGCTACTGCAGTAGCTTCGATTTCTATTGCCTGACCTATTGCCTGTCTAACTTTATGTTCTGTCTTTCCTAAAAAACCTAAAAACAAAAATCTATCTGTCGGCAACCCAGAGCCAGCCAGGGCAACTGTTGCAGCGCAAGCACCAGGCAAGCTCTCAACTTTTATCCCTGCTTGCACGCAAGCTCGTACCAACCTAAAGCCTGGATCAGAAATCCCTGGAGTGCCCGCATCACTTACCAAAGCACAAACCTTATTCTCACATTCCTTTAAAAGCGACGCCACAACTTTATGTTCATTGTGGTCTGCAAACTGCTTCAGAGGTTTTTTTGGTAGCTTAAAATAGTTAAGTAATTTTAAAGTATGTGTTGGATTTTCCGCAATAATAACATCCACACTTTTCAAAACCTCAACCGCCCGAAACGTCATATCACCTAAGTTACCTATAGGAGTTGGAACAATATACAGCATGCAGATATTATACGTTAGAGCGTATTGCAAGTAAACGGCTATTAAGATAAAATACATACTAATGGGCGTGTAGCTCAGTTGGTAGAGCAAGTGTCTTATACACACTGGGTCCAAGGTTCGAGTCCTTGCACGCCCACCATTCCAGACGTTAGTCTGGTTTTTTATTTGACAAAATGTGTGAATAGTAGAGAATACTTAAACAACAACCAAATTTCTGGAGGACATATGAAAAACATAATAGCTGACGAAAACCTCGTATCCCTTTTCAAAAGTCTCGTACCGTCCGAGGTTCCTAATCTTACGCTAGTCCAACTTGAAATGCTAGATCACAGAGGAGACCGTTCCAAGTACCCAGGCCTTGCAAGGGTTCTCGAGCTCCCCGTCTCTCAGGACCCGGTAATTATGCTAGCATTTTCGC
>DASPKA010000063.1:0-2660 GCA_035628335.1 Patescibacteria group bacterium | reverse complement strand
TTGTTGGCAACAAAAAACCGCTTTTTTGCGGCTCATAAAGATACGGGGCAAGTTGTCTTGTCTTTATGTAAGCCGTGTGTGTTTCTGCGAGTTGTGTGTTGATGTAAACATGTCTCTTATGTATAGATATGTTATACCATTTAAAAAGTCCTGTCAAGTGAGCTTTTTTGGCCATTTCTAGACCTTTTTCAGACTTTCTCAAAATCGTCTTTATGTCATATTCAAAAACTCTTTTTCGGTCAAAATTTTAACCCCAAGTGATTCGGCTTTATCCAGTTTTGACCCCGCATTTTCCCCTGCAACAAGGTAATCTGTCTTCTTAGAAACACTCTCACTTGCAGTACCACCGAGCAAGCGAATCTTTTCTTTGATCTCGTCTCTGGAAAATTTTTCTAACGTGCCTGTAACAACAAAAGTTTTTCCTGTAAAATTTTTGTTCGGTGCCACTTGCTTCACCTGCTCAATCCTTACCCCGTTCTTTAAAAGTTTTTCTATGAGTAACCGATGTGTCTTGTCGGTAAAATAATCCACCACACTCTTTGCAACTACGGGCCCAATGTTCGGTACTGCGTTTACTTCGTCTAACGACGCGTGCAGCAATTTTTCCAGTGTGTGAAAATTCCGTGCAAGGTCTTCTGCTGTCTGTTCACCCACATGTAAAATTCCCAAACTATAAATAAATCTCTGTAGTGAAATTTTTTTATGGTCCTCTATAGAGTTGATAATGTTTTCAGCAGACTTCTCACCAAAACGCTCAAGCCCTGAGATGTCCTCCGTCTTCAGCGTAAACAAATCTGCCGCATCATGAATCAAGCCTTCATCTAAAAATCGTTGCAACACCTTAGGTCCAATAGTATAAATCTCGAACGCGTTCACAAAGTGAACAAGTCCGCGAGAATTTTTTGCAGGGCATCTTCTGTTGATACAGAAATAAGCGGTACTTGATTTTTTGTTTCCAATTGTACGCCGCTCTACCTCTCCCTTACATACTGGACACTGCTGCGGCATATGAAAGACTTTCTCCTTTCCCGTGCGAAGTTTTGTAAGCACCTCACAAATCTCAGGAATAACATCACCTGCCTTTTGCAAAATAACAGTATCGCCTATTTTCAAGCCTAGACGTTGGATTTGGTCTATATTATGCAACGTAGCTCGAGAAACCGTTGAGCCTGCTACAAGAACTGGAGTTAAAACTGCCACGGGAGTCAGCGCACCGGTTCTCCCAACTCCCACAGTTATGTCCTCAACTTTTGTGGTTACTCTTTCAGCCGGATACTTAAAGGCCACCATATACCGCGGTGCCTTACCTACTACACCCAGCGCCGGGTAATATTTCACTTCATCTACGGAAATAACAATTCCGTCGGTTCCATAGTCAAGCTTCTCGCGTAGTTTGCCAACTTTTGCGATAAACTTTTCAACTTCTTGGATATTCCTGCAAACTTGTTCATGATCATTTACTTTGAAGCCCAATTTGCGAAGCAGCTCATGTCTCTGTGAGTGCGTCGGTAGAATGCCATTACCCTGCACTATGTCATATGCGTAGAAATCCAGCTTACGACTTGCAGCAATGTTTGGGTCAAGTTGGCGAATGGAACCAGCAGCCGCGTTCCGTGTATTTGCAAATGTCTGGAGCCCTGCGTTAGCCTGTGTCTCGTTCAAACGTTTATGGACTGACTTAGCCATTACCACTTCCCCACGTACTTCTAAAAGCGGAGGAATGTTTTTTCCTCGAAGGCTCAATGGCACACTTTGAATAGTTCGTATATTTAAGGTTACGTCTTCACCTACCCTCCCATCACCTCGAGTAGAAGCACGAACGAATTCACCTTTTTCGTAAATAATACTCACGGCCAAACCATCCATTTTTACCTCACAAAAATAATTCCATCCTCCATGAGCAATCTTCCGTATTCTAGTTTCCCAGTCTTCCAGTTCTTTAACCGAAAACACATCATTGAGCGACAACATTGGAACTGCATGAGTAACTTTTACAAACTTGTCCAATGCTTTCCCAGCAACTCGGTTGGTTTCAGAATTTGGGTTTTTAAACTGTGGAAACTGGTCTTCAAGAACCTTAAGTTCACGCGTCAAAGACTCATACACGTCGTCTGTTACCTTTGGGTCGTTTAGTACATGGTAGCGGTACCGTAGGTCTGCGATCTGGTCAGTAAGTTTTTGTATCCGTTCTTTAGCTTCTTTTGTAGTCATACGATAATTATAGTATATTACTCCATGGTTACCATACCAGAGATTCTAGATTAAAACATAACAAGGAGTGCATATGAAAAAAAGAGCCGGGTTTAGGATCTATACAACTAAACCGCAAAACGGTGAAATACTGTTTAGTTGTGAAAAATGCAAAGGTACACATGCAGCGCGGGAAACCGAGGTTGAAAGATTCAAAGTTGACCAACATGCAGTCGTCACTACTATATGTGACGATATGTCGGTCTACTTGAATCCACTAATCCGCAACCTGGGCACCACTGGTAGAACGGGTGGCGTTCTTGGCACGCTCTCCTATTTCGTATGGAAAGCAAATACATAGCTTTTACGTAAGAGCCTCCCTATACAGCACCGGGGTGGCTCTTAAATTTTGTATACTATATATGTCCACATTTCACATTCACAGGAGGCAGTATGAAAGGGAAAAAAAG
>DASPKA010000062.1:0-2807 GCA_035628335.1 Patescibacteria group bacterium | reverse complement strand
AATACCACCGGAATCAGCTGCCGCCTTTCCTTCCATGCCTGTACCTATTATAGGCGCGTCCGGTTTAATACAGGACACAGCTTGACGTTGCATGTTACTACCCATGAGCGCACGGTTTGCGTCATCATGCTCAAGGAATGGAATAAGGGAAGTAGTAACGGAAATAATCTGCTTTGGAGAAACGTCAATGGCATCTATTTCATCTGTTGCTGCCAAGGAAGGCACGCCGTGCACACGCACAGAAGCACGAGGTTCTACAAAGTAACCGTCTTCATTGGTCTCAATGTTTGCTTGAGCAATAGTCAGCTTTTCTTCCGCGTACGCGTCCATGTACTGCATCTTGTCAGTTACGCGGGGTTTTATACGAATCTGAGAAAGCCCGTCTATTTTTGCTAAAGCCTTTGCAGATTTTTCGGTAATAGTGTCACCTGCTGCAACTACTACGTTGTTCTTGTCATCGTGCACGTCAAAGAGACTGATTTCACCTACGCCATCTTTGCCATCGTTCTTTGCGAACTTTTTGGTTAAGCGGTATGGAGTTTCTATAAAGCCAAAGTCGTTCACACGGGCAAAGGTCGCCAAGTGAGCAACCAAACCAATGTTTGGACCTTCAGGAGTGGTGATAGGACACAAGCGACCATAGTGAGAGCGGTGCACGTCACGTACTTCAAAACCCGCCCGCTCACGAGACAACCCGCCAGGGCCCATAGCAGAAAGGCGACGTTTGTGTTCAAGTTCAGACAATGGGTTTGTCTGGTCCATGAACTGAGAGAGCTGGGAAGAAGAGAAGAACTCCTGCATGCTTGCAACTATTGGGCGGACGTGAATGAGCTGGGCTGGAGTCACGGTTTCCATATCAGCTAAAGACATGCGATCCTTAGCTATACGGCTCATACGAGCCAAACCAACACGAAAGCGTGCCTGAATAAGCTCCCCTGCTGCGCGAACGCGGCGGTTAGAGAGGTGGTCAATGTCATCTGGAAGTTCCTGGGAATTGTTGAGGCGGATTATTTCCTTTATCACATTCACTACGTCTTCCGTGGTAAGCAATGGAGAGTTCTTTTCCTTTGGTGCACCCAAACGCTGATTGAACTTGTAGCGTCCGACTTCAGAGAGGTCATAGCGCTCAAAGTTAAAGAACATAGCATTTATAAGCTGCTTAGCATTATCTACTGTTGCAAGATCACCTGGGCGGATTCTCTTATAAATTTCTTTAAAGCCTTCATCTGGGTTGGTAGATGGGTCCTTTTCTAAAGTATTTTGTATATAGCGAATGTCAGGATCAGTGTCTATGTCTTTAAATGCTTCAGAAATTTGATCGTTTGTAGATAAGCCAAAAATACGCAAAAAAGCTGACACCGGAATACGGCGCTTGCGGTCTATTTTAACTCCAATCGTTCCTGCTGCGTCTGTATCAAACTCAAGCCATGCACCGCGGTTTGGTACAATCTTTGCTCCGTAGAGCATCTTACCGCGAACAAGCTCAGAGCTGAAGAACACACCGGCAGACTTTATGAGCTGGGATACAATAACACGCTCTACACCGTTGATTATGAAGGTGCCACGAGGTGTCATGACTGGAAAGTCACCAAAGTATACATCTTGAGTTTTAGTTTTTCCGGTTACCTTGTTTACCAACTTAGTTTGCACATAGAGCGGTGCTTCGAAGGTGGTGTTGCGGTCTCGGGAAGTCTTTTCATCAAACTTTGGCTTATCTAAAAAGTAATCGCCAAAGGAAAGATCAAGGTTTTTGCCAGTGAAGTCCTTGATTGGGTTAATTTCATTAAGGAGCTCTTTTAAGCCTCTCTCAAAAAACCATTTGTAAGAGTTGAGCTGAACCTCTATCAGATTCGGCATCTGGATAGGGTCCTTAAGCTTGGTGAAGAACCTGCGAAGCTCTTTCTTTAGAGCTTTTACAGGTACGCTTGAGCTAGTTTTAGCCATTAGTTCGCCTTTTCTTCCGGCCCCCCTTCTGTCATTCCCGCATATACGGGAATCAAGTCCTAAGACCCAGAGGTCGGATTTAATAATGAAACTGGCCCTTTACAACCCAAATTCTTGAACCTACGTTGATTGTGAAAATCGATTTTAACAATACTTCAACCCAAATTCGTGATTGTTAAAGTCGTTATCCACAAGCTAATAGGAGGGCAAAAATGCACTTATGAAGTTGTCAAGCACCTTTTTCAAAACTTAAGCTAATTTTTTGTGGTGTAATTAATGCTTATTTAAGCACTTTTTTTGCACCAAAACTTTTTTTTGCAAAAAAAGACTTCCTTTTTCGCGTAGACGAAAAAGGCTCAAGTACAACCACTTAGCTATTGAACAAGTTGTGCATATTTGAATTATACCTGTCAAGGAAACTTTGTCAAGTATCGCGCTCCGCGCTACGGGGGGAACCAAACTCTCCTTCCCCCCGTATGCCCCCTTTCCGAGTTTCTTAAGGTTTTTCCTCCGGCGGGAAACCCGCACTCCGGAAAACATTTGTTTAATATAATCTCATGAGCATCTCTGAGATTAGACCCATGACCTGAGAATATGCCTTGTTCCAGCTTTTCGTGAATATGGCAAAGTCTTCGTCTGAGGGTTTTATTGTAAGCTCAGAAATACGGTGTGCAGTACTAATACACGTCACAATGGGCCAAGGGTCGCGCTCCTCTTGGGGTGGCAACATATGGCGGTTCTCTGCCCATTCCTCACGACATCGTTGCAGCACCTGCTCAAGTAACTCCGTCCACATTTCGAAAAATTCCCCCTCAACCTTATACCTTCCCAATTCATCTGCAAAAGCACTTGGTATTGAATTG
>DASPKA010000061.1:0-6620 GCA_035628335.1 Patescibacteria group bacterium | reverse complement strand
CGAATAGGTTCTTAGGTATCTGTCCAGAAGAAAACTTGCCGCTTTGGGTGTTTCTTTGTAAAAGAAGTCTGGGCGAACTGACATGGCAGAATTGTCCGCAAAGCTGAGCTCACCGGCATAACGCTGTAGTTTAAGGACAGTATCAATATAACTTTGATAATCAGTTTCGTTTGTACCCTGATTACCTGACAAAATACGCGTGATTAGTTCGTGCACCTGAGTGTTTGGTTTGGTATTTCCTGCTTGGACTAAGCAGTACTTTTGCATTTCGTCGCTTAACTCTCCTGTGAGTTCGAATGCTTGGAGGAACTCGTATACTCGGGCAGCAGAATAATTGTTTTTGCCTACGTCAAGTTTGTATGCCTGAAAAAAGAGCTGAAATGCAAGAAGGTTTTCGTCCGCGGTCGCGGTAGGGTAGTTTTTCTTGAGTTCATTTAAAAAAGTATCAATTGTTAGTTTCGCTTCTTTTGTGTTTTTCCATTGTGGTGAGAGGAATTGCCTTTCCAGCCATGCTTGTATTTCAGAAATTAGCGCGGGCTCAAACGAAGGGACTTCCCATGGAGGGTTTGTTGTCCTGGCTTCCCATCTGTCAATTCCCGCGAAATCTGCGTCTATCCAGCGCGTGTCCGGCCGCGGAAGTCCTGCCGGGATGGGGTCAGCTCCATATTTCTTTCTGGCAGCGTTTATTATTTCCAGGGCTTTTTGAAAATCTCGTAACCCATGCACTGGGTTAGCGGAACGGTCGCGGTTATACACATACTGTCCGCTAAAGGCTTCTATACCTGCGAGGTTATGGCTTTGCCCAAGCTTGTCTAGTGCGTACTCAAGGTCTTTGAAATTTTGTATGGCATCGATTTGTGAGAGTGAGCGAATGCAGTCGCGCGAAAACTCGTTAAAGGGGAGGTGACAGAGTTCATCAATGCAGTATCTGGTCAGGCTACCGCGGGCGGCACTGTACTTGTTTATAAACGAGACAAAGCCTTGTTTTAGGTTAAATTCATTTACTAACTGAATAAGTTTTGCGTCCAGTTCTTGGTTTTTGAGTACCGCAGAGAGCAGGAAATGCCATGCTGTTTGCTTGACTGCGGGTTTATTTGAGCGTAAGAGTTCTGAGTATTTGGAGCGAAACTCTTCATTACACTGTAAATTGACCTCTAAGAATTTAGTATGGCCTTCTATGTAGTCGCCGCGTCCCGCGTAGGTAATTAGTTCTTCCCCTTCATCTCCCGAGAGCTTAGCATGCTTACCGAGTTCGGTCCATATTTCAAATTGCAGGTCCGGCATGGAAATGAGGGTAACTTCATTGCGCGCCATTGCCGCAATGTGCCCCACTTCGCCGTTACTCTTGACATTACACATTTCCTGCATAATACCTTTCCAGAGTTGTTCGGTATTTCTTTCACCCCGCGCCCATGCTTGGTAGGTAAAGGCAGTGGCAAGCATTGAGATTGCTTTGCTACTCAGGTTATCATATGCTCCAACCAAGGCTCGCGCTTCTTGTGTGCCAGTCTTAAAAAGCTCTTTACGTTCCTGAGGGCTGGTTTTTTTGTAGCTTATCCTCAGTTGGGTGAGCTGTAGCTGCTCAAGTTTTTTTTTGATAAAATCTTTAAATTCCAGTGGCAACTCTCGGCCTTGGTTCTGTTCACGTTCTTTTTCTATTACCAGCCTGGAGGCTTCAGGTAACTTGGCTATTGCCTGAGTGATGTATTTTTGCTGCTCTGGTCCTAAGAGCGGAGAAAATTTAGCCGTGGCAAAACCTAATGAGGCGACCATAGGTTGAATGTTTTTTCCAGCGCCTGCAGCCAATGCTATTTGAGAAAAATAGTTGTTGATTCCCTCAGTTAAGCGGTACAGGTCATCTTCTTCAGCCGGAGCAAACAAGGTCCGCTCAAAAATTTCCATAGCACGGGCTACATAGAGCCCCGGGTCTTTAGAGGCGAACACTGTAGGATCTTGGCAAAGTCGACGTTCGTGTTCCGGTAGGGTAAGTTCAAGCTCTTGGAGCTTAAATACTCTTTTGTCGTCCTGAGGTTGGCCTTCTAAACCTCCAGTCCAGCCTGGCATGAGTGAGCTTTCTAGGAACCAGGCTCTGGGGGTGTCAGGTGCGTTTTTATACATCTCTGTCCAAACAGCAACCACCGCTTCTTCTGGCATGTCTTTGATTTCATAGGAAGTCGCCTGATGTAGGTACTGTGAGACTCGAAAAGGCAGATTAAGCTGTTCTCGGTTTTGTTCTATAAAGTGGTCAAGTTCCATATTTATGAGAAACCTGGCCGCGGAATCTCCGTCTGAGCCTTTGGTGTTCTCGTATAAAAATGTCAGCCAACGCCTAGAAATTTCTGAAAGCGAAATGTCTTCAGGCTCGCCTGCGAAGCTTTTGACAAAATCAGCGATTTTTTGTTTTGCTTCGTCAGAAGGGTAGTCGAGTTTCGCGGCTTCATTTTTTTCCTGAAAAGTATATTCTAAACTCGACCCAGGTTTTTTATTTTGTTCTATGGGCATGTGCTATTATTGTAGCAAATCGTTATTAGACCTTTAGCATAACCTGCCTTGTTTTTGTACTGCTTGACAATAATCACTGAATGGTGCAATATTTATATATGCAGTACACGCAATACAACTTTATTTGTTGTATGCCTCGAGGTTCTCGAGAGCTTTTGCGTAACCTGTAAGAGATTTTAGTACTTACCTACGCACCTCTTGGGATACCTTGAGGTGTTTTTTATTGGATAAACAATAGGAGTTACTATGTGCGAACCGAATGATGGCTATTTTGAATTCACTATGGCTGTGCTGCGTGGACGTGCTCAAAAACCTGACATTCCTATCTTTCGTCGTGAAAGAACTAAAGCAGAGGATAATGTCCGACAAACAGGCAAGCAGGAAAAGCCTGCAGACCAAAATGAGTCATCGCCAACAAAGCGCAGTTAGTGATGCTAAGCGCCTCAATCCTTCCAGGATTAGGGCGCTTTTACTTGTTTTTTTTCACAGGAATGGTACTCTACTCTCATTATGGATGAACTTAAAATAGAACTTGGATCCAAGGCTTATGAAAAAGGCTCTTGTGTAAACTGCGGCAAGCAGCTTGCATATGAAAGCAGTGAAGGGTTATGTCCTGACTGCACACTTACTCTAGAAAGTAAGCTTCGGGTAGAACAGGAAGATATTAATGCAATAGGTGCTGTGGGTCTTGGATTTATAGGTGCGGTGGCTGGGGCAGCAGCCTGGAGCTTAATTGCAGTGAGTACTGACAGAGAAGTCGGATATATTGCTATTGGAATAGGGTATTTGACCGCTCTTTGTGTAAATTATGGAGCTGGTAAGAAGAAAACTGTAAAACTTCAAGCACTTGCAGTTATTTACGCGATTTTTGGCATTGCACTGGGGAAAGCTGTGACTTATATGTATTTTATGGACCAATACTTTAAAATGGAAGACCCTTCTAGCGGTGTAGACTGGGTTTCTCCATTTAACTGGTGGCTAATGTTGTCTGAGTCATTTAAAAACAGCGGACCTATTGGATTTTTGATAGTCGCTTGTGGCATCTATTTTGCATTTAAATTTAGTAAACCTACATCTATACAAGATTTACAAGCTGCAAAACCCAAGAAAAACGCTGATGGAATTGAGAAAACAGAAATTCCTTGGAAAGAGCAGTATAAAGTCAGCACAAAACGCTTGGTTAAGGTCATAGGGCTGGTATTGTTTGCATTCCTTGGCCTACTTGCTATCTTGGCGTTGGTTCTCTCATTGTCTAGTGTATAAACTATATAAGTTTCCCACCCATATTAAATGGGTGTTTTTTATTTTGTGGTATAATATTATTAATGGTTTTTTAATAAAAACCAAAAAAATTTTGAAACAATTTATTTGTTTAGGCGAGACGCATGCTTGCGTTATTTGCTTATAAATAAAAGAAACATAAAGGTTTATCTTTACGTTTTTGATAAGAAATAGAAGTTCAAACTTATTGTCTTCCGGTGCTATTGTAGTGCCAAGATACAGGAAACTTTTGAGTTTTCTGGTATTTTTTGCAATACTTTACTCATTTTTACCCATTTTTGAAACAAGAATTGCTAATGCAGCACTCGGAGTGAGTCAAGATATAAGCTTTGCTGGACAATTAAATAATAGCTCAGGAACATTAGTAAGCGATGGATTCTATGACATAGTTTTTCGCATATATAACAGCCAAACAGGAGGCACACTTCTCTGGACCGGGTCGCATACTTCTGCCAATAGTAATCCTGCTTTAGTAAAAGGTGGGGTAGTGGCTGTTGAGCTGGGCGTTGCCAGCGGCAATCCTCTGCCATCTAATATTTTTTATTACAACCCTCTATATTTAAGTCTGCAAGTAGGCTCGGATATAGAAATGACCCCCAGAGTTAAGATTAACTCTGTTCCATATTCTTTGAATTCGGGGGCCTTAAATGGCTTATATTCAAGTGATTTTGTTCAAACTGGGACAAGCTCTGTTTTAACCGGAGGAACCAAGCTTGGGTTTAAATCATCTGGTTCTGGTAACATTACGCACTTTACTTCACCAAATACAAGAATCTCCGATATTACATATGTTCTACCTACTGCAGACCCGTTGGCAGGATATGTCCTAGCTGCAACTGCTCCGGTTGCAGGGGTTTCTACCCTTTCGTGGACTGCACCAGGCGCTTGTGGAAGTTGTCTGGCGAATGGAGGAAATACACTGGGTGTTAACCAAAGCGTGGGTACGCAAGACGCGTTTGCTTTTAGTTTGTTGACATCAAACATGCCACGGTTAAGCATTGATTCGAGTGGTAACATCACTCAAGGCACAACTACTATAACTGGAACAAATGCCCTTACGGTTGCCGGTGGCGCAAGCATGTTTGGTGGAACTATTTCCGTGACTGGTTCCTCGAGTTTTGCAGGAGTAAACGTAAATTTCCTGCAGAACACTGGAACTTCTTCTTTGGCAGGTGTGTCAGCGGGGTACTTAGTAGTAAATAACTTAAATTCAGTAGGTACTATAACAGCAGGAGGGATAAATGCAGCCTATGGGCAGTTAAATGCGCTGACAGTTACCGGTACTTCAACAAACGGTGGAATTTCAGCACCATTTGCCAGTGTTGCTAACCAAAATGTTACTGGGACAACTGCAACAACAGGATTATCTGCTACATTTGGAACTTTCACCTCAGCAAATGCTAATTCAGCGTTAATTGGAAGTCTTACCACTGGTTCATTGGCAGTAAATGGAACGGTAACAGCTCCAGGTATTTCGGCAACCAGCTACTTAGCAGCAAATGCAATTAATGTTTCCGGTCTCTCTGTGTTGCAGGGTGGGTATATTTCTGGTGGGTCATCAACTATTTCTGGAGCATTAACTACCACTGGACTTGCGGTATTGAACAATGGATACATTTCCACTGGTAGTTCAACTGTTGCAGGTAGTCTAGTCGTTACTGGTCTCAGTTCACTCAATCAAGGCTATGTTTCTACAGGTTCTTCCACAGTTGTCGGTGCCATTAATGCTACTGGCCTGGCATCATTTACAAACAGTGCGGTAATCACTGGTTCATCTACTATTGTTGGGACACTCAATACTCAAGCTCTAAATGCATCTGCTCTAGCTTCATTGCAAGCTGGGTTTATCTCAACTGGAAGTTCCACGGTAAATGGCGCACTAAATGCTGGTGCTACTGTAGTTACCACATTGACCTCAGGCACTGCAACCACTGGCTTCTTAACGTCCGCGGGATACATCTCAAACGGCAGCTCAACAGTAGTAGGCGACCTCACCGTAACCGGCACCGCCACCCTTGGTCAGATTTCTCTTACAAACCTTTCACTTCCCGGTTACTTGACTGTTGTGGGCACTGCTTCGTTCGGTACCGCAACCATTAACGCTGCGCAGATTGTAAGCGCAAGTGTCTCAGGCACCACAACCTCAGTGGGTATTTCTTCAACTTACATTTCTACAAGCTCACTAACTGTAAGTGGTACTTCAACAAACGGTGGAATTTCAGCACCATTTGCTGCCTTCACAAATTCAAGTACTACTGGTACTGCTACTACAACCGGCTTGTCTACAACATTTGCCAGTGTTGCTAACCAAAATGTTACTGGGACAACTGCAACAACAGGGTTAAGCGCACAGTTTGGCACATTTGGTTCTGCTGTAGTTACAGGGTCCTCAACTCTTGCAGGAGTATACTTAACCTTCTTGCAGAACTCGGGCCTGACAGTACTACAAGGGGCTACGGACATAAATAGAGACTCAAACTTTAATACTTGTATCGCTTGTGGTAGCTCAACTGGGAGTACGTCAATTGGTAGTCTGAACAGTCCAACTACCACACTGATGGGTGATGATGTGACGATAACAGCGAACAATATTCTGCGTTTAAGTGGAGTTGGTGCAATTCGTGTATCTGGCAACACTACGATTTTGGAAAATTATAGCTTGAGTGTCCCAAACCTTACTGTTGGAACAAGTGCAGTGTTTGCTCGGTTTATCTCAAACGGCAGCTCAACAGTAGTAGGCGACCTCACCGTAACCGGCACCGCCACCCTTGGTCAGATTTCTCTTACAAACCTTTCACTTCCCGGTTACTTGACTGTTGTGGGCACTGCTTCGTTCG
>DASPKA010000060.1:0-9180 GCA_035628335.1 Patescibacteria group bacterium | reverse complement strand
ATTTTTAGCCATTTGTATTTTCTTTTATATTGTATTCTCTCTAACGATTGCGCTAAAGCTTTCTTTTGGGGTGGTGTTTCCAGATTTATGGACTTTACTTGCATGTTTAGTTTTAATTGAAGGCGGGTTCTTTAATACTGTTTCTCTATTGTTAATCTGTGGGCTTTTGGCTGACTTTGCTTCGGGTTTACCTGCTGGAGGTATGATGCTGGGATATTTGTTAGGTGGAGCTGTGGTATGGGTGTTTGAATCTAAAATTTATATTTTCCGTGATAGTTCATTTTACGTGAACTTTTTGGTAGCATTATTTTTTGTTACAGCGTATACATGTGCTTATGTTGTAACAGTTATATGGGGATACGAAAGTATCGGGCACTTAAGTCCTGCCTTATTTGTTGGACCAGGAATTTCAGTGATCATTGCAAAGCCCCTATTAAAACTCTCCGCCCCCTTGTATGCCTTCTTCAAGATCTTAAGAAGATAATGTTATGTCTAACCCTTTTGAAATTTACTCTACAATCAAAGACAAGTACAAAACTGAGCTAAGTTTTGATGAGTATTCTATAGACACGGCCTCCAGGGTAAGTGAGGTGTTCGAAGATCCTGGTTCATACTACGGCTTTAAAGTGCTCTGGTATGCAGTGTTGTTGTTCTTTGCAATTGTCGCGGTACGCTTGGTGTACTTACAGATAATACAGCACAATCAGCTTCAGCGTTTGTCAGAGACAAATCGCCTGAGGACCACGGTTCTCCTTGCACCACGGGGGTTCGTTTTTGACCGGACTGGAAAGAAAGTTGCAGACAACACTGCCAGCTTTAACTTAGTGGCAACTCCAGCCGACTTACCAGTAGATGGACTAAAAGAGGAAATATCACGGCTTGCGAATATTATAAGCATTGATCCGGAAGCGGTATTTGAGAAACTAAAAAAAATTGATCGAACCTCCTACCAAACCATTCCTCTTAAGTACGGAATTACTCAGGAAGAAAAGCTTAAGTTTGAAGCTGGAGGTGAGGCATTTTTGGGTTTAGGGCTTGAGACTGTTCCGGTGCGGAACTATAATCCAGATTACGCTATGGCCAGCGTACTTGGGTATACTGGCTTAGTGACTGAAAATGAAGCAGATACTCTCTCGTCCGAGTATCGGCATCCACGTGACCAGATAGGCAAAACAGGAGTAGAAAAGCAGTATGATTCACTGTTGCGTGGTATTAATGGATATCGCCAGGTGCAGGTTAATTCTCGTGGGTTATTTGTTTCAGAATTTGCGGAAAGCGAGCCATTGCCAGGGGCAAATATGGAGCTAACGGTAGACGCTGAGCTGAGTCAAAAAATACACCAATTCTTTGAAGAGCAGGCAGAAGATACCAAGGGTGCTGCGGTAGTAATGAACGCTAAGACAGGTGAGGTGCTTTCTCTGATTTCAGTTCCTTCCTTTAAGTCGAACGACCTAGTTTCTGGGAAAGCGGCGCAGGACCCTGAAATTTTTGATCAGTTATTTAATAACAAAAGCCTGCCATTATTTAATAGAGCATTGGCTGGTACTTACCCACCGGGCTCTACAGTAAAACCTCTTATTGCTACCGCAGCACTTATGTATGGGGTGGTAACAGACAAAACAATTATAAACGACACTGGAATTATTCGAATCCCTAACCAGTATGATCCGTCTATTGTGTACTCCTTCCGCGGGTGGAAGCGATCAGGGCTTGGACCCATGGATGTTTACTCTGCAATTGCTGAGAGCAGTGACATTTTTTTCTATGCAGTTGCAGGAGGTTTACCAGGTAGCACAATGAAGAGCCTTGGTCCGTTTGGTGTTGCAGACTCGCTTCGTTTGTACAATCTGGGAAGTGTTACTGCTATAGACCTTCCAGGTGAAAAGAAGGGTTTAGTACCAGATCCGGACTGGAAAATGGAGTATTACGACAATGACCCGATAAAAGGAAAGTGGTATGTGGGTGATACGTACCATATAGGAATAGGTCAAGGTGATATGTTAGTAACACCACTGCAAATGGCAGTGGCTACTTCTGCAGTTGCTAGTAACGGGGTTGCACACCGGCCATATGTAGTAAAGCGAATTCTAAATAGTATAGGTAAGGTAGTTTACGAACATAAGCCAAAAGTTTTGTTTACACATCCGGCAAGCAACGAGGTATTTAAAATTGCCCAGAACGGCATGCGTCGCACCGTAGTAAATGGTAGTGCAAAAAAGCTAGCTGAGCTATCAGTTGAATGTAGTGGGAAAACTGGAACTTCGCAGTTTGATGATGCAAACCCTGACAAGTACCACGCGTGGTTTACAGCGTTTTGTCCTTTAGGAGGCGAATTGGTAACTATGACCGTGTTGGTGGAAGCAGGCGGCGAGGGTAGTGCAGCGGCTGTGCCAATTGTAAAGAAGACTATGGAATGGTTGATAGAAAACAGGTATAATAAGTAGAGTTGAAAGTCGAAAGTCTATAAAGTCTAAAAGTTCGCACAGTGAACGACTACTAACACTTTATGGACTTTATGGACTTTCGACTTTATGGACTATAAATGCAAATCATTGATGGACATAAAATTTCAAAGGAAATACTAAGTACAGTTGAGTCTGAAGCATCGGCCCTACCGTTTAAGCCGCTTTTTGTGGATGTATTGGTAGGTAATGATCCCGTGTCTCGTTCATATGTCAAGATTAAGTCTAAGCTCTCACGCGATGCAGGATTTGAATTTAGGTGTATGGAATTTGGAGAAGATACACCACTTGATGACATTCAAAGCGCGATGTCAAAGCAACAGGAAGATGCTAGGTTGTGCGGAATAATAGTCCAGTTACCAACCCCTGCACATGTGAACAGCGAAGCTTTGATAGCTGCGATTCGTCCCGAACTGGATGTTGATTGCTTGGGGAGTGAACAGGTGAAACGTTTTTATGCAAATGCTGAGTCTTTTGAGCCACCTACTGCCGGAGCTGTGTTTGAACTTTTTAACCGCCTTCCACAGGAGTTCAAAAAGGGGCAGATAGTTGTAGTTGGCCAAGGCAGGTTGGTGGGCATGCCTGTGACGCACATGCTTCGTAAGGCCGGATACAGAGTAGCTACAGCCGACAAGTCCACACAGGATCTTGTCGCACTCTGTAGTACAGCAGATGTGCTGATTAGCGGAGTTGGAATTGCTGGTTTGCTGGGGCCTGAGCATGTAAAGCCGGGTGCTGCGATTATAGACGCAGGGACTTCTGAAGACAAAGGTTCTATATATGGCGATCTCGATCCTGCTGCAGCTCAGTTGGCGAGTTTAGTAACCCCAACTCCGGGTGGAGTGGGTCCGGTGACCGTGGCTTGTCTGCTGAAAAATGTATTATTAGTTGCGAAGAAAAAAACCAATGTCTAACTTTTATAAAGGCCGTAATCAAAAAAATTGCTATGACCCGGAAAGCAAGCAGTATTTCAAACTTTCAAGGTCTAAAATAGACTTATTTGTTGAGTGTCCGCGTTGTTTTTATCTCGACCGTAGGCTTGGGCTTGGGAGGCCTCCTGGTTTTCCGTTTAATCTAAACTCCGCTGTTGACCATCTCTTAAAAAAAGAGTTCGACATACACCGCGCGGGAGCTACAACACATCCACTGATGTCGCATTATGGTGTTGATGCAGTGCCATTTAGTCATCCGTTAATGGATCAGTGGCGTGAGAATTTTAAAGGCATAGAGTTTTTGCATGAGCCTACTAATTTACTAATTACCGGTGCTGTTGATGACATATGGCAGTCAAGCTCAGGCGAGCTAATGATTGTTGATTATAAAGCAACGAGTAAAGAAACTGAAGTCACTTTAGACGCCCCCTGGCAAGACGGTTACAAGCGGCAGATGGAGATCTACCAATGGTTATTCGCAAGGAATGGGTTTCCTGTTGCAAAGACTGGATATTTTGTTTACTGTAATGGTAAGCGCGATGCTGAAGCGTTTGACGGTAAGCTTGAGTTTGAGGTAAAGCTTATTCCATATGAGGGTGCTACGGAATGGATTGAGTCCGTCTTAGAGAAAATTAAGGGTTGCTTGGACGGCGGTCTTCCCTCAGCAAATACTACCTGTGACTATTGTTTATATAGAAAAGAAGCAGCGCCACTTGAAAGCAGTCTGCCTGCTATAAAGCAGGAAATGCACTTTACAGAACGCCCCAAGAAGAGCATAAAAGCAAAACAACCCGCAGAGTCTTCTCAACGCAGCCTTTTTGGGTTATACTAATACTTATTTAGTAATGAGTGAATAGTGATTAGTGAATAGAGTTATTGTTCGTGCAATGCGCAAGACTATAATTTTAAACAGCTGTCCACTATTCACTAAGTACTATCCACTAAACATATGGGTTTCTTAGATAAACTTAAAGATGTTAACGAGATGCGTAAGCAAGCTAAGATGATAGAGCAAATGCTTGCCAAAGAACTGGTTACCGGTTCTTCTTCCGGACAAAAAATTAAAATAATCATAGACGGTAATCAAAATATTAAAAGTGTTGAGGTTGACACGTCCATTGTTGGTGATAAATCTGAGGTTTCGCGCCACATTCGCGCTGCTTTGGAAGACTTGTTTTCTAAACACAAGAAGCTGTTACAAAGCAAGTTCGGCGGCATGATGGGCTAGATCTTATTCTGTAGTATTTGGGGATAATGCAAGGAAAGAAGAAGCAAAAAGTGTTAGTAGGAATTTCCGGCGGAGTTGACTCCGCCGTTTCTGCATATGTTTTGAAAATGCAGGGGTATGAGGTAGAGGGCGTATTTATGAAGAACTGGTCTGACACTACAGGGCTTGTAGTTCAAGACTGTCCGTGGCTCCAGGACAGGCGTGATGCTATACGCGTTGCAGCCTTTTTAGATATCCCACTGCATACGCTTGATTTTGAGCAGCAGTACCACGAAAAGGTTATGGAGTATTTTTTTAAAGAGTACAAAGCTGGCAGGACACCAAATCCGGATGTTATGTGTAATAAAGAGATTAAGTTCAAGCTTATGTACAATTGGGCTCTAGACCACGGCTACGACTACCTTGCGACCGGCCACTATGCGAGAGTAGTTCAAAGTCGAAAGTCCTTAAAGTCCATAAAGCAAAAAAATAAAAAATCACTTTATGAACTTTCGACTTTGAACTTTCGACTTGAGCGAAGCGTCGACGAATTCAAGGACCAAACCTACTTTATTTACAATATAACCCAAGAGCAGCTCCCACATTTGTTATTTCCAATAGGTGGATATAAAAAAGACCAGGTAAAAAAATTAGCTGAGAAAATAGGCTTGCCTAATGCACGTAGAAAAGAAAGCATGGGTTTATGTTTTGTGGGCAAGGTTAGGCTGAGGGAGTTTTTGGAACAAAAAATTTCAACCAAGCCAGGAAGCATAGTTGACACAAAGGGCGAAGTGTTAGGAACCCATAATGGCCTGTGGAATTTTACCCTAGGACAACGGCACGGCATTGAGCTTTCCGGTGGTCCGTGGTATGTGGTAAAGAAATATTTAACGAACAATGAGCTAGTGGTGTCAAAAGACCCTGCACATGAGAGCTTACAGTTTAAGTCTGTAGAGATAACTGAGCTCCACTGGATAGGCTCTCCTGAGACATTGCCCTTGGCATGCAAAGCCAGGTACAGGCACCAGGGGGAGCTTGTTCCAGCTACGCTCATCCCACAAGCTAAGGGAATATACAAGGTTACTTTTACCACAAAACAAAATGCGGTTGCCAGCGGACAGAGTATAGTACTCTATGCTGGCAACCGCTGCCTGGGAGGCGGGCTAGTTGCCTGATTTGCCTGGATCTGGCGCACAATTTCTACAGTGCGATTTGGGCACGGTAATCAAGATTTCGCTTGTGCACTGTGGAAAATTGGCACAGAATTTAGCTAAGTCACTCCTAGGTGAGGTGACAATTCCTGGGGTCCTGCTTCGTCCAGCATTAGCGCCGGATCCGGCGTTTGCATAGTCGTGTGCGCGAAGCGGCGATCGCCGCATCAGATGTTTGGTAGGCATAACAAACCCTTCTTAAAGTGTGTTTGGGGAAATTCCCAAGCGGCCCCAGCAAAGCAGTGGGTGCTTGAGAACAGAAATCAGTTAACCTATTGTTAACTAATTTCATTGTACATTTTTTATAAAATTTTGCAACAACAAAAAAGCACTTCCAATCAAATAGGAAATGCCTTTTTCAAATGTCTTTTGAGCTTATAAATGCCCATACCGGCGCATAGCAGCGCCAAACTTTGGGGCAGGACGCCCGTGGTGTTCGTCTTTGAATTCCTGAGAAACGAATGTCAGGAATTTCCATGCTCGTCCTTGGAATATCCACAATATCCGCTTTTTGTTCGGATATGTGATTGTTTTTTTAGCGCCCTGAGCAGCTCGTTTGTCGTCAGGTGGTTCGTATTCATAACCATTGATCACGAAGGGGTGCGGCACTTTGCCGTTGCCATTTGCTTTGCTCATATTCTTCCTCTCTTAGGGATTGTGTGTCTTGCTCAAGTATTTTCTCATAAAATAACCCCGCAATCAAGCGGGGTTATATGGGATTATAGTCCAATATTTGCAACAATAAGCAGTGCAACAATGTTTATGATTTTGATCATTGGGTTTACCGCAGGGCCAGCAGTGTCTTTGTACGGATCGCCCACCGTGTCTCCAGTTACCGCAGCCTTATGTGCTTCCGAGCCTTTGCCTCCGAAGTTGCCTTCTTCTATGTATTTTTTGGCGTTGTCCCATGCAGCGCCTCCAGTGGTCATAGAAATACCCACGAACAAACCGGTAATAATAGAGCCAATGAGTAGACCTCCAAGAGCCCGTCCGCCCAATGTAAAGCCTACGATTATTGGCACCAGGACTGGGATAAGCGCAGGTACAATCATTTCTTTAATTGCGGCTTTGGTGACAATGTCTACGGCGCGTGAGTAGTCAGGCTTTGCTGTACCCTCCATAATTCCTGGTATTTCTTTGAATTGTCTTCGGACTTCTACCACCACTGCTTGTGCTGCTTTGCCCACAGCGCTCATAGCAAGAGCGCTAAAGATATATGGTAGCAATCCCCCAAGAAGAAGCCCCACCAGAACTCTGCTGTCAGAAAGATCGAACACCGCTTTTACACCAGGGTGATAATGGTTAAAGTCAGCAACATACGCAGCAAACAGTACCATAGCTGCCAATCCAGCAGAGGCTATAGCATAACCTTTAGTTACTGCCTTAGTGGTGTTACCCACTGCGTCAAGCGGGTCAGTAACATCGCGTACTTCTTTTGGCAAACCAGCCATTTCAGCAATACCGCCAGCATTGTCTGTAATAGGTCCAAATGCGTCTATTGCAACAACCATAGCTGTCAGTGAAAGCATAGACATAACGGCCATAGCAATGCCATAGAGACCAGCAAGGCTAAATGCTGCTAAAATTGCCAGCACAATTACAATAACAGGAGCCGCAGTGCTTTCCATGCCTATGGCGAGGCCCTTTATGATATTCGTACCATGTCCAGTTTGAGAGCTTTTGGCTAGTGATTTAATTGGAGAAAAGGACTTGGAAGTGTAGTACTCGGTAATTATGACTACAAGTCCAGTAACCACAAGCCCAATAAGCGTAGAAAAGTACAGATTTAGTGGGTCTATGGCGCCATTGCCGGTCATGAGCCAGTTTGTAATAGGGTAAAAAGCAATTGCAGAAAGAACGCCAGTAATAATGAGCCCTTTATACATAGCCCACATAATGTTCATTTTTTTCCCTAGTGAGACGAACCATGTTCCAATTATGGAAGTAAGAAGTCCTGCAGCGCCTATTGCGAGTGGGAAGAATTTCGCGCCCTCGAAACCTGAAAGCTGGGATGCGCCTAAAATAATAACAGCTATCGCAGAAACAGCATAGGTCTCAAACAAATCAGCAGCCATACCTGCGCAGTCACCCACATTGTCACCCACGTTGTCTGCAATAACGCCAGGGTTCCTTGGGTCATCTTCCGGAATTCCACTTTCTACTTTACCGACCATATCCGTACCTACGTCAGCTCCTTTGGTAAAAATTCCACCGCCTAAACGTGCGAAAACTGAAATCAAAGACGAACCAAATGCAAGGCCGGCTAAGGGTTCGAGTTTAAATCCTGAAGCCCAGAAGAAAGTAGTAACAGAGAGCAAGCCAAGTCCTGCAACGAAAAAACCAGTTACGCTACCACCTTTGAAAGCAAGTGCGAGTGCTGGTTTTAAACCTTTTTTTGCGGCTTCAGTAGTTCTGACGTTTGCACGCACAGAAATAGACATGCCTAGAATGCCGGCTACCGCAGAGCCTACTGCGCCAACAAGAAAGGCGGCAACAGTCAATCCAGACAGGCCAGCGAGTAGCATTATGATGATGATAATTATTGCAACTATGCCTACAGTTTTATATTGGCGGGTGAGGTACGCTTTTGCACCGGCCTGGATAGCCTCTGCAATTTCAACCATCTTTCCACTTCCGGTTGGAGACTTTAATATTTGCCAAGCAAGGAAACCTCCGTAAGCAAGTGTAATAACACTAGAGCCCAAACTAAACCATAGGATTTTGTCTATCATACAAATTTTAGTGATGAGTGATTAGTAACCTCCAAAACCGGTCGCTATCAATACTGATTATAATCAGAAAATGAATATTTTAGCAAACTACTTAGAAAAAAACTTCTCTAAATCTGCAGTAGAGCCACAGTAGAAAATGTGATCTACAATTTTAGTACAGTAACCAGGGTTTTTTTGTACAAAGTCATACTTTGGGTATAACCACACAAAACCCGCTACTGCAAGTATGGCAACCGCGTAACCTATAAGCTTAAACATGTTTGTGATGTTGATTAAGAAAACCTGGGGAGATATATACACTGTAGATTATTAGGTATATTGAGAAGATGAGCTTATATACGTACGCTGTGACATCTTGGGCATGACCGAAAGCAGCGAGGAAGCATATTGCCCAAGCAAATGAGATAAGGAATGTAGGTAAAAGCGAGTTAGTTTTGTAGCGAATTACGCAAAGAGCAAAACCCATGAGTAGCAGAGACAAGACATCCAAAAAAACATAGGCGTTTCCAGAGAACCCATACATGATAAGTGTTTCAGTTCCTGCAAAAAGCACAGAGGAGATGAGCGCGGCAATTTCCGTATTCGTACGTTTGTCGGCTTGTGCAAGTAGGCCTCGGAAAATAATTTCTTGAACTA
>DASPKA010000059.1:0-4287 GCA_035628335.1 Patescibacteria group bacterium | reverse complement strand
ATTGTTCATAATAATTTCACAAATTTATTACTCGTCAATTACTGCTCACCTGGTCCTCGGACGTTCCATCTTTACCTTGGGAATTCTGTCTATGAAGGCATCAGTTCCTGAGCAGTAGCTAACGAGTTGTAAAGAGAAATCTTATAACCTCAGTTCTTTAAAAAATAAATAGTCAGACTCCGGAGAGCCCATTGACTCTGTTGCAAATGCGCAGAGGAAGTGACCGGAGAATGACAATTAGCGGTAAAAAATTGTAAGATTCAAAAATCTTTATAGTGAATTGAAATTATAAAGTCCAAGCATAAGCAATTGAACATGAGTGAATTGATACTCGTGAACACAAATTGCTAGTCAAAGAACATTGAACAAATATAACAGATAAGGGTATACGGTGGATGCCTTGGTAATGTGAGCCGATGAAAGACGTGAGAGCCTGCGAAAAGTCTCGGGGAGCTGGCAACTAAGCTTTGATCCGGGAATGTCTGAATGGGGAAACCCATGCATTTGAAGAATGCATGCCTCTGTGCCGTGGGGTACAGTAGAGCGGGAACCGTGCGAAGTGAAACATCTCAGTAGCACGAGGAAAATAAAGAAACCCTGACATTTGTCAGGATCGATTCCCTTAGTAGTGGCGAGCGAAAGGGGAAGTATATAGAGATGAAGTCAAAAGTTTATAAAGTCCATAAAGTTCTTAAAGTATTATAGCTGTTCGCTTTGCGAACTCTATGACTTTACAGACTTTCTACTTTAGACTTTCGACTGATTCTTTATTAGTCCAAACCTAAGCCTGTGTTTTTTCTTAAAGTTATGTGTAGCTGTATTTATTTATAGTGAACTTGATTTTAGGGAATTTAAAGCTTACAGGTGTTGCAGCTTAGGTGTAGTAAGTGTAGTACGTCTGCTGTGCTGTAAAGCAGCAGGGGATTAAATTGTGTGCTATGTAGCAGAACACGCCTGGAACGGCGGACCAGAGAAGGTGATAGTCCTGTATCGCGAAACATCATGCATATCCCAGTATTATTCTTGAGTAAGTCCAGACACGAGAAATCTGGACTGAATCCACGTCGACTAAGACGTAAGACTAAATACTCACATTGACCGATAGTGAACAAGTACTGTGAAGGAAAGGTGAAAAGCACCCCGGAAGGGGAATGAAATAGTTTCTGAAACCGTATACTTACAAGGAGTGGAAGCCCGAACGTACGAGCCGCAAGGTAAGTACGAGGGTAACCGCGTGCCTATTGAAGAATGATCCAACGAGTTAGTTGTACGCAGCTTGATTAAGCCCAGGAAGGGCGAAATCGTAGTGAAAGCGAGGATTAATAGTCCGAATAAAGATGAAGTCAAAAGTCCATCAAGTCTTTAAAGTCCATAAAGTATTATAGCTGTTCGCTTTGCGAACTCTATGACTTTCGACATTACGGACTTGTGACTTTCGACTGATTCTTTAAGGTTGCGTGCGCTAGACCCGAAACCCGCGTGATCTACCCATGGCCAGGATGAACGTTGTGTAAAAGCAACGGGAGGTCCGAACCCACTAATGTTGCAAAATTAGGGGATGAGCTGTGGGTCGCAGAGAAATTCTAATCGAACCGGGTGATAGCTGGTTCTCCTCGAAATAACTTTAGGGTTAGCGTCAGGAGTTCTCACTAGAGGTAGAGCACTGAATCGGTCCTGGCTGAGCAATCGGTCAAACTGAACCAAACTCCGAATTCTAGTTGATCAAGATCCTGGCAGTTAGTCCGTGAGGTCTAAGCTTCACTGGACAAATGGAGAAGAATCCACACCGCTGTCTAAGGCCCCCAAATTCTAGCTATAGTGCAAAGGATGTGGGGTTGCTCATACAACCAGGAGGTTGGCTTAGAAGCAGCCATCCTTTAAAGAAAGCGTAACAGCTCACTGGTCAAGCGATCCTGCGCCGAAAATATATAGGGGCTCAAGCTAGATGCCGAAGACGCGGGCTTATGCTTTGCATAAGCGAGTGAAAAGTCCATAAAGTCTAAAGTCCGTAAAGTAAAGTAGCTATCTGCTTCGCAGATGCTATAGAACTTTCGACTTTACAAACTTTCGACTTTCGACTTGCTTATGCAAAGCATAAGCGGTAGAGGAGTGTTGTATGCGGGCTGAAGCCGTACCCGTAAGGGATGGTGGACTGCATACAAGTAAGAATGTTGGAATAAGTAATATATATAGAGGTGAGAATCCTCTTCGCCGAAAATCCAAGGGTTCCAGGGCAACGATCGTCGTCCCTGGGTTAGCCGATCCTAAGGGCGGGCCTTAAAAGGTTCGTTCGATGGACAAGCAGGTTCATATTCCTGCGCCACCTTGACATTATCTAAGGCGCGACGCATCATGGTAGCTTTTGCGTGCTGTGAGTATGCACGTTTCTGTACTCGTAAGATGGAGATCCAGGCAAATCCGGAACTCCCCTGAGCACTGTTTCTACCTCGCAAGAGATGAAACTTTCGCTCTCCAAATCTGAAAGTATGGGAAAAGCGAGCAATCGCGATTTAAGTGAACCAAGGTGCCAAGAAAAACGTCGTAGTTAGGTGTTAAGGTGCTCGTACCGTAAACCGACACAGGTGGATGGGGAGAGAATCCCAAGGCGCCCGGCTCAATGTTCGTTAAGGAACTCGGCAAAAAAGCGGCCGTAAGTTAGCAATATGGCCTGCCCCTCGCAAGAGGGGCCGCAGCGAAAGACCTCTTCCGACTGTTTACCAAAAACTTAGGTCCGTGCTAAAGCGTAAGCTGATGTATACGGGCTGATGCCTGGCCAGTGTCAGAAGGTCAAACCGCTGGGGGAAACCTCGGTGGCCAAGCCCTGATGAACGCCGGCAGTAACTATGAACAGATTGTAGTTATAAAATTTGGCTATTTGCGGGAATATCCTAAGAGCCTTGAATGCGAAACAGTAATTTCTACATACTTAAAATATTAAGTACATGAAATAAGCTGAAAGCAAAAATTTCAAGGATTGGACAATCCGCAGGAAAGACTCGAAAGAGTATCCCCAACGACTATACGCCAAACTCCATTTGATATTGGAGATGATATAGTCTGATCTGCATGGAGACATGCAGCTAACACATATGAACTGTCCTATGGTTGCGCCACGGAATTATCTTTTTGTCAAGTACAAAAAGTTTTAACGTTGCCATAGTAAAACTTGGCTATTTGCTGGAACATCTGTCCCTTAAAAAGGGTTTAGAATAGAGCATTACTGTGATATAATAATACTAACGTGTAATTAAATCACAGTGACAATATGACTCTCGCAGACAATCAGCAGGAAAGGCTAATTGGTTGGATTCTTGGTTTCGTTGATGGCGAAGGCTGCTTCTTGATTAATTTTTCGAAACAGCAAGATCGTCAAGAACTAACAAGAATTCGCAGAGGTTATAAAAGCGGATACCAAATCTCTCATCACTTTGCAGTTTCTCAAGGTGAACGTAGTTTGCCCGCTCTTGAAAAAGTCAGAGACTTTTTCGGAGTTGGAAAAATCTACATAAATCGAAGACATGATAACCACAAGGAAAACATGTACAACTACAAAGTAACAAATCGTGAAGATTTGCTCCGTGTAATTATTCCTTTCTTTGAGAAGTATTCATTATATACTTCTAAACAAAAGGATTTCATGATTTTTGCAGAATGCGTAAGATTAATGCGTGAAGATCAACATCTTTTCTTAGATGGCATGATCAAGATTGCAAAGCTTGCGCAAGCAATGAATCATAAAAAATCTCGAGATAAACTAATTGGAATCCTCAGAGACTACACGCCAGGCCTCCTGTATTTTACAGGAGTGAAGATATAGTCCGATCTGTATAGCGATATACAGCTAACAAAAAACATACTTGACAACTTGTCAAAAGTATGGTACGAGCGAAATTCCTTGTCGCGTAAGTTGCGACCCGCACGAATGGCATAACGAGCAGAGGACTGTCTTAACGAACATGCCGATGAACTTACAATGGCGGTAAAGATGCCGTCTACCCGCAGCAAGACGGAAAGACCCTATGAAGCTTTACTATAGCTTGCTATTGAAATTAGTTTTTCATTGCTTAGAATAGGTGGGAGACTTTGAAGCTACCCTTCCGGGGGTAGCAGAGTCGCAATATGAAATACCACTCTGTGTTGAATTGATTTCTAACCAGACCTTAACCTAGTCTGGGACAGTGGCTGGTGGGTAGTTTAACTGGGGCGGTTGCCTCCTAAATGGTAACGGAGGCGTTTATTAAGGTAGGCTAGGCATGGATGGAAATCATGCCGGTAGTGCAAACGCAG
>DASPKA010000058.1:0-7792 GCA_035628335.1 Patescibacteria group bacterium | reverse complement strand
GATTGATTTTAGGGGTCACGGTGAAAGTGAAGGTGGGGACTATAAAAAGTTTAAGAACGAGGATCACCAGAAATACTTTCTTGATTCTCGAGCTGGTTTTAACTATTTAGAGGAGCGATATGGGCATCCGAATTTTTTGGTTGGTGGTGCAAGCATTGGGGCAAATATTGCGTTGCAATGCATGGCACATGATGTTCACATTAAAAAAGGCTTAATTCTCTCCGCAGGACTAGATTATCACGGGGTAAAGGCGCTAAATTTTGTGGAAAATCTCACCGAAGACCAAAATATATTGTTTGCTGCAGCAAAAGATGATATGCGAACTTCCCAGGCCGCTGACATGGCATTTGAGCTCTACAATAGCACCAGCTGCGAACGTCAAAAGGTTATTTTGGAGTATGGCGGTCATGGTACTGAGATGCTGGATACGGACGCTGATTTCTTTGCTAAAGCAGCAGACTTTTTGACATGACTACTCTTCTCGAAGCACAAACAGAAACGGTTCAGTTATGTGATGAGCATGGTAACTTCACTAAAGTAGGGGTGAGGTCAGAGTATTGTTTGCAAAATACGCAAGAATTCTGTGCAGCAACAAGCGTGTGGGTGTTAAATGCTCAGGGCGAGATCTTATGTAGCCAGCGCGGCAAATGGGCCTATAGTAAACCAGGTAGATGGCAAACGTCGTTTGGTGGACACATTGCTCAAGGCATAAGTTTTGAAATAGGTGCTCTGGTTGAACTGCAGGAGGAAGCAGGATTGGTTTTCCCCCCTGAACAACTCTTTTATATAGGAGACGAGACTCGCTATGAGTCAAAGCATTTTGCAAAACTCTTTGCGGTGCGCTGGGATGGTGAGGTTGAAAGTTTGTATAGTCATGATAGTGAAATAGCCGCATATAAGTGGTTTAGTTTTCCTGAATACGTCACTACTCGGGATTTAAGCCCCGAAGGATGGTGTCTGGGCATTTCAGAAGAAAATTACGAAAAGTGTTTAAAAGTTTTAGGAATATACATATGAACCCATTTAAAAGTGCAAAAGAACAATTACTTCGTGCGGTTGAAATAGGCGGCCTCAGTAAGTACAAGGCAGAAATTTTATTGCACCCAGACCGTTATGTGGAAGTTGCTATACCTGTTCAAATGGACGACGGAACACAGAAGATATTTACGGGTTTTAGATGCCAGCATAACAATTCCCGAGGGCCATACAAAGGAGGAATTCGCTACCACCAGGACGTTAATTTAGATGAAGTTAAGGCGTTGTCTTTTTGGATGAGTTTCAAGTGTGCGCTCATAGACATACCGTTTGGAGGTGGTAAGGGTGGGGTTATAGTAGACCCAAAAAAACTTTCAGATATAGAGTTAGAAAGACTGTCTCGTGGGTGGGTGCAGAAGATTTGGCGGCTCCTGGGTCCTCAGGTAGATGTTCCGGCCCCTGATGTAAACACTAATGGAAAGATAATGGGCTGGATGTTGGATGAATATGAGAAGATAACCGGATCAAAAGCACCCGCTACTTTTACTGGTAAAGATGTAGGGCATGGCGGTAGTGAAGGAAGAACAGAGGCAACAGGTTATGGGGGTGGTAACCTCGTAGAAGAGATTTTGCAAAAGCAAATTGTGGATTTACCTAGAAAGACTGTTGCTATTCAGGGTTTGGGGAATGTTGGTAGTTACTTCGCTGAATATGTTTTTAAGCTTGGATGCAAAGTTGTAGCGCTTTCTGATAGCAAGGGTGGAATTATAAACATGGACGGTTTGAATGTACAAGAAGTGGAGGCACACAAAAAAGCTACGGGATCCGTGAAGGATTTTACAGGAGCTCGAAATGTTTCTCAAGAAGAACTCCTGGAGTTGGACGTTGACGTGTTAGTCCCTGCTGCATTAGAGAATGTCATAGTACCTGAGAATGCAGGTAAGATACGCGCCCGATTGGTAGTAGAAATGGCCAACGGTCCTACTGCTGCTGAAGCAGATCCGATTTTAGAACAGAACGGTGTTTTGGTTGTGCCAGATTTTTTGGCTAATAGTGGAGGTGTATGTGTAAGTTATTATGAGTGGTACCAAAACATACATCAGGAAAAATGGGCAGGCCATTTTGTGTTAGAAAAACTAAAAACCCAAATAACTTCACAGTTTCATGAAGTGCTTCAGCTTGCAAAAGAAAAGAACACCACACTGAGGAATGCAGCATATATTTTAGCTGCAAGTAGAATAATGGAGAAAATGTAGTATATGAAATTCTATAAACTAGTCACATACGTACCGCAAACACATGCAGGTGCGGTGCGGAAGTCACTCGGGGATGCTGGTATTGGAAAGTTTGAAAAATATACATATTGTAGTTTTAGTGTTGTAGGTACAGGTAGATTCACTCCTTTGGAAGGTGCCAGTCCTGCTATAGGCGAAGTAGGAAGGCCCGAGGAAGTCGAGGAAGAGTGTATTCAAACCGTATGCCCCGAATCCCTCATTGATATAGCAATCGCCGCGATTAAAAGCGTACACCCATATCAGCAATTTGCAGTTCATTTCACCGAATTACATGAAAAATCCTTGCTGTAGCAAGGTTTTTTCGTACAACGTCAATCTAGGAGGAACATATGGAACGAAGATGTGCTGGTTGTGATAAGGAAATTACCGCATGTAATGGTTTTTCACATGCAGGAGATACTATGCTCTTGTGGAATGGCTTGCTTGGGCAAAGGATGGTCCGTGAATTGTGCGCTAGGTGTGCGGAAGTGTATGCGATCAACCTGTTTGGCTGGGAAGCTGCGGGCTGGCCGCATGCTCCAACTAAGCCGCCCGTATGTCTTAGAAATGGGAATGAGGTCAATCTACTTGCTGTCATGGCATAAAAAGGAACTAACACTTCCCCTGACTGTCATGCAATATGGCCGTGCATACCATGCTCGGTCATTTTTTTATATGCTACTATAGAGGTAGGTGAGAATATCAACTTTCTTTTTGGAGGAAACTTTGACTACTAAGTTCGTTAAACCAATTCAATACTCGTCAGTTGCTGCAATTTACGGACAACAGCTTATATCTGTAATTGAATCGAAAACAATGCAGACTGAGCCGCCATCGGTAGATGATATAGGGCAGGCGGCTCCAGTTGTACGGACTCAGAGCCGGAAACGTAATTCGCGCGCTGCTCAGAGAGAGCAGGCAAGGAAAGACAGATTTGCAGCCTTCTACTCCAACAAGGAGTAAATGACGACAAGAAAGCGGGAATTGCCTGTTAATTCCCGCTTTTACTATATTTTTGTGTTAAAATATATCTATAAAGTTTAAGCTATGTATGACGTCATAATAATAGGCAATGGCCCTGCGGGGATGACCGCTGCCATTTATACGGCCAGAAAAAAACTTAAAACACTTGTTTTAGGTGCTTTATCGGGTGGGCAAATGATATACTCAAATGAAATAGATAATTACACTGGCTTTGACTTAATTACTGGACCAGAATTGACAGAGAAGTTTCAGCAGCATATTGCTCATGTAAAGGAAGATGTTGAAATTCTTTCGGCAGAGGTTATTCACATTGAAAAGGTTTCCGGAGGGTTTTCTATTTCTGATAAGGAGCGGAAGAAGTATGCCGCAAAAGCGCTCATTATTGCTTCTGGAAGACAACCAAAAAGGCTCGGCATCCCGGGTGAAGAAAAGTTTTTGGGTAAGGGTGTCGCAGTATGTACTACATGCGACGCACCGTTGTTTAAAGGCAAAGATGTAGTAGTGGTGGGGGGCGGAAACTCAGCGATGGATGCGCTCCTGGCATTGTCTCGAAGCTGTAGAACAGTATATGGAGTGAATATAAACAAAGAGCTGCAGGGTGATGAGATTATGAAAACAAAAATTCATGCAACACCAAATATTCGTTTATTCCCAGAGTCTGAACTTTTGGAAATTTCGGGTTATGAGCGCCCGGAGAAAGTTAGAATAAAAAAACATGACGGTGGGCTCACCGAAGTGGAAGCCCAAGGCGTTTTTATTGAAATAGGCTGGACACCTTCGGTTGCTTTTGATTCTCTTACTGAAAAAAATGAATTTCATGAGATTAAAGTAAACGGAAACTTGGAAACATCTGTTCCGGGAATCTTTGCTGCTGGAGATGTGAATGACTGTTGGGGAGAACAGATAATCATAGCCGCAGGAGAAGGGGCAAAGGCAGCCATGGCTGTATCTAAGTATATTCATAGGTTAAAATGAAGTTTAGGATCAATAGGCTACAATTCGTTTATATACTCGTAGCGGCGATGTTCCTAGTCGCTGCTTTTTTGTATACACAAGTCGCACGGAGTCAGTTTATATACCCATGGGACGAAATCGTTCATGTGAATGTGGTTAAAAATTTAAGCGAGGATTGTTGTACCCCTGTTTTGCATACTCAGGACTTAGGTACTGACTACAAAGTCTGGACAAATAATTACGTATGGCTTCATAAACCACCGTTACCACTCATTGTACAATCATTTTTTTTCAAGAATCTTGGTAAGGACATATTTGCATTCCGTTTGCCTGGGGCATTGGCCGCTCTGGGAGTCGGTTTTTTGTTGTTGTATTTTGGACGCAGGCATTTTGGTGTAATTGCGGGTGTAACTGCGGCTGTGCTATTTTTATTTAGCCCCTACGTTTTAATGCAGGTTGCAGGAATGGAATTTGCAGGGTTTATGGATATACTCCTAGTTTTGTTTACGCTCTGTGCATTGGGGAGTTTTCTGGAGTTTACGCGTTCTGGTAGGCAACAGTGGCTCCTTGTAACAGGAATATTGTTTGGAATGGCGTACCTTACAAAAAGCGGACTCGCATTACCTCCGTTGTTAGTTGTTGCGGCCTACCTCTTGTTCTTAACTAAAAACAAAATTGTAAATCTGTTACATCTAAGTGTTCCATTGGGAATAATTGGAGCTATAAATTATATGTATTATTTTACGAATTTTAACAAGGAGTTTGTTTTCGAGCAGAAATACCAATTGAGCCACATTTTTCGCAATGTGGAACAGTGGCTTCGTCCGATGGACAACTATATAACTCAGTACATGTATAGGTTGTCAGGGTACTTGAGCGTTCCCGTGTTTGTAGTAAGTGCACTGGTAGCTCTTTGGAAAAGAGAAAGGACCGGGTTGGTCCTGGTACTGTGGGTGCTTGTGTATGTGGTTCCGTTTAGCTTCTTTATTTCAAAAGTAAACAATTTTATTTTTCCCGCACTTCCGGCTCTTTGCTTGCTCGCAGGTATGTGCCTCCAAAGCATATGGAAAAATAAGGATAACCTAGTGGGATTAATGCTTTTCGTTGCAGTAGCGGTGTGTGGATTAGTGAAAATTTCTTTTTCGTCCGAAATGTTTCAGTACTTTCCACTCCAGGTAAATTTACTACAATGGGAGCGGTTTTGGTGGATAATGGTAGTTGTAGTTTCACTGGTATTTGGTGCAGGGAGCAGTTTCTTGCTTCGAAAAAGTTCAGTACGATGGGTAATGCCCTTATTCCTAGTAGCGGGTATTATATTTCTATTTGATAGGGCTCAGGAGTTAATGATTTTGTTTAGACAGGTTCCAGAAAACAGCGGGCAGCAGCTTCTCATAACATATCAAGCAAAGAAACTTTCACTACCACCTGGGACAGTTATACTCTTTGGCGCAGACGCAGGGCCTAATGCGCATTTATACATGCAGTATTTTTCGGGTTACAACACGTATCCAAAAAGCCAACCTCCGAAAACTTCAGGGGAAAATGTATTTAAGATTTCAAAGTTACAGTAAAGAAAAAACCTGAAGTAATTCAGGTTTTTTCTTTTGTTATATTAGTTTGCGCGTTCTACATATTCACCGGTTCTGGTGTCTACTCTTACCACGTCACCCTCGTTTATGAACATTGGGGCGTTCACAACGAGACCGGTTTCGAGGGTCACGGGTTTAGTAATGGAACCTGCAGAATCACCCTTTACACCAGGAGGAGCTTCTGTAACTTTCAGTTCAATCTTGATAGGGAGTTCAATGGACACGGGATTGCCGTTGAACATGAGTATACTGACTTCGGTGCCTTCTTTTAGAAAAGGTTCTTGTTCTGCGGTAACTTCTTTTGGAAAGTCTATTTGCTCAAAGGAAGCACTACTCATGTAGTGAGTGCCTTGCTCGTCTGTATAGAGAAAGCTTGCACGTTCTCGGGCTACATCTGCTTCAGTCACTTTTTCACCGAACTTAAAGGAGTACTCTATCACCTTACCAGTAATGACATTACGGAGTTTAGTCTGCATGACCGGCTTTCTTTGCGCAGTACGCATACGGTTATGCCAAATGACCTGCATAGGTTCATTGTTGAAAAGGAGAATTGATCCGAGTTTGATATCTGAAATATCCATGAGATTTAAAGATACAAGATACAACCAACAAGTTCCAAATAATTTTCAATTCACAAATTCCAATTGGGATTTGTCTTTTGGAGTTTATTTGTATCTTGGAGGTTGTTTCTTGGTTATTTTTTTATTTATGCTGCAACAAAAGGAAGGAGGGCCATATGCCTCGCTCTCTTCAATGCCTGTGTCACCATTCTTTGGTGTTTTGGGCAGGAACCGGTACGCTTCCGTCCCATAATCTTTGCATGAGGGGACATAAAGCGGCGGATTAAGTTAGTGTCTTTATAGTCCAGGCTTGAGATTTTGTTCATGCAGCAGTAGCAGTTCTTTTTTTCAACCGGCTTCTCTTCTCGGTCCTTGCGGTTGCCATACTTGTTGCTTGAGTTGTAGGGTTTGTAGGCCATAAAATAGTCGTAAGTCGTAAGTCGTAAGTCGTAAGTCGATAAGCAAATAACGGGATTGCTTACGACTGTTGACTGCCGACTTATGACTTAGGGTTTTAGAATGGGACGTCTTCTAAGTTAATAGTTTCATCTTGCTGGATAGTTGGGAGTTCTTCTAGTTGATAATCGGTATTCTCAGCTTTTGGTGCGGGTTTTGTTGCGTTGTTGTAGCCGCTTTGAAGTCCTGGAGTGCCAGTGCTGCTGCCACCGCTACCTCCAAGCATGATCATGTTGTCACCAACAATTTCAGTGCGGTAGTTTTTTTTGCCGTCTTGCCCTTCCCAGTTACGGGTTTGCAAGCGACCTTCAATGTACACTTGACTACCCTTTTTAAGGTACTTCGCGGCAATGTCTGCAAGACCGCGCCAAAGTACTACGTTATGGTACTCAACTTGGTCCACTTTTTGGCCTGCTTGGTTCGTGTAACGAAAATTAGTTGCAACCGAAACCTGGGCAACCGAAGCGCCACTGGGAATGGTGCGAAGTTCAGGGTCGCGCGTAAGACGGCCTATTATCATGACTTTATTTAAATCCATTTGATAGTCGTAAGTCGTAGTGCAGTAACGGACTGGCATAACGAGCTTGACCGAAGCGGTCATCGCTCTGGAGCCAGATCCTTGCTACTGCTGAAGTCGTAAGTCGTAAGTCGATAGGCAAATAAGGGTATTGCTTATGACTGCCGATTTATGACTGCCGACTTTTATTTAAGAAGGTCCTCAGAGAGGGCGGCTTCTATTTTTTTGTCTAGATCCTCTGTGCTGAGGTCAAGGATATCAGACTTTGATGCTGTCTTTGGTTTGCGGCCACGAGTTGTCTTTGGTTTAACCTCTTCTACAACTTCTTCGGTTGCTACTGGTTCTGCTACAGCTGCTGGCGTTTCTTCAACAGCCAGAACTTCGGCAGGAGCGTCAGTAATTCGGGTTTTCTCCATAGTCTTGGTCTTGTATTCCAAGGTTGGAGCAGGAGCGGCTTTCTCAACAAGCTCGCCAGTTTCAGTT
>DASPKA010000057.1:0-10242 GCA_035628335.1 Patescibacteria group bacterium | reverse complement strand
GGCAGCTCTTGGAGCATTAAGTGAGAGCTTGTGGGTAACTTTTGTTTCCTATACAGACCCAACATAATACCGCCTAGATAACTCCATTTTAGTCTTATCTATGGTAATCTTTGGTGGCCTGGCTTCTAACAAAGGAGCGGTATGGGGCGCGTTCATTTTAGTACTCCTTCCTGAAGCGCTCCGCTTTGTTGGCTTCCCAGACTCCATTGCCGCTCAAATGAGAATTTTTGTATATGGAGCTCTGCTCGTGGTATTAATGCTCTACCGCCCGCAAGGGATGGTAGGGGAGTATAAATTGTGAATATGAGAAAATATTTCTTTACCAGATTATATTTATCATGGTTACCATTACTTCTAAGCTTGATTTTTTTGTCGGCTATAGTTTATTCGCTGTATGGCTACATACATGGCAAAGGCGATTGGAAACTCACTCTACTATTTGTAAGCGGATTTGTTTTTTGTGTTCGCGGATTGATTAGAGTATTTACAGTAGATGAAAAACATGTAGCACATTTCTTTGTTATTAATGCGTTCTTGGGTACCGACTATACTCTTTTTTTGGGAAAAATATTTTTTAAGTAATGCCTTCACATATTTTAAAAATTAATGATCTGAAAAAATACTTCGGCGGCATAAAGGCTGTAGATGGGGTTTCTTTTAGTATCGACGCAGGTGAGGTGGTGGGATTGGTCGGACCGAATGGTAGCGGTAAAACAACGGTTACCAACTTACTGTCAGGCCTGCTTCTGTTTACTGAAGGAAGCATAACTATACGGGGTGTACACCTACGAAAGGTCTTACCGTGGGAGATAGCAAATCATGAAATTTCCCGTACGTTTCAAGAAGTTAGGCTTTTCCCTCAAATGACTGTGATTGATAATCTGCTTGTTGTTTTATCTGGCAGAAAACCTTTTGCTAATATATTTTCCACATCTGATAGGAGACATAAAGACAAAGCAGAGAATTTGCTAACAAAGTTTAATCTCATAGGTAAGAAGGATGATCTTGCGGCCACTTTGTCTTATGGGCAGCGTAAGCTGCTGGAGATTGCGCGAGTGCTGGCTATGGATCCTGACATTGTACTCTTAGACGAACCATACGCAGGTTTGTTCCCTAAAATGGTTGAAATGGTCAATGACACGGTGAAGCTCCTCAAGGCAGAAGGTAAGTCAGTGTTACTAATTGAGCATAACATGGAAGTGATTCAAGCACTCTGTGACAGGGTCGTAGTAATGGATGCTGGAAAGGTGTTGGCTGAGGGCGTCCCCAACGAAGTCTTACGAAAGAAAGAAGTAATAGAAGCATATTTAGGAGCGTAATAGTGAAAATGAAAAGTATGGAAAATATTACAACAATACTGTTTGATATAGATGGTACGCTTCTAAATACTACTAAGTTTATCTTGAACTCCACTGAGCATTCTTTAAAGACACATGGGCACACCGTACCATCCCATGCTGAGATTGCTAAGCATGTTGGCAAGCACTTTGACACGTTCTATCAGATTTTGACAGGGCTTACAGAGGTAAAGCACTTGCAGGATTCGCACAGGGAGTTTCAGGAGAATAACTATCATCTTTCTGAATTATATTCCAACACAGTAGAAGTGCTTACGAAATTTAAGGCCGCAGGTTTTAGGCTTGGCTCAGTTACTTCAAGAACTAAAAATACCGTTCATGCCACGCTTGTCCAGGCTGGGATAGATTCGTTTTTTGAAGTAGTAATTACCCCCCAAGACAGCCCGGGTCTTAAGCCTGACCCAGCACCATTGTTCAAAGCCCTCGAACTGTTAGGCGAGAAGCCAGAACATGCGCTGATGGTAGGCGACTCGAATCTTGATGTAGAAGCAGGAAAAAACGCAGGCACAAGAACCGCCCGCGCTACCTACGGGTTTCACACCGAGTTTTTGCACGACCCAGAACCTGATATTATTATTGCTGACATTAAAGATTTGTTAAGTTATTTTAATCTTTAGTATATGTCCCACTTACTTGAAGTAGAAAATTTGCATGTTCAGTTTGGTGGAGTTAAGGCTCTTGATGGAGCTTCCGTGTATTTAGATGTGGGTGAAATAGTAGCCCTGCTTGGGCCTAATGGAGCCGGGAAGTCAACCATTCTTAAAAGTATTTTTGGTATTGCACCGCTGAAAAGCGGAAAAATTTTTTTTGAAGGTGAAGTGCTCAACTCAAAGCCGCATGAAGTGGTTTCCCTTGGGATTTCCTTTGTTCCGCAGGGAAAGAGGGTGTTTAAGAACTTAAGCGTGGAAGAAAATTTGGAAATAGTTTCTGTCCATTTACCTGACAAGGCAGTGCTTAAGCATAGAATACATGAAATGTATGAGTTATTTCCAATACTTAAAGATAAAAGAAAACAGCCATCAGGAAGCCTTTCTGGCGGCCAACAACAGTTGCTTGCTATTGCCAGGGGGTTAATTACTCAGCCTCGAGTATTGCTCTTGGACGAGCCCACGTTGGGTTTAGCACCTAAAGTTGTGAAGGAAGTTTTTGAAAAAATTGCTGAAGTCAATCAAAAACAAAAAACAGCTATCTTCGTTGTTGAGCATAACTTAAAGTCACTGCTCCAGATTGTAGACCGCGCGTACGTGCTTAGTCAAGGAACGGTAGTGGCCGAGGGGGACGGTTCGGAAATAATTCACAGTGGAATTTTAGAAAAAGTGTTTTTAGCTAATTAAATTTGTTTATGCAACAAAAAAAATTAGTACATGATTCAGCTGCCTGGTTTTTGGTGGCAGCGAATCTCATACCGATTGCAGGCGTCATTTTCTTTTCTTGGAGTTTGACCCAAATTATGCTGTTGTACTGGCTTGAGACGGCGATAATTGGTTTTTATACAATTATAAAAATGCTTTTGCAGGCAGGAATTTTTGCATTATTCCACATTGTGTTTTTTATGGTACATTTTGGGATGTTTATGGGGGGGCATTTTATGGGAATTGGGGCAATACTTACAATCAACACCCCAAACAATTCCTGGGACTACATGAGCGACCTGCGTATGATGGGATTTATTCCAATTGCAGCGCTCTTAGTAAGCCATGGGTACTCTTTTATACAGAATTTTGAGTGGCCAAAAAAAGGTACTGAGATGCATGCTATGCAAAAATCGTTCGCCGACCCGTATAAGCGCGTAATTCTTATGCACTGCGTGGTGCTTTTTGGTGCATTTGCCGTAGGGTTCACTGGAGTTACTACCGCAGCATTATTTATTTTAGTGGGACTTAAGATACTCACAGATCTGTATGCCCACGCTAGAAAGCATTCACTCTTACTTCGTAATGAAACCCCAAAAAAGTAAAAAAGTTATTTATCTTGATAATGCAGCCACTACCCCTCTTGCACCTGAGGTGCTTTTAGTCATGCAACCTTTTTTTACAAAAGAGTATGGTAATCCATCTTCGCTTTATTCGCTTGGAGTGCACGCGAGTACTGCATTGGAAGTTGCTCGTAAAGAAGTTGCGGATGTACTCAAATGTAGAGCAAAAGAAATTGTTTTCACCGCTGGTGCTACAGAGAGTATTAACTTAGCTGTATTGGGCTATTGCCGTAGTGTGCGCACGAGTGCGTTTACACCGCATGTTATAACTACTGCAATAGAGCACGAAGCTGTGCTTGAGTGCTGTAAACAGTTGGAAACAGAAGGGTTCAGTGTAACCTATTTGCCAGTTTCAAAGGATGGCCTGGTTGATCCAAAGGAGTTTAAAAAAGCCTTGCGACCAGAAACTGTGTTTGCAAGCATTATGTATGCTAACAACGAAGTTGGAAGTATTCAACCTATCTTTCAGATTAGCCGCATACTTAGACATGCAAACCAAGATCGAAGACAGGCCGGTAAACATGAAGTTGTTTTACACTCAGATGCTGCGCAAGCCGCCGGATATTTAGATATAAATGTGCAAAAGCTTTCTGTGGATATGCTAAGTATAAATGGAAGTAAGGTATATGGCCCAAAGCAAACTGGTTGTCTTTTTGTACGTGAAGGTATCGGGCTTCAACCTATAATTTTTGGAGGTGGGCAGGAGCGAGGACTCCGTAGTGGTACCCAAAACGTTGCTGGTTTTGTGGGGTTTGCACGAGCTCTGAAAGTGGCCGAGAATGCAAAGCAAAAAGAATTGAAAAGAGTTACTGCTCTGAGGGATTGGTTTGTCGCTCAGCTGGAAAAAAAATTTGGAGCAACGCTTAATGGTCCAGATGACAGAAAGCTTCACCTGCAGGAAGCACGCAGACGTATGCCAAACAACCTACATATGTCCTTTCCTGGGGTTGAGGGGGAAGCACTTATGCTTTACCTTGATGCCTGGAACATTGCAGTTTCAACTGGTTCTGCCTGTGCAGAGGCGGGCGACAAACCATCTCATGTACTAACAGCAATAGGTAACGCCGAGCCAGAGTCTGCAATCAGGTATACGTTAGGTAGATATACTTTAAAAACAGATTTGCTCTACGTACTGAAAGTTTTAGACCATATTTTGCCTCTTTTGCGCAATATGAAAAAACTAGAGTAGATTACATTTGCGGATTGGAAAATTTTGACCCAATCAGGTGACTGTTGCCATTTAGAAAAGCACCTATATCCATTGCTCTTTTACCTGCCGGCACTACTTCAAGCAGTTGTAGTATGCTACCTTGACCACAAGCCACAACACCACCGGTAAGAAGGGTTCCGGGTTCCTTGTCCGTAGTGCCTGGAGAAAGTTCGCACTTTGTAATTTTTATTATAGAACCGTTAGTGGTAGTAAAAATTCCTGGCCATACTATGTACGCACGGTACATATTGTAAATTTCTAGTGCTGTCTTTTTCCAATTTATAGCACCGTCTGATTTTTCTATAATTTTGCAAAAACTAGCTTGGGTATTGTCTTGTGTTTTTTTTGTAGCTTTTCCTGCCTCAATGTTAGGAAGAAGTTCAAGAAGGGAGTTTACTGAGATTTCAGTAAGCTTTGATTCAAGAGTTATATATGTGTCATTAGACTCAATCGGCAATCTAATTTGTGAATAAATGGGGCCGGTATCTAAGCCAGCCTCCAGTTCAAAAATAGTTATTCCTGTTTCAGTGTCGCCTGCTAGTAGTGAAGCTTGGATGGGACTTGCTCCTCTGTATTTGGGAAGCAGGGAATAATGGATGTTGAGAGACTTGAAACGGGGGAGATATATAACCTCAAGAGATAGGATCTTGCCATAAGATACGACAATGAAGATGTCAGCTTGTAATTTTCTAAGCTCACTCAAAAACTCCTCATTACCTTTCACCTTTTCAGGCTTAAGGGTAAGGATTCCAAGTTCATTAGCTGTATTGCTTACATCAGAATGAGTAACAACCTGCTTTCGCCCTACTGGTTTGTCCGGGGATGTTACCACAGCGAGTACCGTGTGCTTAGCTGCGATTGCTCGCAAAGCGAACGCAGCAGGTTTAGGCGTGCCAAAAAAAACTACTCGCATTATTTTTTAAACTTTAATCGTTTCCACAATTGCCTAAGTATTTCTGCAGCGTATCTGCAATCGCTGAGGGCATCATGGCGTTTGCCTTCGTCTGCCATCTTAAAGCTCTTTATGAGGTCTTCCATGTCAAAGCCATCATGGCGTTTTTTGTTTCTGAGGGACAGGTGCTGTGCTGCGTATGCTGCGGCAAGTACCCAGATGTCGAAAGAATGGTAGTCAAATGGGTAGGGCTTCCTAGTCTTTTCGAATGCAGCTTCCATAAACGCTTTATCAAGCGTTCCAACCCAGTTGGCTATAGTAACTTTTTTTCCAAAATGTTTTACAAAGTCATCTAAGGCCTCAGCAAGAGGTTTGCCCTGGGATTTTAGCGTATTTAAAGAAATGCCAGTGATTTCAAGTGACTTAGGATCAGCTTTTCTCCAGGCCTTAGGAGTAATATATACATTGAAATGTTTTTTTTCTTTGAGTGTTTTTTTGTCTAACAAAACTCCCGCAAGCTGAAGTATTTCATGCCTACGCGGATTAAGCCCACTCATTTCAAGGTCAACTAATAATATATCGTTTTTAAACATATTTTTTAGTACTCACCAGCGGAGAAAAAACTGTTGCTTATGGGAAGCTCTCGGAGTGCAGTAACGGACTGGCATCATGAGCTTGACCGAAGCGGTCATCGCTCTGGAGCCAGATCCTGGCTACTGCTGAGGACGAAAAGCCTGGTATTTTTTTGTTTAGGGATTACAAAAAAATTTTTCGTCCGAGAGGCAGGAGCGACCCGCCGCAGAAAAGTAAAGTAGCCCTGGGAACTCGGGGTTTCCCCGAGTGGACAGGGCGTACTCACTAGGGCGGGTCGACTCCGGTTCCCTAGTGAGTACGCTCCATCCGGCCGAGCAGAGCCCGACCTACTGGAGCTACTCTACTTTTGGAAGCAACAGTTCTTTCGCAGCGGAACAAGCGCACTAAAGACTGATTAATTAGTAAAGTTAGCCAGAAGTCTTCTCAAAATCTCTGCCTCAACTCTCACACGGGAGAGGGAATTCCTAGGCTTATCTAGGGTAAGTTTAAAGGTGTGGAGCAAGGTTTCAAAGGAGGGTTGTTTCCGCATGCCGTGCTGTAAGGTGTACAGGTAACCCAGGGACCAAACAGAAAAAATTTGAGAAGAAAATGGGTAGTCATAGCCGGTCTTTTTGAAGAGGTTGCGCAAAAAAAGCAGGCTATGAGTTTGGTGGGTGCTTATAAGTGCCTCGGGTGGGGCAAAGTCTATAAACTGTTTTACCACTTCAGAGTTTTTAGGTGCCTTCTTCATGGTCTCAAGCGGGACCTGTAGGTGCTCTGCTTGCTTGCTTAAGTAGGTATCCATGAGTGAGGTACGAATGTAGCTGTTGAAGATGTTCTTTTCGAGTAAGTTTTCTCTGTCCAGTACTACTGCAGAAAGCTGAATGATGTGATCCTTGTCCAAATTTTGACCTGTGGTTTCTATATCAAACAGTATAATATCAGAAGCAAGCCGCATGTAAGTCGAAAGTCTGTAAAGTCCATAAAGTCATAAAGAAAAAAACAGTTATTCGATATGCGAATTCCAAGACTTTTGACTTTACAGACTTTATGGACTTTAGACTAATTCAAAAATTTTTTATCCAACAACTCCTTACCTTTCGTTATCTTCAAAAATTTATCTTTAATCAGTATGCCTTGCAAGTGGTCTACCTCATGAAGTATGACTCGCGCGATCCAGCCGTCGTCTTCCAGCACCATCTCTTCTCCGTCAGTGGTCTGAAATTTAACTTTTATCCATTTCGGTCGTGCAACCTCCCCGAAGACTCCAGGCAAGGATAAACAACCTTCTTCTACGACTACAGTTTCCTCTGAGGTATCGAGGATAACAGGATTAATAATAGGAAAGGCAGGTATCTTCATATTCTCCAGGTATATGAGTGCAAGGTTTAGGTTTGAGGCTACCTGGGGCGCTGCAAGGCCAATACCATCCACATTGTGGACCGTCTCAAGCATATTGACCAGAAGTTTTTTCACATCTTTTTTTAAAGGAAAAGTAACGGTCTTTGTTCCGGCACGCAAAACTTTAGCCGGAAGTTTGATCACGGGAAGTTCCATAAGTTTAGTAAATAGTGGGTAGTGGATAGTGATTAGTTTTCTGAAATAAGGCCTTTTTTCTCTGTGTTATATTTCTTAATTAAATAGCTAAAAAGTTTTCCTGGGGTATCTACTTTTTTATTATCCATTATTTCAGCCGCTAGCTTTCGAAGGAATGAGTGGTTGTATGTTCCGGCCATTTTCAGGTACATGCCAAAGTGTTTGGGGTCCTTAAACAGCACGCAGAGTTCGTCTGCCAGCGCGTGATTTGCTGAGTGTAAGTACTTGTTCTTTTTCCCCTTTTTGGCTTCAATGAGAGCTTTTTGCGCTGCTATGTCCATGAGTAAAGTATACCACAATAAGTTGTTAAAAATGAAAATCCCCACGAAATACGCAATTGCGTAAAACGTGGAGAAAAAGAAAAACGGGAGACGCGCTGTATGCGCGTCTCCCGCCAAGTTCCCGGCCTGGCTCCTACAGAGATCTGACGAACTCGTAGTAGTCGAAATCTGGGAACATGAGACCTGCAACTTCACCGAGCGGTATTTGGTCCCACCCGGTATGATCCTCGAAGGTGCCGTGACCGTTGACCCGGTACACGACTCCGCCGACGATCAGGGTGGCCGAGGCAAAAGGTGCCTCGTGTGAACCGACAAGATACTTCCGCAAGCGCCGGCGGTACCCCTTGGCTGTCATGGGGAATTCGCCTTGATACGAGCGCGAGAGGAGGAGGGGCGGGATCTCGCGAACTTCGTCGGCGCTCGCCTCAGACAGCTCCGCCACGGGTTCCTGTGCTTCAGCCAACACGATCTTGACCGCATATTCCATGGGGGTCATGAAGCGGACTTCAGGCTCAGAGGCCGGCTCGACCGGGCGCAGTCCCTCGCCGGTGATGTAGGTGCGGGTGCCCGGCGTGCCGGCAGCGACTGCCAAGGCAACTGCCTTAGAGGCTGCCACCCGCTTGAGTTGCCCGGCGTGCGTAACCGGCAGCAAGTCCACGCTACCATTGCGGAAGACCTCGATAGCGAGAGTCTCGCCATTGGCGAGCGTGAAAGTAATGACGTTGCTGGTGATTGAAAAAGTGGATTGCATGTGCTTTTCTCCTTGAAAGAGTTTTAGTCACCCCAGAGCTGGGCTCTGGAGAAAGTTGCTGGTTTCAAGAAACGTAGCTGGCGTATAAAAGCTATATGTCGCTTATATAAGCCAGTTACATTTCTTAATTAGCAGCATTAAATTATTATACATATATTTATATATTTGTCAATAGAAAAAAACGTTTTTTATATGGTAAAGTGAAGTATGCTCACGTATCACAAAGTCTCAATAGTTGTACCGGTTTATAACGAAAAACGTTATATTAGCACCCTAATTACCGCACTTCAGGAGGCGCCGGTTCTGGATTTGAAGAAAGAGATTATTCTTGTTGACGATTGCTCAAAAGACGGCACACGAGAAGTATTACAAGGGTTACCCTTACAAGAGGGGTTTAAAGTTATTTATAGAGAAACCAACGGAGGTAAGGGCAGTGCGCTGGTAGATGGATTTAAGGTAGTGACAGGAGATATTGTTATAGTCCAGGACGCAGATATGGAGTATGACCCAAATGAGTATCCATCACTCCTGGAGCCGTTTTTAGAGCATAATGCAGAAGTCGTGTACGGTAGCCGGTACTTAAAGGGAAGTTTACGGCAAGTGCCCCTGTTTTGGCACACAATTTTTAACAAGTTGTTCACCTTGCTGTCCAACATGCTCACCAACGTGTATCTTACAGACGAGCAAACTTGCTATAAGGTATTCAACAAGAAAGTGCTCGAAGAAGTTGCGCTGAAAATTGAAAGTAAGCGGTTTGGGTTCGATCCTGAGTTTACGGTCCGCATGTCGCGTGGCAAGTACAAGATAATGGAAGTACCGGTGTCTTACTATCCACGTACCAGAGCAGCTGGAAAACATATGAACCTGCGTTCACAGATAGATACGCTTATAACACTTCTAAAATATTCATGGAAACTTAGACATGATAGACTACGATAAGAAGCGTTTGGAAATAGCCGGACTCAAAGTTGACACATATACTAACGCTCAGCTCTTGGAGGTACTGGCAAAAAGACTGGCCGCGAAAGAGCGGACGTTTTTAGTTACTGTATATTCCGAGTTTTTGCGTTATTCGCTGTTGCATGAAGATATCCTTGAGTTATTGAACGGCGCGAACATTTCTGTGCCAGATGGTATAGCAATCCCCTGGGCTGAACAGTATTTGCGCAAGCGTTTAAGGTTTCAGAACTATTATCTGAAAATTTTAGAATCTGTTGTATATATGGCAAGTTCTCTAGCTCGTATTGTGTTAATTCCCAAGAGCTATCGCACTGTATTTCCGGAGAAAATTGTAGGTGCGGACTTGGTGTGGGACTTGGCAAAGCTTTGTGAGCAGCAAAAGTTGAGTTTGTTTCTACTTGGAGGATTTGGAGATACGCCAAAAATCGTTTCCGAAAAACTTAAAGAAAAATTTCCAAACCTTGACGTATGGTTTAGTAATAGACATCCACATGAACAGGTAATAGTGGACGAAATACGAAACTCACGAGCTGCGGTAGTGCTTGTAGCATATGGACCTTTAAAACAGGAACGGTGGATAGCTCAGCATAAAGACGCAGCAGGAGCACTGCTCTACATAGGTGTTGGGGGTACATTTGACTATATT
>DASPKA010000056.1:0-26477 GCA_035628335.1 Patescibacteria group bacterium | reverse complement strand
AAGGGCAGGCCTTCGCTGAAAGGTAATATAATATTACCATTTCAATACTACTATGGTCAAATGAAGACATCATGAGAAAGCGGAGAATAGTCCACTTTCCTCAAAGTACTCAACTAATTTGCTTATCCAACCCATAACCGTTCGATGTACGTCTCGGTGTGGTCTGTCAGTAACAAAAACCACTAACAGCATGTTAATGGTTTTTGTTATGGTTTTAACTTGATGATAAGTACTTACTTCCCTCCTCTCTGGATTTCTCTCTGTTGCTTCGAGTGTATAGGAAGTCAGATAAATGAGAATAGCTTTAAGCATACAGCTCTATGAGCTTATCTTTTGACATTACGGCCTCACGAGGGACTTTCTCACCTTTTAAAGTAATCAAGTCAAAACCCAGACCTGATATGATTTTTTGTTTATCTGCAACGAGATCGGATCTTCCCCTAACTTCAGTAATCCCTAAAAATCTTTCATCACTCTTAAGCATTTTTGCTAAATTTTTAAAACCTTCTTTCAAGGAATCAAGCGCTTCTCTATGGCTGTCGAAAAAAGTTACAGGTATGTGAAGTAAGCAAGCTGTACCTTGAATCTCGTAAGTTAAACCTCGACTCAATTTTATATACCCATATACTTTCTCCTGATACTCCATTAGCCTTTCCTCAAGCTTCTGTAAGGTAAGATGCTTACCGATTAGCTCGGTCATGATTTTTGCAACCACAGGTATATACTTTTCTGAATTTTCCAAAGTGATCTCGCCCAGCTCTTTTAGTTTTTGATCAAAATCTTCATCTGCTTCTGGCAGGTACCCATGAAAAGTTTTTTTCAATGCCTCTTTGTTCTTTTCAGAATCATCATATATAATCTTTTCTTCAACAGTAGCTTCTATTATATCGCTCGCCCTTCTCTGTATTTCAAAAACCCTTGCCGCGACCTCCCTAGGGTTATCAAAACCGCTTTCGGTAGATAACTGTGTCATGAAATTTTTTTACAATAATATTAATGTAATGGACATGCTCTAGCTCAAAGCTTATTATGCATATACTAGATTTACTATACTATATTTTACAACTCCATATACCCCATGCTTATAGTGCCGTACCCGCAACTGTTATATAAAGATTAAGGCTGTTTACGTAATTTGCTAAGGTCACCATTTAAAATAGTCGGTTGCATGGCTTGGAGCTCTGCTTTGTAAGAGAGATCAGGAAGAGGATAGAGGCAATAAAGATGTTTGTTAAGTACGTGCCCAAAACCCATTTCAAGAAATGTATTACCGCCTATATACCCTTCTACTCCGCGCTTAGGTACGTTTGCTATTAGCAATGCATCAGAATTTTTTATCTTTTCATAGTAGGCTCTAATAACATCATTTTGGATTTTGTCGTCCGCTTTCTCTTCGTTTGGTATCTCGGTCCTGCCATGGTAAAATTCATGTTTAACACCATGAGGTATCTCGACCTCATGACCGTTCGCCACAAGCTGTTTCTGGATATCTAAAATTTCTTGGGCTGCCGTAATTGAACCACAAATTATTATTTTCATAGAATATATTGTAATAGCTTCCAACCAACTTGTCACTTACACCGAAAAATGCTTTGACTAAAATATGGTTATAATATAGTTATGATAGAAAAAACTAGATTTGAGTCTGACAAGAGTATTCTGGCGTCAAGAATTAACAACGAGCTGGGGCTTGAACTTTCTGATATTAATCCACTTAACAGCGACGAGTTAGGGGATAATAGCGAAGTATACACCGCACACACTGCCGACACTGAAGTAGTGATCAAATTGCTTCCAGAGGTACTGGGTTTTGAAATGGAACAAGCCGCGTTTAAGCTGTTTACTGAACATGGAATTCCCGCACCAAAAGTCTTAGGGGTACTGCTTCCAGACCAATCCCATAAAGCTGTAATTGTAGAAACACTTATTCCGGGAAAACCAATAAGCCGGAATAAAGAAAACACTCAACTGTATGCGGAAGCCGGAGTAGTTCTTAAAAAAATTCACGGTATCAAAGTCGAAGGCTATGGTACGTTTGAAATTACTGAACAAGGAGTGCGTGGTACGTTTAGTTCCTGGAAAGCAAACGCTGAAGCGTTTAAACTTAACTTTGAATTACTTGAGCGAAAGGGGCTTATTGATTTCAGCGCAAGAACAAAACTGGAACACGCTCATAAGATAACTTCAAATGCACCCCTGCCCCATGCTTCTTTTATTCACAGTGATTACAGCCCACAGCATGTTTTTAGTGATGGTAAGCAGATTACTGGAATTATAGACGTTGCAACTTGTTATGGTGGTGATCCACGTCAAGACATAGTAAACATGCAGTACTTTTTAAATCCCAAACAACGAGAGGTTTTTGACGCCGCGTATGGACCACTTGCCTCAGATCAGTTAATCCCCTATTATGCGGCTTTAGCTGCTGCTAATAAAGTGGCGTACCGCTCAGACAGAGGTTTCACTGACAGACTTGCCGAAGGTCTTAGCCAACTAAAAAACAGCCTTACTGAAATCTAATTAGGCAACACGTTTACAAAAAGACATAAGACTTCAAACACCTCACTGACAAACGCACATTCTGTATCTGACAGGATGTGCGTTTTCAATGATATAATCAAAACATGCTAAAAACTTTAACTAACATTAAGTTGTTATGCTGGTTTAATTTCTTTAATGACTTTCGGCCATACAACGCGGTGGCGGTTATTTACTTTGCGCAGGTTACAGGTTCCTATGCTCTGGCTTTAGCTGTCTATTCCGTCTCATATATTTCCTCGGCTGTGTTTGAGTTGCCAACAGGCGTGCTGTCAGATCTGGTTGGTAGAAAGAGAACTATTGTTTTGGGGGCATTATGCGCCACTCTTTCAATAATACTCTACGCTTTTGGTGGCTCTTTCGGAATTTTAGCTGTTGGTAGTATTTTAGATGGATTAGCACAGTCCTTCTTTAGTGGGAACAACGAAGCACTGCTGTACGATTCACTTAAAGAAAACAAAAAAGAAAGTTTTTTTTCAGAATTACTCGGAAAGACGAGTTCCATGTTTCAGTTGGGACTGGGAACTTCAGCGTTCATTGGGGGGTTCTTGGCCGATTGGTCATTATCTTTTGTAATGTGGGTGTCTGTCATTCCACAAGCGTTCGGATTGTTAGTTGCCCTATACATAACTGAGCCAAATGTACATAGTAATAAACATAGTACAAATGTTTTTGACCATTTGAGTGACGCCCTAAAAAGATTCAAAGAAAATTACAGTCTACGCATGATTAGCTTAGCGTCAATTTGGAGCTATACAGTTGGAGAAACAATATTCAAATTTGTGCCGGCATTCTATGCCTCTCTTTGGCCTCTGTGGGCAATAGGCCTAGCTCGGTCGCTGTCGCATGCAGCATCTGCTGCGAGCTATTGATTTGCTGGACCACTCATTAAGCGATTTAATGCTTTCCGCTTTCTTATTTCCGGCCAACTGTATGCGCTCATCACAGGGGTTAGTGCTTCTTCCTTCCCAACCATAGTATCCCCTATTTTGATTTCTTCATCCTCTCTTTTTCACGGTGCCAGCCACGTATCCAGTAAAACCCTTATGCAAGAACGGTTTACTGACCAACAGCGAGCAACTATGGGCTCCCTCAACGCCCTTGCCGGAAGCATATGCTTCGCGATATTTGCATATATCATAGGCTTGTTTGCAGACAAACACGGTCCAGCTCAAGCTATTCTGTTGGCAAATATCCTCGCTGTCCCAAACATACTTTTATATTGGCTTGCATATAAAAAAAATAGATAAAACAAAAATGGAGTCCGAAACAACGGACTCCATTTACTTGTCAGACCCCTCTGACTTCTTACGTTCTCTGAACGCCTGAAGTGCTGCCGCACGTCTCTTTTGGTCAGGAGTGGATACGTGTGAAACCGGAGGCTTCCTACGGCTTTGCCAACAAATTAAAGCTCCTAACTTAGTTGCCACCTGTTTACGTTCTTCCGGAGTAAGGCCTTTGAACTCACTATCCATGGACATAAGTCCCAAGGCCTGGCGGTTCGAAGCATTTGGGTACTTTTCCCTCACTCGTCTCGCAATTTCCATATATCTATCCCCTGCCTTCATATAACCCTCCTCTATAATATAGTATCACCCGCGGGGGTATTTTTTGTCCAGGTTTTCTATAAGCTCTCTGGCTTGCTCGGGACTTACCGCAGCCAAAATCGCATCTAATTTTGCTTCTTTACGGTCATCTCCTTCTTTTGACTGCGGAGAACCTAAGTAGAGCAAGTAAGTGAGTCCGGCTACCTGCCATAAGAGCTGTAAGAATTCAGACTGCCAGTTCTCCAGGGAGTCACGTGCGGTTTGGTGAAAAAAACCGCTAAACTCTATGGGCCTACCATGCTCTTCCTGCTCTGAGACATATACCGGCCAGGCAAAAAGCCAGTGTCCAACAAAACTAATTAAAAACAACGCTGCGGTTACCCAAGCATACCCGTAACGTTTAAAAATAGACTTTGAGATATTCATACTTCTATGCTGCACTACTCGAATGATGTTTTTCTGAATGTATTACGTACTGCACCATGTGCAAACTCTTCTATGTAGTCGATCCCCTTTTTCACTAGCTGTTTAGGTGTTGGGATTCTGCGAGGGTTATAAAGCTGATCATAGCTACGCGGAGCTTCACCGCTAAGCATTGCAGCTGTAATTGCTGCGTACGTCATACCATTACCGCTAAACGCAGCAGCAACAGCATGGTCCGGCTTATATTCGCCTATAAGCGCTAATCCGTCTGTTGGTTCTAAGATTGGCCCAGTCCACTTACGCACAATGGAATATGGAACCTTACTGCCCAGCAAATTCCCTATATACTCCTCAAGAGCTGCGAAACTTTTATTTTCGCTTACCGGCAGCTCAGCGCGGTGGTCTTCCCCGCCTGCTATCATTCTGTCATGAGTATCATCAGGGTCAATACGAAAATAGTGATACGGATTATGCATGTCTTCATATATCCCCTCTTGAAGCATGCCACTTGGAATCTGTACCTCACAGACATATGTAACATACATACCCTTCTTAGCAAATGTTTCCTTAGGATTCCCTACCGGGTCATAACTGGCTATGACAACTTCTTTAGCAGAAACATTTCCACCAGGGGTTTCTAAAAGAATGCGACCGTTATCAGAAATTTTTTCAACCTTTGTCTCCTCATATATTGCTACCCCTTTATGCTTAAGCCGTTCAGCCAATCCATACAAAAAACGTAAGGGATGAAACTTGGCCTGATCAGGTATGTCTAAGTATCCGGCGCTCTGTGCACCAGAGAGTGCTTTGTCGTGTAACTTACACTCTACCCCTAATTTTTTTAATACCTTTGCCTCTTCTTTTAAGTGTTTATACTCTTTATGGTCCTGTGCATATATATAGTTAGAACAACGAGTAAACTCGCAAGATATGCCTTCCTTTCGAGCAATTTTCTCAAGCAAGTCTATGCCAAATGCATGAGACTTGTAAACTTCTCGAACTTGCTTTCTGCCATACATACTTTCAAGATCACTGGGGTCAGTATCGAGCGACTGCGTTAAAAAAGCAGTTGTAAGACCTGTTGCCCCACTTCCTATTTCACGCGATTCCAAAAGCGCTACTTTCCTTCGTTTCTTTGAAAGCAAATATGCTGTTAATACCCCCGCTAGGCCACCTCCTATGATAGCAACATCTACTGCAATACCCTTCTGAAGGGGAGGGAAACTTATAGTTTTTGGAAAATCCTTCCAAGTTGGGTTACTCATAGTTAATACACCATCAATAATGGAAGTGAATCCATACTTCATGGCTTTCTACTTCTTATCAGAAGTGTATTCCATACTACTGAACGAAAAATTAAAACTGCCTTAAATAGGCTAAACTATAGCTAAAAGAATAAATACAATAGAAAGGACCACGTGCAGCCAGTTGTCAGAGCTGTCTATGGCCAGCAAAGACGCAGCGGCGTCAGGGGCTGCAAATCCAATAATTACCACAACAAGATACACAAGTCCAAAAATTAGCGCAAACTTTTTTGCTTTTCCATCATCTTGGAATGCAAAAACGAGACATAAAATACCTGAGAGCAAATGAACAAGGTTATGAAGCCCGTTTACAGGAAAAATCCCTAACACCGGGTTATTCACAAATCCCAAAAGCCCTACTAACGTCAACACTATACCAATAATAGTAAGAAATGTTTTTCGCATATTATTTTATTTCTTCCCCAAGAAAGCTAGGGAGATTACTATATTATTAATATGGAATGTAAACATTAAAGAAAAATTAATTTTTCTCTCATTTCTCACCTCTATGCTATTTTATTATGGCAGACTGGAGCAAGATATCTTCTCGTGGTAACGTACAAGACAGGCGTTCAATGAGCCCGCTATTCGTTGGGGGTGGTGGCTTAGGTGTGCTTGGACTTGTACTGTACATTGTCATAAACCTGTTAGGTGGGGGCGATATAACAGACGTAGTTGCCCAACTTCCAAATTTGCAAGTACAGAGCCAAGCAATTAACACTGAGAACTTGGAAAAACCAGATAATTACAACGTCTTCGCATCTACAGTATTAGGCTCAGCAAACGACATGTGGAAACAGGTCTTTGCACAGAATAACAAAGTGTATACTGCACCCACATTGGTTCTGTTTCGCACTGCAACCCAAGGGTCATGCGGAATCTCAACTTCAGAGGTAGGTCCACACTACTGCCCCCTAGATAAGTCCATCTACCTTGACGAAACTTTTTTTGACGAACTTCAAAGACGTTTTGGTGCCCAAGGTGGAGATGTTGCTGAAGCGTATGTCATTGCCCATGAAGTTGGGCACCATGCGCAAAATGAACTTGGGATTTTAAACGCGGTGCATGAGGAAGGTTCAAGCGAGGCTTCAATAAAAGCAGAGCTACAGGCAGATTGTTTTGCAGGGTTATGGGCAAACTCCATTAAAGACAAAGGTGTGTTTGAATCTGGAGAAATACAAGAAGCACTGGACGCCGCAGCTGCAGTAGGAGACGACAGAATCCAACGGGCAACAGAAGGTATGGTCAACCCCGAAACCTGGACACATGGCTCTTCAGAAGAACGCATGTTCTGGTTTAACCGGGGCTATGAAACCGGCCGTGTTGCTGAATGCGATACGTTTAACTAATTAACATCGCTGGTCGATGCGATATCTTAAATTAGAAAAAAATTATTAATCAAATTTTGATAAATATGACATCTATCTATAAAAAAATACTTGCTGCCGGACTAATTGTAGTTACGGCATTTGCTTTTAATTGGAATCCGCAAACTCTTTCGTTAAGCGTTCCAGAGGCAGATGCTGCCGCTGTTGATTATTACCTTAAAATTGAAGGGATAGAGGGAGAATCTACCGATTCAAGACACAAGGGAGAAATTGAAATTGAATCGTTTAGCTGGGGTGCCACCCAACCCGGTATCTCACGTCCCGGTAGTGCTGGCGGTGGAGGTGGGGCTGGTAAGGTAAATTTCCAAGACCTACACTTTACCGCAAAGGCAAGCAAGGCTAGCCCAAAACTCATGCTCGCCGCCGCTACAGGTGAACATATTAAAAAAGCAGTGCTCTTTGTACGGAAGAGTGGCCAACAACAGGATTTCTATAAAATAGAACTACAGGAGGTTCTTGTAAGCTCATACCAGACGGGCGGTTCCAGCGGTCAAGTCCCAACGGAGAGCTTCTCACTTAACTTCACAAAAATCGAATTTGAATACCGCGCTCAAAAAGCAGACGGCAGCCTAGATGCGCCTGTAAAAGCAGGCTATGACGTAAAAGCCAATAAGAAGATATAACTAACTGATTAGAAAAGACCTGCCTATGCATTGCGGCAGGTCTTTTGGTTCAAATCTAGGGCACGAATTGTCGCAGAGCAGCTAGAGCACGGCTTCCGAAGCCCGAGACCACTAAGTTGAAAACAAACACCAGTACAATACACCCTATTAGGGCATAGTCATTAAATCCCCAATTCCTTATGTGTTCCATGATTCGACTCCTTTGAATAAGTTTAGCAAACATCAGAATAGTTCTACATAATTTTTAATGCGAGTGAGGAGTATGGCCAGCGTTAAAATTTTTCACTCGTATGAATAAGAACCCAAGCGCGGCAGCACCAGCCGCAAAGGCTGCTCCTACCATAAATGCAGTATGGTAGCCGCTATTAAGTGCCACTACCGGCTCAGTGCCAATTGCAAGCAAAGCAGAAGTTTTTGCTGTAGCTAAACTGGCCAAGACTGCGAGACCTAAAGCTCCACCCATCATAAAGGAAGTGTTAACTAGACCCGAAGACAAGCCTGACTCGTCTAACGGTACGTCATTCATAGCAGCCAAGAGCATGGGATTAAAGGCCATACCTGCTCCAAGTCCCAGCAATACCATACTCGGTAGCACATCTATAACGTATGTACCGTCTATGGGAGCTCGTGAGAGGTAGAGCAAAGCAATTGCAGCTAAGGAAAGCCCTACACCCAAAGGTTTTAATATTCCAAAGCGAGTAACAATCTTTGCAGAAAGTCCAAGAGAGAACATGGCCATAATCACATTGCCGGGCAAAAAGGCTAACCCTACTTGAAGTGGGTTGTATTGCAATACGAGTTGAAGGTATAACGCAGAGAGGAAGAACCATGCAAACATTGCTGCTGCCCAAAACACAGCCATGGTATTTGCAGTTAATACATTTCGCAATTTAAATAAGCTTAATGGCACCAAGGGTACGCGGACTTTTGTTTCTATCCATACAAATAAACCGAGAAGTGCAAGCGCAGAACCTAGCAAAACCAAAGTCTGGACAGAACCCCACCCTACCTGATTTCCGCCTACTATAGCATACACCGCAAGCAACAGTGCTGTTGTAACCGTAATAGCTCCCCATATATCTAAATGCCTATGCTCGACCAAACTTCGAGTTGCTGGGACGAATTTCCAGGACAAAACAACCACTACTATACCAACAGGTATATTTACCAAAAAATTCCAATGCCAGTCGTATGCATTTGTAAGCAAACCGCCTAACAAAAGACCGACACTGCCCCCAGCTGCCGCAACAAAACTGTACACTCCCATAGCTTTTGCACGCTCAGCAGGTTCAGGGAATAAATTTATAATCAGCGAAAGCGCAACCGCAGTAACAACAGCGCCTCCCAAGCCCTGCACTGCTCTCGCAACCACTAACAAAGCTTGCGAGTTTGCTATGCCACAGGCTAGTGAGGCAAGTGTGAAAATGACAATGCCTATCATAAATAGTTTTCGTTGACCAAATAAGTCACCCAACCTACCGCTGAGTAGCAAGAAACCTCCAAAGGTCAACAAGTACGCGTTAAGCACCCACACCAGAGAAGACTCAGAAAATCCTAAATCTGTCTTAATCGAAGGTAACGCGATATTAACTATAGTCGTGTCTAACACTATCATTAACACCCCAAAACAAAGTATAAAAAGAGCCCACCATCTGTTGTTATTTCTCATACATACAGCTTACTTGAAATATATAAAAAAGTTAATAGTTACCAACAACACCGATACCATGCTATAATGCATATAACGATAAAACATGCATAAAACAAAAATGAAAAGACACCAAAGAAAGGCTGCTCGGTGGGTAACCAGGTTGGTTGAGTCCACGGGCATACCTCATACATACTCTACCACTGTAGCGTGGTTTGCTGAGCGCATGGTTCTTGCAACTATATGTTTAATGACCCTCTCTTTCTCAGCTGGAGCACTCTTTGTTTTAAAACTCGTTGAGCCTATCAGCAATAGCGCTGCCTATGACATTGCCACAGAGAAAGCCCGGCACCTCGAAGAAGGTATAAAAACTTTTTCCCAAGAAGTAATTGACATTGCTTCCCCAGTCTTCACTGCGTTTATTAAGGAGTACCGCTACCAGGGTGAAATAACTATGGACCATTTAGCAGTTCGTAAAGAAAAGCTACGCAAGTATCTGACTGAAAAAAAGTCACCTTTTGCACATGATGAAGCAGCGCTAGATGCCTTCGTAAACTCAAAAAACATGAAGATGATGGTCGCAATTTCATTTGTGGAGAGCACGTTTGGCAAACACTGTTACTATTACAACTGCAGCGGAATTGGAGGTACACCTCCTACTCTACGGAAATATGACAGTTACGCTGACTGGATTCGTGATTTCGATAGCTTGCTCGAGAGACGCTATAAAGACCTTCCACCGGAAAAGTTTATTGGTCTCTATGTACAACCCGGGAGCCCGAACTGGATTTACGGAGTAAAAAAAGTCCTCCGCGAATTCCAGGAAATCGGCATCGACTCCCCTGAGCCCACACAACAACAAAATTCCTAAATAATTACACCGCAGGTTTAACTGCGGTGTATATTTTAATTCACCCAATCAAAGAACAGCATAACACTGTCCTCATACATGGGAGCTGTTACAGCGATCCAATGCCCAAGCGATAGGGTTGCAAAAAACGTGCAGTTCTTGAATCCAAGCGTCAAACGAAAACGATGTTGATGCTGTCCCTGAAAGACTTTGCGCACTGTATCTACACTCAATCCGAAGCCTTGAAAATGAGCAATATTGTACCGCCTGCCATCTCCTAAAAAGAACAAAGTAAATGTGCAAACCCCGCCCTTCTCATGTACCGCAGTGTACGCTTGTTATTCCTCTTTTAACTTGCGACCAGGTGTACCATATAGAATCCTTTTAGGGTCAAATGGTATAACAGTTAGCTCCATTTTCTGGCACCTCCGCTAGGCTATCTCCTTTTGGACATTCTTCAAGAGATCGCCTACTGAAATAACTCCAAAACCCTTATGATTAAAGTTCTTTCCAAAGACCACGCCGCCATGTGGATGCCTGCGATATGTGGCAAGTGTCCTAAGTGGCTCGGTTTTGTGTCTCACGCCCGTGAGTTGGTCAGTCTGAGTTATCGGACATCGCACACAGAGTGTCTGCCCATAGAACTTCACAGAGCCTATCTCAAACTCAGACAACCGATCTTCTTCATACCACACCGCCCCGTAGAGAGTGATGTTCGGACGAAATCGGTCCATAGGTATTGCCGCGTGTCCTGCTCTCGTCAAGCGAGTATTCAGATCATCGAGAGAAGACAGAGAAATAACCAGAAAAGAATACGCATCAGCGTACGCAAGTTGGCCAGATCCAAGTTTTGGAGCACGAATTGTTTTCTCACTCATACGAACGAGCCGGTACTTGCCCGGCCGTTCCTTGGAGAGGTATTCTGTAACCCACTTCGAGGCTAGTGAACCCTGGTAAATACCTGAAGTGCTACTCTTCCAAACTCGCACAGGAACACTTGGACCATCTACTCCTTCCAATGGAACAGACAAGCTTCCCATACCGGGTGCAGTTAGCACCAAGTTTCTGTCTCTGAACTCAGTACGTATAAGGCACATTGACTTAATGCCAACGCCCTTACCAGCATCTGAACGCTGAGCAACAAACTCACCGTGTTCGCTGGTGACAACCCACTGCCTGTCGTATCGTATACCCATCGGGCCAACCACGGCGTTTTTAAGCGAGATCCCTCGCGCAGACTTTAAGGGGTATACATATAACCCCGCAACAGCTAAACTCATGCGATTCTCCTTTCGATTTTGTGTGAAAAACAAATAACCCTTTTATTCAAAAAGGGTTATTATTTTATCAAATCCATAACTTCAAGTAAACTACTCGCTTCTTTCCATGCGACTTTTTGTAAGGCTTCTGGTTTGTCTATGCCCCTCGCTTGATTTCAGTGAAAATCTCCATGCCCTTACGTTATTGTGCATTATTGCGGCTTAGCTAACACAGTGAATGACTTGTTAAGCAGCAACTTCCCTTTACAGTTTGGCTTTTCATAGACTGTCACTTTATACCTAGCTTTAGGTTTAAGTGTATAGCCTGTCCAGCTATACCCACCCGCAACGTTTGCATCATCTTGATTTGCGAAATTTGCCACAAATTTTTTCCCGTTTATGCACATGGAGCCTGTTTGCTGCGAGATACCTTGCACTTCCCAATCAACCCTATAGTTCCACTTTTTACCTTTAGCATCAAAATTAAGCGGCCTAAAAGCAACTTTAACCTTAACATTAGAGAGTATGACAATCTGCTGTTGGTATGAGTCGATGGTTGGAGACTGAATACGCTCCTCAAAGCTATAGTACGCAGAAGCAGTACTCACAAAAAAACTAAATAAAACAAAACTTGAAAGGATATATTTTTTCATACAGATAAATTATCATATACACATTATCTTGTCTAATAAAATAAGTGCAAGAACAACTGTTCCTGCACTTATATCCACTCACCATCCTACACCTCTATGGCGTGACACTTTCGGCCCCCAAGAGTATGCAAGGAACGCAAGTGAGATAGCAGCAAGTGGGGTCGCTACAAAAATACTCCTGCGGTAGACTTCAACTTCATCGGGCGGCAAATACCACGACCTAAACAATAGCAACCCCGTGCGACCTTCCCGGGTAACTATCTCCGAGATGAAGTCAAAATGCACCGCATACAAGGCATTTGCCAAGGGCAAGCCATAGAGAATGCATGCGCAAAATACTGCCAAGAGGAAGCGTTGCCAAACAGTCAATTCTCGAAGAAAGGTCATATTTCAAACTCCTTTTGATTTTCGGTAAACTTACGTAACACTATACAATTTAAAACCCTTTCACACAATCCTCAGAGACGGGTATACTGTACCTATGTACTACTTTTACTTGTTTCGATGTGCGGACGGGTCTCTGTACTGCGGAAGCACAAACAACATAGACGCCAGAGAAAAACTCCATAACGCAGGACGCGGAGCAAAGTACACCTTCACTCATGGGGGTGGGAAAATGGTCTATCACGAACCTTATCCAACAAAAAGCGAAGCGCTGAAACGGGAGGCAGCGGTTAAGAAATGGCCAAAAATTAAAAAAGAACAGCTAGCTCAAAAACTACTAAACCAAAGTTAGTGGTTTTTTTAAAACGTTTCTATTGACTTTTTGCAAGTTTTTAGTAAAATGAAAAACCACAACAAAACAAGGAGGAACATTGATTGGACACTCAAAGAATTCCCTATTCACTTGAACCCTTAGACCGACGTTTTGTTCCATCTAAGCCGGTCAATACCGCAGAAGATGAACTTTTCTACTGGCTGGAACAGCAAGGACGTGCACGATTAACCCTAAAGCGGAACGGATATGGAGTAAATGCCGTTCTAACAAAACAGGGAGTAAGACTCTACTCACGAACCGGAAAAAACATTTCAGACAAATTTCCCGCGGTTATTGCTGAACTTGGACTAACCGGTTTTGCGGGTAGAGATACCCATCTCTCGGGCGAATTATTTGTCCAGAAACAATACGGTAAAGATGACTATGCCGCCTTTACTGAAGTCATAAAAAGCGATATCGCTGGTGCCATTTCACTTCAACAAAAGTATATCGTACGGTTAATGTTGTATAACGTTATAACGATTGATGGGCTTGACGTAACTCAACTAACCCACGACGACCGGTTCAGCATTATTCACACAAATATCCCACCTAACCTGAAACACATACTTCCGGTTGAAATCCTCAACATGAGTTTTGACGTAGCGCAAGCATTAGTCATACAACATAACCATGAAGGCTTGGTTATATACGACGGCTGGGGAGTATCCGGGTATGCACTTCATGGAGATCACAAACGAACGCCTCGACCAAACACTTCATGGAAATGGAAACCAGAAAAAGAGGATGACTTTTTTGTCAGAAACTACACCATCTCATCTGCTCCGCGAAATCTTGGTCTGGTGAAGGATCTCTGCTTGCTTCAAATTCATGGAGAAACTGGAGAGATTGTGGATTGTGGCAAAACCAGCTCCGGCCTGACTGTGGAAGACCGTAAGACACTGCTAGATAAAGAGCTTTATCCCTTAGTTCTACAAGTAGTCTTCCATGGCCGTTTCGAAGCAGGTACTTTGGTCAACGCCCGAATTTTCCAAATTCGCGCTCCAAACGAGAAATCGTGGCAAGAGTGCGTGTATCACCCCACAGCAAAGCTCAAGCCCTTTCTGGGACAACTGAGCGAAAAGCGAGGGAGTCGAATTCAAAGGTGAAAATGAAAAGCCCGAAAGCGCTTGCGCGCTTTGGGGCTTTTTTGATTTGGAGAAACTTTAAGAGTAGGTCAAGCCAATTTGGTGCAGGGCCAGGGTTGGGTGGCGGCAATGCAACGCATAGAAAATTTATTGCGCAGTAGATTGCAAAGAAAACCAGGATGTGGAATACAGACTTTAGGCGCAGTTCACCTGCAAAAACTTGCAATATACACAACTCGATCTCATATATCAATGCTACCAGGTATCCCACCCGAGCACTCTGAATCCAGCCGGTGTTTCTTAGCATTTCCTGAATCGCCCAGGAAGAAAGTTGCTGCCGACGCGCGATAAGGATTGTTACCACACCAACATTTATTCCATAAAAGGCGACTTGGGATCCGCTAGAATTACCTGGCATCAAACACAAGTCTATGAACAGCGCTGTTTGCAAACAAACGAGCGCACAATTGTATGGCTCAACTTCCTTGACCCACAGCAAACGGGCATAGAAGTGTTCAAACCAAGAAATGGCAGACTGGTCAATAAAACTAACCAGCTCTCTAAATATGTCCAATTTCATGAAACCTCCTTTTCATTACCTTTGTATAGTATCTAATTATATATTAAAAATACATTTATGGTATACTGCTCCTAGTAAAAACCGAACAGCTTACATAGGAGATTTGAATGGAAAATTGGAAAATTACTGGCCCTGACCTTCAGGGTCTTGAGATCGTGGGGGTGGATGGCAATGCCATCTTCACCGACCCGAACATCTTTGCCACGCAATCCCGCACAATAACGCGGGACAAGAACGCGAGGTACGGCAAGTTAGGCCCAAACGCTTCATTGCAAGAATTCGGCACAGAAGCTGAATGGGAGGGATGGCTTGAAGAAGGAAGATGGACTTTACTTATGACATGGTTCCCTGTTCCAGAAAAAGCAATGGCCTTTTTGGCCAGAGAAAGCGTGTTTAAGAAACTCAGAATCCCGACGGAACGACTTCCGCGCACACCCGGACTGCTAACTTGGGGCATGGCTGCACCTAACATCTGGGTTGGCATTGGGACCGAAGATAACATTACAGAGCTTTGCCGAAGGTGGAGCAGAAGCCTATGTGCTTCAGGCTCAGCAGAGCTTCGTAGAATAATCAAATCCCGTCTCGGAAAAGTATTCGACAAGCATCTGATTAAGACCCTGACAATGGCACGACAAGCAACGTACGGGGATGTGCAGAGCGTTTATCGCCTTGACGCCGCAATCTTGCAAGGGGCCTTGTATACACTTCGCGTGGAAGGAGATAAGCTAAAAGACCATTACGAAGACTATGTGGAAAATCAATTTCCCGACATAACCTACGAAGAATACCTTGGTCTGGCCAGGGCACGACTGGTAGTGCTCGAAAGATCGTAATCAAAAACGAGCAGAAAGGAACTAAACATTCTTTTCTGCTCGCTTTATTTTTTAGGTGAGCTATCCACCTAATTTCTGTTCAGAGTGATATTGTATGCTGCTTTGACCATGTATAACACCGTCAATGCGCCGGTTAGGCACAGGGTAATTTTATGTAAGAACACCCATGCCGGAAGCACGGTGACTCCAAACCAGAGAAACGTGAACAGTCCACCAAAGACAGCTGCTATAAAAATCACGCGAAACACTGGTCTGGGTTCTCCGGGTTCTGTATTCCCATCTCCCGGAAAAAGAAAAACCAACACTGCCAGCAAGGAAACTAACCCTGCCAAATCAACTCCAACCGAACTCTTTCGTGCCATTCAAATCTCCTTTCTTTGAGACATTATACAAATTTTTTGCTGTAAATTGCAATTTAAAAACCACCCCGATTAATTATCGGAGTGGTTTTTCCCCTCGACCCAAATTTTTCTGTTAGGAAACTGGCGAACGAATGGCGCGAATAAGACCAATGAGGATAATAGCGCCAAGCACAGAAACAATGAAGCTGTACAAGTTAAACCCTGTTACGCCTGCCTGGCCAATAAGCCTCATAAGCAGGCCTCCTAATACCGCACCGACTATACCTACGATAATATTCATACCTGTACCCTGCCTGGCGTCAGTACCCATAATGAGAGACGCTATCCAACCTGCAAGTGCTCCAAATATAATCCAAAGTAAGATTCCCATATATTTTTTTCTTCCCGGTGCCATACTTGCCTAAAACAGCAGCACAGTCTCTGCCGCTCGGGACAGCAGAGTAGTGGCATGGAGCCAGGGGTCTACCCTGGTACAATGTCACGTACTCACTAGGTCTCTTCGAGTGAAAGAGGTGTACACACTCTGGCAAGCAGGCCGGGACTTAATTAATTAAGTTAGTTCTTTTAATCAGTTACAGTAGGTTCCCAAGCGTCAAAATCCCACTTGTCATTGTCTTTTTTTGGACTGTTGTCCCCTGGGGACTGCGTGGTGTCCCTGTAGAATGTATTCATATCATCTCCTTTCATGTAATAGTTATCTAATTACATGCTTAGTAATAACCCCTCCATCTTGCGGCCTCATACCAATAACTGTTTCAGTACGAGCAGGCTGGTCACGGATTGCAATGAGGCGAATAATTGCTTCTGCTATGAGCCAGTACACTACCATAGCAAGTACAGTGGTCCACTCAAAGACCATTCCTTCTACCTGCTGCACACGGAAGACGCTTATGAACGGTTGTACGAGTGGTGCAGAAAGCGTATAGACAAAGTCCGTAAACGCTGCCGCGGCATTAGCTCCAAACAATCTTAGGAACAAACGTAATGCAAGCACTCCTTCTATTATCCCTAAAACATATTGCACAAATCGCATGCCCCGGTAAGAAGGTTTTGTTATGCGATTGTATGTGATCGTGTCCATAAGCACACTCCTTTCTTTCTTTAATTACTTCAACTATACGGGAGTACAGTTAAATTTGTATGAACACAAAAAATGGCCTAAATATAGGCAATTTTGACAAATGCACAACCTCAAGATATGGTTATAACACCATTAATCGTTAGAGGGAGAAAAGAACGTACAGCATGAAAAAGAATTTAGGATACGCTTTGCTTTTTGCAGGCGTGGTATTCGCAAGCTTCCATGCAGAGGAAGCAAAAGCAGATAGAGTGAGGGATGATGTAAACACTTCAAGTATATCGGTTCCCTTTGGAACCCCCATTACGCTTAACTATCGTATAGCAGCCTCGGACACTCTTCCTCAAGGTGACATACCGAACTGTAATGCAAACAACAATAACCCAGTTACTGTAGTAATAAACACCGCACCAGGATTAACACCATCACAAAATCTTCTCTTTTATACCCAATGTGGCGCAGACCAGCCCGTCACCTTTACCGCAAACCAAGCAGGTTCATATATTATTTCTGTAACCACTAATGGCGGAAAACCCGGGTCGCTGTTTGACTGGATTCAAGCAACACTCCTTGTAGAGATTACAGATTCTACACCGCCCGTTATCATATCTACTGTAACCCCAGCACCAAACGCAGCCGGCTGGAGTAACGTTAACACTTCTATCTCCTGGACCGTGACAGACCCAGAGTCAGCAGTTACACTTGATGGCTGTAATCCATTTACACTAACTACGGAAACACTGGCAGCAACCTCAGCTTGCACCGCCACCTCAGCAGGCGGAACTGCATCTTCCAGTGTAACGTTAAAGCTAGATAAAACCGCACCAACCGTCACGGTATCGGGAGTGACTGAGGGTGGTGTTTACACCTTAGGCCAAGTAGTGCCTATTAACTGGACTGCATCGGACCTATTGTCAGGGATTGCAGCAAATACTGGTAGCACACCTAACGGAACAAACATAGACACCTCCAGCGTAGGCACGAAGACCATTACTATAAACGTCGTGGACCATGCGGGCAACATAACTACTCAGATAATCACTTACTCCGTTGTCCAGTACAATTTTGTTAATGTTATGTCTCCACTCGGAGGTGCAAGCAGTGGAATCTTTGGCAGTCCAGTACTAATTCGTTTCAAAATTGTGGACACAAACGGAGTTTCAATTCCAAGTGCATCTGCTCAGTTCTACATAAACCCTTCAGTTTTTAGTAACGGTTCGCCAGCCAAACCAGGTAATACGAAAAACTCCGGAAATAACTTTGCGTACAATCCTACCACGTCAGAGTACTTCTACTACGTAGCTGCAAATGGAAACCAACTTAAAAAAGGCGTAAATAAATTCCGCGTTATTCTCAATGATGGAACTCTCCACGATATTTTAGTAAACCTGAAATAGAGTCGGCGCTAAAACCATACAGATAATTTTCAATACTAAAAAACCGCTGGGCAAGCGGTTTTTTAGTATTATTTTTGGTTTAATAGTTTGCGAGTCCCGGGACCGACCACTCCTAATTGCTTGAGCTTGTTTTTCTTTTGGTAGGCGACCACTGCAGCGCGGGTAAGTGCGCCAAATTTTCCAGTAACAGGCCCTTTATATAAACCTTCTTTTGTCAGGCGCCTTTGCAGCTCAGAAACATCTTCTCCAGTCATATTCAACCTCAAGTCACGTGTGAATTGAAACTTCTTTGCCGTACTCTCTCCCTCAACACTTCCACTCCCAGTTTCTATTGTAAATTCTGGTATGAAGAGCGTGTTGGAAGTAGCGCCAGCGCTATCCTTCACAGTCAGCGCACAGTTACTATGGTCACCTTCAGCAAGTGTATTAAATACCACTGTGTTTGTTCCAACCGCAACAGCTGAACTGTTGGTAGTACAGTCTCCTACATATGTCGCGGTACCTGCTGTGGTTGAGTAGAAGGTATATATTGGTGTAGCAGTTTGACTCGGAGTTGGCACAGGGTAGATTTGTGAAATCTGTGGCTGAGACGTCCCGGAAGCTGGGGTAGTTACCACTGGTGTGGTGCTTACTGGAGTAGGAGCAACACCACTTGCCGAAAGACTAATAAATCCGCTGAACGTAGGAGAGGTATTCTGAGATGCATCTCGCACACTAATAGTGAAAGGAACCGTACTCAACCCACTTGAGGCTGGGATAGTATAGTTTGCACTGTAGGGTCCGCTACCAGCCCCAGGAGCTGTAACGGTCTGTCCGGCAATAGTTACCACAGAGGCGTCTATAAGCTCATTTGCAGAAAAAGAAACAGTAACTATGTCGCCACCCTTGTCTAACGCAAAGCCCTGTGAGCTTGCAGCTAGCACTGAAGCTGACAGGGAAACTATACTAGGTGCCTGTCCATCTGCAACGCTTCTAGTAGTAGTGCCCATACGTGAATTGTCAGATGTACTATAAATTCCGCTGTTTAAGACAATAGAGCCTATAGCGTTTGGTTTTAGCGGCTGACCGTCTACAGTCAACACTAAAACATTAGTATTAATCCCACTTACACTCTGAACTGTGCGACCACTCAGGTCACCAGTCATATTTGTAAAGTCCACTGCAGCTGCTACAGTAGGTTCAGTGAAGGTTAAAGTGACTGCATGTGGCCCAGTGATCTTTGCTGTTTGCAGGGCAGGGACTGCAGCATATGCAGTCGCGGAATACACTACGAGCAAAGCAAGAGCTGAAAGAAAGATTTTAAATAGTTTCATGGCTAGGTACCACAGTATATGATTTTATTTTGTATCAAGTACTGCAATGTCAAATATTAAGTTACTGTTTGGTGGAATGGAACCAGCACTGCTCGCTCCATATCCTAAATTACTGGGTATAAAAACTCTAAACTGGTCACCGACTCTTCTTCCCTCAAGCGCCCGGTCCCAGCCCTGAATAACCTGGCCCGCCCCAACCGTAAACACAAATGGCTGTCCACGGTCTATGGAAGAGTCAAACTTTATAGCATTTTCTAAAGTACCTACATAGTGCACCGCCACTTGGCGTCCTCCGCTCACAACCGTTCCCGTGCCCAATCTAAAGAATTGCAATTGTAATCCACCGCCTAAATCCAAATTTTGTACTGCCCCGGTGTTCGTATTTTGGGTTTGAGACGCAACAGGGTCTGGGGGTATTTCAAACGGAGAACTTGGCTCAACGCCCTTGAAGTCTAAGACTTCATAATTTGAACCTGAGTAACTAGTCGCCATTCCTGCTAGAACTGACTTACCTGTGCCACTTGGAACTCCTGCGGGTATGTCCGCATATACAAGTAAGTCCACTGGTTGACTTGCTGGCAACCTTAAAGTTCCTGAGAATTGGTATAGACCGTCGCCGATATGCGTTCCTTGTGCGAATAAATTCTGACCTAAGTAGAGTCGCATATTCTGTAAGAGTAACTCTTTTGGGGAACGTATTACAAAGCCTGTTGCGGTTACTTCTCTATTTTGGGGAGTAACAAACCGAGCGCGGTACACTTGTTGATTTATTTTATTTTTTTGTAGTATTGGAATGTCGAGTGTAGAAGCTGAAAACTGAATTGGCATGAAGGGTAGATTGACCGTAGGATTTACAGGTACTTGTGAGACTGGTGTTGTAGTTCCAGCTATCTGAGGTTGGGTTGGTTGAATAGGCGGTGGTTGCTGGGTTACCGGGACTAGCCAGACCAGTGCTTCTTTTGGAATCTTAAACGTCACCTTACTGTTCGCAACTGCAGACCACTTTTTACCAGACTTTTGCTCTAACGATGCTGTATACTTTACCTCAGGCTTTAAGTCTTCCAGATACATAGAATCTGGCTCGGTCTGAGGATTAAAATATTTTTTACTGACCGTTTTACCCTTTGAATTAAGTTCGGTAAGTAGCAGTCGGTACGTCACGACCTTGCACTTCTTCTTGCCTAAACATAGATTTATGTTTAAGGAAGCAGTAGTGAACCCTTCACCCAAAGCAGGTACCGAAACTGTTAATAACTTATCTTTTGAGCTTATATCTTGAGCATCTGCGCTGTGAGCGAGAACGAAGAGCGGCATGCATAACAATATAATGTACTTTTTCATCTTTGGTTTTAGTTAGTTACGTAGCTTAATTATAGTGGAACAAGCGAACAACAAGCAAGTAAAAATATACCCTCCAGTATCCATAAAACATGAACACTGAAGGGTATAAAGGCTACGGAACCAGCTCGAATGCCGTAACTACACCATAGTCCTTCCATGGCTTAGCAGGGTCAACCGCGCCGACTATCAATGGGTGTTCTTCACCACCCGCTCGGTCGTCACCGCGTTTGATGTACCAGACCCAGCCCACATTGTCCGAAGCTCCGGGACAGAGACCAATAAGTCCTCGGGGTGTGGAAAACCTGGAAGGATACACTATAGTAGCTATACCAAACTCGAATGGCCCTAGAGGAAACTCATCTGACTCATACCTCGGACCCACCTGAGAGAACGGAATGCCGGCATGTCTGCCTCCGAGCTGAACTGGCAAAAACAGGGTTTGCGAACCCTGAGCACCCCGTAAATTCCACATTTTTTGTTCAAACTCTGGAGTTTGAATTAGTGGTCTTTGATGGGCACATACGTGCTGGAAGCGTCCCGCTGGCTCTTTTTGCTCTATTACATCAAAAAGGGCTTGCGAGGCTTCGTCATACGTACGGCCGAAAGCCTGCCAAGGGGGGATAACTAGAAAACATTCTGCTTCACTTCTTAACGGCTCTCGATGTATCACCGAGTTTACATCCAAGCGCAGATTACTGTTTGCAGGAAGTATCCCGCGTAGAGCATCTAACTGCGCATCGATTGGCACAGGTTCTATAGTATAGAACTGATAATTCATTCATACGCTCCTTTTGGAATACCCGCTCTCCTCGGGCAAAGGTCCCGAAACGTGAGGCAATGCAGCGGTTCCCAAGCACGAATGCTTGAACATGCATGGTTTTAAGCTCAAAGGCACCTGACAAAACGGGAGTCTTAAGCATTACATATATAGTGCCCAAAACTCCAGCTTTGCAGCAACATTATAGTATATTTTCATATACTTTCACTTTAACCCATATTGCCATGATAGAATTAACCATTAATTAATTTTTCTTAACTTTACTATGTTACTTTCTGAAACTTCTTACGTATACCTATACATGAAGCGCTGATCTAAGTCCTTCTATGGACTTCAAGGATGAGCGCTTCATAGACTATAATACATCCATGGAACAAAAAAATATAGAAAAAATAGTACTTGCATGTCAAAAAGGTGACATTGCCCAATTTGGCACACTGTTCGACCTTTTCCATAACAAAATTTACCAGTTCATCTACTACCGAACGCACCATAAAGAAACTGCTGAAGATTTAACAAGCCAGACCTTTACCAAGGCGCTCGTGAGGATCGAAAGCTATAACCCAGAAAAAGCTGGTTTTACCACCTGGCTATACCAAATCGCTCGAAACTCCATAATCGACTACTATCGTGCTCTCAAACCTACATCAGATATTCAGGATGCATGGGACCTGCCTTCCACTTCGCAGCCTGCACGGGAAGCTGAACTCCGTATACAACTCGAAAAAGTAAATAGCTATTTACAATCTCTTCCTAGCCAACAACGCGACATAATCCTCATGCGCGTTTGGGATGGTCTAAGCCACAAAGAAATTGCAGACATTCTTGGAATATCTGAAGCAAGTTCCAAAATGACTTTCTCTCGCGTCCTCGCAAAACTCACTAAAGAAGTTCCCTTTGCCGCGCTCTATCTATTAACACTTAAACAGATTCTATGAATAATATTGAAACAATCCTGGCAGACCTCTATGCCTTGGATCCAACCCTTAAGGCAAAGGATGCTGAGCTTCGGGATCACATTCAAGCCCTGCTCGCGGCAAAACCCGACATTACTATAGATGCCAAATTCGCCAGCGACCTTAGACGCATGCTAATGGCGCGCGCCGAACAAAAACAAATAAGTAATACGTATTCATTTATGAAAAAACTAAACTATGTATTTGGGTCCGTTGGACTCGCAGCGCTCGTTATTGCTGGAGTCATAGTGATAAACCAAGGACGCCAAACAACCCAACTCTCAAGCTCCGAACAGCTCCTTGCAGGGGATATACAAATCTCTAAGCTCTCCAGTAATGCGTTTGGAGCACTCAACACTTCTAATATAGGCACTGAAGCACGGTCGCAAGCGTCAATCACCAACATGGCTTCTTCTCCGACCGCTGTGCCCGAATTAGCACCTAACGTTGCCATGGACGCTTCTCTTCCAATGTCAGAAAAAATGATAGCTCCACCAACTCAGAATATTACATACACATACGCCGGTGAGGAGCTCAAGCTGACAGACACTCAGCTCGATGTATACAAGCGAGTCAAAGGAATCAGCAGTACAACCACAGGACAGAACATACTCAAACAACTTAACCTTGGCGTGGTTGATGGCTCAACATTCAGCAATCCCAAGCTCGGGAACCTTACGCTTTCAGAAGACCGCGAGTTTGGCTATGACATCAACGTTGACTTGCGAGAAGGATATGTGAACATTTATGCTAACTGGCAGAAGTGGCCGCAACCATACAAAGACTGCAAAGATGAAAACTGCTATCGCGCTCAGCAGCTTAAACCAAGTGACATACCAGATGATGCTACTATTATCTCGACTGCAAGCAAATTCCTGAAGGACCACAATATTTCTACCGCAAAATATGGTACACCGTTTGTAATGGACACCTGGCGCTCTCAATATGCAAGCTCAGCAGACAAAAGCCAGCTTTACATTCCAGACGAAATGCAAGTGGTATATCCTATGTCCCTGGCAGGCAAAGAAGTCTATGACCAGGGCGGAAATAAGACTGGACTTATGGTAAATGTTAATGTTCGTTACAAGCGAGCCTCAGGCGTGAGCGAACTAACGTCCCAGCAGTACCAGAGCTCTGCATACCCGGCAGAAACAGATGTAAAGAAGATTCTAGATATGGCTAAAAAAGGCGGCTATTTCCCGCTCTATTACCACTCCCCTGCTGGCTCCCAGAAAACTGTAGAAGCCAAACTTGGGACCCCAACTCTGGCATACTTTAAAACCTGGCAATACAATGATGGACAAGGTAACGAGCTACTTGTTCCAGCCCTCGTCTTCCCTGTCACTTCTCAAGACAGCTCAATTAGCAGAAGCAATATATTAGTCCCGCTTATAAAAGAAATACTAGACAACCCATACGGCGGGCCCATGCCCATGATGATGGACTCTGCCCCCGCAGCTAATATTAAAAGGTAAATTTAAAACCCTGCACTATTAATGTGCAGGGTTTTTTGTTATAAATATTACGCTTGAAACCTGCTACTGTAAATGATATGCTACTTCCGACCAATTTCAGATAGTAAGGAGAAAGCATGACACTTGAAAAAGTCATACGGGAAGGAAAAGATACCGTGTACGTTTCTGTACAAACACTAGATTTTTCTGACCAAGACCTAACTAAAAAAGGCTTTGTCAGAATCGCAGGTACGACAGAAGTGTTTCCCAAGTCAGGCAGAGGTCATAACGTAAAGGTCTATTGGGCAACACACCACTATCGCGTACAAATTCCCAAAAAGTACTGCCCCAAGGGCTATAAACCTCCTCAAAAGGTTAAGGCGACCTGGACCTTACGCCTCTTCTAAAACAAAGCCAGGGCATACTGTGCTATGCTCTGGCTTTTATTAATCGTTTAATTTTTTTAAAATCTTTTGACAGCTCTGATTTTAGCTTTGGGTTATATAAAGCTGCAGCTGGATGGTAAGTTAGAAAAAATGAGTACCGTTTCTCTTTTATTATTTCTCCATGCCGTTGGGCTACCGGTACGTGAGATTTCAACATAGCCAGTGCTGCCACTCGCCCAAGTAGAACAATAATCTTTGGCTTAATGATAGCTAATTGTTTTTCTAAGTGAGTACGACCATGCGCTACATCTTCCGGTGTTGGTGTGACGTATGACGGCAAGTACTTCACTGGGCTTGTTATAAACACTTTATCTTCTTTCAGTCCTGCCTCAGCTATGAGTTTGCGCAACAGTTTCCCAGACGAACCTACAAAAGGTCGTCCGGTCCGCGCTTCTATTTTTCCCGGTGCCTCTCCTAAGAATACCACCTGGGCGCTCGAATTTCCTTCACCCGGTACCGGCATACCACCTTTACCTGCTTTACACTCAGCACAGTTAGCTATTTCCTTCGCCACTTCTGTGAGTTCTTTATCATTTTTTGACTGTTTTGGCATGTAAATAGTCTTACATACGCAAATGAAAATCATTTTTAATGACTTAAATATAAGGAAAAATGCGTTATTGTGTAATACTACCTTGCGTTGCAAGGTAGTATACTATATAATAATACTAACTTTAAATTACTCCTATGGAAGAATTAAACATTGAAAATTCAAAAATTCAAATGCGCAGAGGTGTCCTCGAGTTCTGTATTCTCCAAATCATCTCCCGGGAAGAAGCTTATGCTTCAGACATCTTAATGGAACTTAAACACGCAAACCTTATTGTCGTAGAAGGAACCCTCTACCCTCTTCTCTCCAGGCTTAAGAGTGCAGGTCTGCTCAAATACACCTGGCAAGAGTCTGAAGCTGGACCACCACGAAAATATTACCAGCTTACAGAAAAAGGCGAAGAAGCACTTAGCCAACTTAGAACCACATGGCAGGATCTAAACTCTTCAATCAATTCATTATTAACACCACGCACTACTACAAATGAAAAAAACTATTAACAGCAATATTGCTGGTACCCTCTTCTATATAGAAGAGGACGCATATGAGGCCCTCAATAGTTACCTACAAAGCGTCAAACGGCACTTTTCTACTTTCCCTGACCATGATGAAATCATGGACGACATCGAAAGTCGCATCTCAGAGCAGCTCCAGGCAGCAACAGGAGGCGCTAGCTCTAAAATAGTTACCTCAGCCCATGTACAGGAAGTGATAAAATCTATGGGCAAGGTCGAAGAGTTTGGAGGCCTCGAAAAGGAAACCAGCTCATCACAAGAGTTTAGAGGTCCGGTACGTAAGCGCCTATTCCGCAATAATGATGATGTCATTATTGCAGGTGTATGTAGCGGTATTGCAGCATACCTCGGCATAGACCCTGTGTGGGTGCGGTTGGCCTTTGCAATCTCTGTGTTCTTTGGCGGTTTTGGTGTAGTACTATATGTAATACTTTGGATAGTCTTACCCGTAGCTGAAACTGAAACAGAAAAAATGGAAATGCGTGGCGAGCCGGTCAACATAAAAAATATTGAGAATACGATTAAAGAACGCGCTGAAGAGTTCCGTAACACAGATCACTCAAATCTAAAAAAAAATTTTAAAGCTCCGGCACAGGCCTTAAGAAATTTCTTTGCTCTGATTGGCAAGATAGTTAGTGCAATCGTACGAGGTATTTTAAAACTTGTAGGGATACTTTTGGTGTTTGCAGCCGCAGCTGGTGTTGTGGGGTTGCTGATAACTGCGAGTGCTCTCCTCATAAACGGCTCTTCGCAGTACATTGACGTTCCGCTACAAGCTGTGACGCATGGGTTCCTT
>DASPKA010000055.1:0-4340 GCA_035628335.1 Patescibacteria group bacterium | reverse complement strand
TTTATTATACCATAAATGCAAGTTATTTGCATGTAGTTGACAGGTGGCCTGTATAAGTATATTCTAAATGCAATTAATTTGCATTTAGATTTATGTGTAATATCTCCAGATTAAACCTTAGCATGCTGCTTACCATGTTTCTGTTTGCTTCACAAACATTTACAACCGTGTATGCTGCAAATAGCCCTTTTATAGAGTTTAACCCGCAACATAAACAAGTGGTTAAGCCTGTATCTCAAGCTTATAAATCAGTTTTAAGCAAACCCGTTGCTAAACCTTCCGCAATTACGACTCAAAAGCCTATTCAGATGACAGAGACTCAAATTAAGCGAATCGTGGCACTTGAGGTTGAATCGTTGCGCGCATCAGGCGCTCTCAGGGGAGAAAAGGGTGATAAAGGTGAAAGAGGAGACTCTCTCTACCAGCCATCATATGGTGGTGGAGGTGGAGGGAATATTTCTACCATCTTAATTCCTTCTGCTATCATAGCTGATGACGAAACATCTTTCGCAGCAACAATGCTTTCTTCGGAAGAAATCAAGTCAGTGTCTGGTGAATTTGAAGAAATTATAAGCGAGACACTTTCTGTTACCGAGGCAAGCATTACCGGACTTCAGATTGACACTTTAACTTCGCTTTCAGGCGCACACTTAAGTGCGGGTGGCGACTGGGTGAATGCTTCAAGTAAGGCTTTGAAGGAAAATCTTTTGTTAGTAAAACATGATGAAGTGCTGCAGAAGTTAGAAAATCTTCCTATATATACCTGGAACTACAAGAAACAGGCCGGGACTGCAACTCATATAGGACCAATGGCTGAAGATTTTTATGAGTCGTTTGGGTTTGGAGTTGGTTCTTCAAGCATTTCGACTATAGATCCTGCAGGAGTTGCATTGGCTGGTGTACAAGCATTGAGCAAAAAAATTAACCAACTTATGGGTGAAGCAAAGGAGTTGTTGGCTGAATTAGGAATTGAGGTCAAAGAAGGTCTAGTATTTGTACAGAAATTGACCGTTGGCGTACTCCATGCAACCACCTTAGAAGTCGGTTCAAAAGACTCTCCCCTGGGTATTACTATATATGACCGTGCAACTCAGGAGCCAGTGTGTATATATTCAGAGAATACTGAGCTTAAAATGGAAGCGGGGAGATGCAAAAAAACCGATCAAGTTATTCAACAGGTTAAGGTAGGACTGCCTGCAGAAGCCCCAGTGGCTTTGATTTCTCCCGACTCTCCTATGTTACAACCTGTAAGCGAGTCTGTGCCATTGGCACCTCAGGAAGATGCCGTCAAGGACGACTCAAAAGAAAATAATAATCAGTAAGTAATATTAATGTATGCAAAACAACAAGAAGATAATTTTAATCATTGCAGTCATCGCCGTGTTAGGCGGTGTTGTCTATACCGTTCTAAAGTCTGACAAGCAGGAAGCTAATCCTGAAGCGGGGCGTCCCAAGCTTAAAGTCGTCACTAGTATTTACCCGCTTGAGGAATTTGCCAAGAATATAGGTAAAGACTATGTAGATATTGTCACGATTACACCCGTAGGTACTGAACCCCATGAGTACGAGCCAACACCGCGAGATTTGGTTGCATTATATGACACCCAGGTTTTCGTTTTTAATGGAAATGGTGTAGACGCATGGGCTGAAAAAGCAGTGCAAGACCTTTCGGCAAAAGGAATAGAAGTGCTGAATGTCAGCAGATATGTTGACTCGCTGAAGAGCAACGACCCGGAAGAAGTAGCAGAAGGTAATGACCTAGATCCACATTTCTGGTTAGATCCTGTGCTCGCAGCAAAAGAGGCGGATCTTATAGCAGACACGTTAATAAGAGCAGACCAAGTTCATGCTTCTGAATATTTAAAAAACCGAGATGCCTTTAAAGCTAAGCTTACCGAACTGGATCATAAATTTAAAAATGGTCTGGCTCAGTGTAAAGAAGATTTCGTAGTAACTTCTCATAATGCATTTAATTATCTCGCAAACCGGTATGGATTCAGGACTTTATATGTATTAGGGCTGTCTCCCGAAGAAGAGCCTTCTCCAAAAACGGTATCAGAAATTGCCAAAGCAGCTAAGGAAAAAGGAATAAAGTATATATTCTTTGAGTCATTAGTCAGTCCGAAGCTTTCAGAAACTATAGCAAATGAAATAGGTGCGCAAACGCTGGAGCTAAACCCTATTGAAGGCCTCACCTCAAAAGAACTAGCTGCGGGAGAGAGTTATTTCACAAAGATGGAAAATAACCTTAAGAACTTACAGACAGCAATGCAGTGTAACTAGAGCATTTGAAAAACACGCTAATTATAGACAATAGCGTGTTTTTTGTATACTATCACTGGTTCTTTTCAAAATTTAATGAGCACGAATTTATGCAATAATGCTTACCAGTTTTTGTTTCTGAGTCGTCGTCAAAGATGTGGCCGAGGTGTGCCCCGCACTGGGAGCAGATTACTTCAGTTCTGTGCATTCCTAGGCTATTGTCTTCTTTAAACTCAACGCTGCCTGGAATAGCGTCTTCAAAGCTTGGCCATCCCTTTAGGCCTGGCTGGTTCGTAACAAACTGAGCCTGAGTTGAAAAGAGCTGCTGGCCGCATACAACACAGTTGTACATACCTGTCTCGGGGTTATCGACGTATTCTCCGGAAAACGGAGCTTCAGTACCTCCACGCTGTGTGACATTGTACACTTCTTCTCCCAGCCGTTGCTTTAGCTCATCATGGTCAATATTTGTTTTACTCATATATTTTCCCTTTCGATTCAAGTATACATCATCAAAAATAGATGTCAAGTGTACTTTACATACAAAATTAGGACAACTCATTTCTGGAGTTGTCCTATAGTTTTGGCGTGGGCTACTTTAGCTTTTTTTGTTCATCATTGTATTCGACAACGATGACACAGTCAGTAATATACATGGCAATTGCCCCCAGTGCAGCTAAGGGGAGTGCTACTGGAAAAAACGTAATACCCAGCACCGCACCCACGGTGCCAACGGTTAACGAGAATTCCAGCAATTTTTTGCCAGCCGCTGACTCAATGCGAATATGTCGAGCGTTTCCAGCGGCTACGATCTTTTTGACCTCTGCAACTAATTTATCCGCAGAAACTGGAAAGCGTTGCGTTTTACGTGTCATAAATGCCTCCTTCTAATAGCAGTATAACACGCAAACTATTAAATCCTGGTTACGAAAAAAATTCTCACTTTATCGCAAATACAATAAAGTGAGAATTTTAGTTTTTGTTAACGTATGTACGCAACTCTGTAACAGTGGTGCTCATGCGGGAGAGTTTGGGGAGTACTTTTTCTGTCATGTATGTGCTGAGAGTAAAGAAGTTTTGGAGTTCGTCAAGCTTAGTGATGGGCCTGTCTTCGTAGATGTACAGTTTATTTCCAACTATTTCTATCTCAAAGTTTGGCCAGCGTTCATGTATTTGCTCCAGGATCTCTACTGGGAATGCCTGGAGGGATTCTTGTTCTAACTCTTTTTCAGCATAAAGGTTCAGCCCTTCTTCAAAAGCGCTCTCTAAAGGAACTTGCTTAAGTTTGGCTACAGAAAGTATTTTGGACTTGGTTGAGCTCGTGTCTGGAGCAAGCAGTACGTGTGGGCACGTAGTTCCTGCGTCGACTTCTGCGACCGTATAGAATAGAGTTTGTTGATACTTCCCATAGCCTATGGTCGTGCAGAAAATAAAAATGTGCATCTGCTTGCCCTTCCATAATCCCGAAATTTCATAGGAGGCTTTGCTTGAGTGGCCCATTTGGAACAAAGACCCGGGTCTTCCAGTAAGGTTGCAGTCTTGTGAGTATGTAAAGCCGTTGCTCTTAGCAAATTGCTCAAAAAAATAGCCTTGTACTTTGACTTTTGCAAGCTTGTATAAGAAGCCCAGGATTAAGAATGGAAGCAAAAATCCAGCCACCAACGCTTGACCACCCGTTTCTTCTAAGGGTGGGTAGTTAAAAAAAATAAAAAGCATACCAAGCTCCCAAACCGCGCTAACAGCTACAAGTACTGTAAAGAGAGTAAAATATTCTTTTTTTATTAGCATCCAGGTGGACCCGCTTACATCGGTGATTAAGCCTAGGCTTGCCTTGTCATTTTCTAGTTTTATCTCCATATGAATATATTATACAGAACTTACAGTATTTGTAAGTCCTGTATAACAGTTATAAGTGCTCTCCCAATGCACGTAAGGCATCTGGTACGTACCCAACCACAAAACATTCCGCAGTAAGGAGGGGATCAAGGTTACACATAATACATTTTTTCAAAAATACATTTTTATAAGTCGCTGCTGTAACGGCATATCTTGGCTATTTATCGCGGAGTATTAGAAGG
>DASPKA010000054.1:0-2934 GCA_035628335.1 Patescibacteria group bacterium | reverse complement strand
AGGAGGTACGAGATGAGTTTAAAGAACAACGAGCGATACAGTAAACGGATAACGGTTGTGCTGGGTTTGTGTGCATTCCTTGCTATACTAGCACAGGCATTCCTGTACAGCTTTGGTTTTAAGACTGTCGCGCAGATACTTGGATTCCTGGCAATTGGGCTCATAATTGTGATTCTTTTGAGGTTCTATTTTGGGCACCTTCTCAGAGTTGGTAACTTGCCGTACAACGTGATGGCAGTTGTCCAGCTCACAGAGATCACCTGGGGATCCAACGTCTCCCGTGTGTCTTCAGAATCACGATGCTACTGGAGTGTGCCTGATGGCAGAGATGAAAAAGAATTTTTAAGGATAGAGCCTGCTGGTAGTATGTTCTTGCGGGTTGTTTCTCCTACGACTAGGCTGCCAGGCGCAAAGTCTATCTTGATTCAACACCAATGACACTTGGGAAGGACCGAACTCGGGTCCTTCCTTTTGATTTTTCGGGTGTTTTTAGGTAAAATATAGTGTATGACTGACCTGTCACATATACGAAACTTTTGTATTATAGCTCATATCGATCACGGGAAGTCCACTTTGGCAGACAGGCTTTTGGAAATGACAGGGACTATATCGAAACGGGATATGAAAGCACAGCTCTTAGACACCATGGATCTTGAGCGCGAGCGCGGAATTACCATAAAACTCCAACCTGTACGTATGAATACAGTGGTAGATGGTAAAGAATACGTTTTAAACCTCATTGACACCCCTGGTCACGTTGACTTTACCTATGAGGTATCCCGCTCGCTCGCCTGCTGTGAAGGTGCTATCTTAGTAGTTGACTCTACTCAAGGTATTGAAGCTCAGACACTGGCAAACGTTTACTTAGCTCTGGAACATAATTTAAAGCTCATTCCGGTTGTAAATAAGATAGACTTACCCAACTCAGATAGAGAGAAAACAGCTAAAGAGCTTATGGACGCCTTCGGTTTTACCGAAGATGAAATTCTGTACGCTTCCGGAAAAACAGGGGAAGGGGTAGAAGGCATTATCAAGGCAGTCATTGAGCGTGTACCAGAGCCAAATGGTGAGATGAAAAAAAATCTTCAGGCACTTATTTTTGATTCTGTTTACGACCAACATCGTGGAGTAGTGTGTTTCATTCGCGTCATGAACGGAAGAATAACTCCTCGAACTAAGTTGTCATTTAAAGCGACTGGGGTTGAAATAGATCCGCTTGAGGTAGGGTATTTTAAACCAAAGTTCCTAAAAAGCGACAGCATTGAAACCGGAGAGGTTGGGTACATTATTACTGGCCTTCGCGACGTAGGTAATGCCCGGGTTGGCGACACAATCGTAAGCACTGTACAGGCTAAGGAAACTGCGGTGTTGCCGGGGTATAAATTAGTCACGCCTATGGTGTATGCAACTATTTTTACCGTGTCTGGCGACGACTACCCGCTGCTGCGTGATGCAATGGAAAAACTGAAGCTCTCAGACAGTGCGCTCCAGTTTGAGCCTGTGAATATTCCTTCCATTGGCTTTGGATTTAGAACCGGTTTTTTGGGCCTGCTTCACATGGACATTGTGCAGGAGCGATTAACTCGTGAGTTTAACTTGGACCTAGTGCTCACCGCTCCGACAGTGGCCTATGAAATAACCCTTAATAATAATGAAGTTATAACTATCCATAATCCCGCAGAATTCCCAGACCCCGGAACTATAGCTCAGATCCGAGAACCATGGATGAAAGTAAATATCTTAACTCCTTCAGAGTATATTGGTCCTATTTTAGAAATAGTGACAAACCGTCGCGGAATTTCTCGTAATATAGTGTATTTAGGTCCTGATAGGGTAGATCTGTCATTTGAGATGCCGTTGTATAATATAATAGTCAACTTCTATGACCAGCTAAAGAGTGTCTCTTCCGGTTATGCTTCCTTGAACTATGAATTTTTGGAGCTACGCGCAGAAGAATTAGTAAAAGTAGATATCTTAGTAGCTGGTGAAAAGGCAGAGGCTCTTTCAGCTATTATGCATAAGAGTGTTGCTGCTGAAGAGGGAAGGGAGCTTGTGCTCCGGTTAAAGGACCTCATACCTAAACATCAGTTTGAAGTAGCTATTCAAGCTGCAGTTGGAGCAAAGATCATTGCACGTGAGACTATTTCTGCCCTCCGCAAAGACGTTACCGGCTACCTGTATGGCGGAGACGTTACCCGCAAAATGAAACTCCTCAACAAGCAAAAGAAAGGCAAGAAGCGAATGAAAATGTTGGGTAAAGTAGAAATCCCTCAAGAAGCTTTCCTAGCAGTACTGAAAAAGTAATAGCGGCAAAGCCGCGAGAAGGGGAAGCTCCATTCCCGATGCTGCATCGGGATGAAGGGGTTGTTCCTAAAGGAGCCCCGATTCCGAATCGGGGTCCTGCTCAGGTCGGCGACGCTAGCCCCTTATATAGATAAAAGAAATATGTTACGAAACCAAGACACAGTAAAAAAGATCATGAAAGTGGTAGCAGTGGTAATGATATTCGCCATGCTAGCCCTTACCTTTGCTCCAAGTTTATTTGGACAGCAGATGTAAAGAACCCGAAAATCTATGAAGCTCGTTCTTTTGCCAGATGAAGCCCTTAAGCTGACTCAGAAGCAGTATACTGCTTTGCCATTTGTCTATGTGCTTATTATGTTGGTCTTACAATTGCTTCCTTTGGTGTACTTTGGCTTTGACTTCTCTGAACGGTGGTTTTACCGTCTCTGGACAATTTTTGTTGCGATAGTTGCGCTGCGAATGTTAGTTGTGTATATTCGTACGGTACTCATCATAACCACACAGCGAATCATATACGTGAAGGCTAGTGGGTATATTATGCAAAAGACCCTAGAAGTCCCACTGGAAAAAATTGCAAATATTACTACATCTATGTACGCACCGTTTATGCACGAACTTCAAATTTTTCCT
>DASPKA010000053.1:0-20946 GCA_035628335.1 Patescibacteria group bacterium | reverse complement strand
TTGTACTGTTGCAGGGTTCGGGTTACCTCCCCGGGATGAGTAATAACTTTGTTGGCCATGGCTTGAAGTGTAGCTTGCTGTAATTTCTGTTGTGGAGTGAGCCCCTGCATGCCATAGCCATAGTGTTTTCTTCTGGTATTGTAGTGGTGTGTCCACAGGCTTAGCTTGTAATTAATGGTATCAAAGCTTTCAGTAAACGCAATGTGTTTAAAGTAAAAACCAGCTTTAAGTGTCCGGTGAAAGCGTTCAATCTTGCCATTCTGCTGGGGACTGTAAGGGTCATTGTAGTGTACCTTGATGTGTAGAACTTGAGTACAGTACGTTTCAAAGGCTTCACCATAGCGATTATCAACTTTTAGTTCTCTAACGGTAAAAGGCACATGGCTAATCAGCTCAGTTAAAAATCTATGGCATTCTGATCAGTCTCTCCGTCATAGGCTTTAGAAAATACATGCCTGCTGCAATCATCAATCGCATCAAAGGAAGCCAGGGGCCTGCTTCTGCCAAAGGGATAGCAGGCATCCATTTGTAGGACTTGGCCTGGGGTATCTAGGCAGTAGAGCTTGGGTTCCTGTTTGAAACGTTTGTACTGGGTGGTGTATCTGATTTTCAGTCGCTTTAAGATTCTCCAGACAGTGGATTGATTAAGGCTAATGCCATGTATGTCCGCAATATGATCAGTGAGGGGCTGGGGGCCTAATTCTGGGTGTTTTGAGCCTTCCTTAGCTACCAGCTCTTCAATCTCTGCAGCAGTACGGTTCTCGGGTCTCTTGCCAGGCTTTGGACCTGTTTTTCTGCCAATCAATACAGCATCTCCATGTTTCAGGTAGTTAGCTTTCAGCCTGCTGACTGCTAAAGGGTGCATCTTAAGCAATTCAGCAGTTTGTTTTCTGGTCAAGGAACGACGGATATATCGGTCAAGGATATTCTTTTTTAGGAACATTAAGTTGTGTTTTGTATCTTTGGTAGCCATGCTACCAGTGTACAAAGTTTAGCGCCGATTAGGTAACCCTAATTGCTGCAATTGGAACACCAACCGGCAAGTTATCCCCAATAGCAAGGCCAAAACTTAATTTCCTGAGTGTGGGTCTTCTTCAGTATCTTCAGTCACAGTCTCAGTGACTGCCACAGGCTCAGCCGAACCAAATCCATACTCCCTACCTTGTGCGTCTCGGTTCGTAGTTGAGTCAGGAGTAGCTTGTGATACCCCAGATCCTAGTGCGATCCACACAAAGTGCGCTGCTTCTGTCTGCACCTTCTCCACTTCCACAACAAACCCAGTTTCAGTTTCCCCTGTGACTCGATAGCTACCCACAAAAGACTTGGGTGTTACCGTCACAGTCGGCACATTCCTAAAGGGCGAAGCAAAATGTACCTCAACAGATGTGGTGCCCGCGGGCATGCTCACTACCCCGCTTATTTCCGAAGAGACATAGAGCTTACCCCCAATTTCGACCTCACCTAACACGGTGACTGCGCGGGATGCAGCTAAATTCGCAATCATTTGTCCATCCATTTTCTTTTCTAAAGCAGCGAGTCTCGACTCAATACTTTGCAAACGCTCAACTAAGGTCTGTTCGTTTCCCAGCAACACATCCAGACCTTCAAATTTAGGCGCGACTGTTCGCAAAGCTTCGGCGAGCGGCAGAGTCTTTTCACTCAACTCTTTAAGACCCTGCATCGCAACCACGCCAAACTTGCCGTAAGAAACGCTTAAATAATCATCTGGAGTTTCGCCAACCTTAACCAGCTCTGGGAATGAGCGCTGCAGATCTTGAGCTATAACGCCAAACGTACTCATACCTGTTGAGAGCCAGTTAAAATTAACAGCCTGGAAATTGTCCAGCTTACTGAGCACATTGTCATAATTACCTGTTGCAGTTTTAAGCCTAGCGTCTGAAGTACAATTATATCCGCCATCTATATTACTATACGTACAACTGCCCGTATTATCAGTGACACTGAGCGGTGGACTCCCGCTGGTCGTATCTACTATCTCTACCTTGTAACTCGGGTTTATAGTTCCTACACCCAACCTGCCAGGCGCCGCGTTAAATGCAAGCGCGTTACCAGTGTTCGTACCTACTACAAAGAGCTGGGTCGGCGTAGTAGTGCCTATGCCGACGTTACCGCCGGAGGTAATCCGTAAAATATCTGCAGAAGCCGTGCCAATCTTAAAGCTAGTATTATTTGTTAAAAGCAAAGAAACCAAACTCCCGCTATATCCGAGCGTTCCCCCTGCCGCATTATCGCCAAGCTCAAAATTACCAGTTGCCTGCAGATTAGTTCCTCTCACTCCCACGCCGCCACTGTCAGTTGTATTGCGAAAATCTGCGTATCCTGGTCGGAAAGAATTAGTCTTCATCCAATACGTAACATTATCAGAAACACCGTTCATGGTGTACACCGGTGAAACGCCTTTAGGTTGCAAGGTCAGCGAAACATTGCTGCCATTTCCATATGCGTATATGGTTGTGTTCGAAGGCTGTAAAGCTAACGCATTGCCTCCACTATCCGCGACCATCAACGGCTGGTAAGGCGTAGTAGTGCCAATCCCGACGTTGCTACTACTTGCAATAAACAATGTTGAAGTACCTACTGCTGTATTAGCCCCTGAAAAATATGCCACCTGTCCTTGAGAACCCGTCACCGTACTGCCCGAGGACAAACACGTACTGCCATCTGTAGTGAAACACGCTGCTGTAGCTGTACCTGAGGTGTAGCTATTACCAACAACTGCCAATCTCGACATCGGCGCCACCGTACCAACTCCAACATTACCGTTATAGGTAACCACAAAAGCCGTAGCATTTGTTATAGACCCAACCAGCAAAGGAGGGAAGGTTTGAGAACTATTCGGCTGTATAGCCAATTGCCCATAAGGGGTAGAGGATCCTAGTGAGACTTTAGCTGGGACACCTGCGCCGCCATAGACCATTCTCATAGCTTCCGTAGTAAACGGCCGGAAAATAATTGGAGAAACATTTTGGGTTTGAATATATAATTCTGACTCGTTATAAGAGTGAATATATGCTCGGGCTGACGGGTTAGTAGCGTATAACTGTAACGACAAGTCGCCATTGCCACCGCTTTCAATTAACTTAAACTGACCGCCTTGAGCCATAGTGAATACAGATGAAGACTGGCCACTTTCAGCGCTTAAATCAAGCGTGTTTAAACGTGATGGTGTTCCAGAAAAGGTTCCGCCTACTATTTTTCCATTACCTACATCCAACCTCGCCTTCGGCGTAGTAGTGCCAATACCAACATTGCCACTACTCGCTATAAACAGTGACGAAGTTCCAACCGCGCTGTTCGTCCCAGAGAAATATGCCACTTGTCCCTGGCTACCAGACAGCGGAACAGCAGAAGACAGACAGGTGAGGCCATCAATTGAAAAACACGAAGCCGAGGCAGTACCCGCTACGGTGAGGTTTGCCGTCGGAGTTGCGGTACCAACTCCCACATTTCCATTAACGTGCACGAACAAACTCGGGGATGCAGCGGTACCAACGTTTAACAACCCGTTAGTCAGGACATTGGAACTGTTGCCTATAACCAGCTTACCCGTACCAGTGCTTGCGTTACTCAAACGCAGGATCCCAGAGGCCGCACGAGTCAAACCTAAGTCTTTACTTCCGCTGTATAAACCCGTTGCACTCCAAGCCAGGTTGTTACCCGAACCAAGTGCAATTGTATCTGAGCCACTAGCGTCAAGACTATAGAAGCCATTGAGATCCAGGAAGCCATTTGCCGCAACGCGATTACTTGCATTAACTGCACCGCTGCTGTCAACCAAGAATTGCTGGACGCCCCCGTATTTCGCCACAATTAAACTCGTACTAACACCCGTGGTATTTGTATTTACAGTATCAATATTTAAAACCGTGAAATCCAGGTTGTTGTTCGAAGCGCCAGTGTTTAAGGTTGGTTTGATGAGTACCGCGTTGTAGGCTTTATTTGTCGCGTCGTTTTTGGTCACACTGCCTCCAACAGCCACCGCACCAACCGCGTTGGTGGGTTGCGTGCTTAAGGAAGTCCCGACAATACCGAGTCTAGCAAACGGGGTTGCGCTGCCCATGCCGACCGAGTCATTTACCCCAACGAACAAAGTGGGTAAGCTGCCTGTGCCGACATTCAGTAGCGCGTTAGCATTTAAGTTGCCTGAGCCGCCGATATGGAGCTTGCCCGCGCCTGTACTCGCGTCGGAGATCCGAAGCATTCCGGCCGCAGCCCGGGTCACGCTCAAATCCTTAGCACCAAAAATATCTGCAGTGGAGGTCCAGGTGATATCCCCACTCGAAGCGAACGTCAAAGCATCCGTGGCGTTTGAAGAAAGCTGGAACAAGCCGTTGGAATCATAAAAGATGGGAGCTGCGACCGTGCTATTTGCAAAGACCGTACCGTCAGTGCCTACGGTAAAACGAGCTGCGCCACCATACTTTGCGTTGATAAGGTAAGATGGGTTATCAATCCCAGTAACTGAAGTGTTGGTTGTATTTATATCGAGCACCGTGAACGTCGTGTTAGCATTTGAAGCGCCTGTATTGAGAGTTGGATTCAAACTCATGATGCTAAATGATTTCGTAGTCGCGTCATTTTTTGCAATACTGCCAGACACCTGAAGTGCTCCAACTGAGTTAGTGGTCTGGGTCGTAAGTGTTTGACCAATCAAGCGAGTTAAAGCATTTGACACAGTTGTGGTACCAGTATGCGTCGACGATCCGGTAGCAATAAAGCCGGTATTAAGCGTGACTAAGCCGGAACTTAAGACTTGTAAGCCTGTTGTTGTGCCTGTTGCCACCGTTAGGAGAGCACCTGAGGTCACAGCTGTGCCTACCGACAAATTACTCAACGTATATAAGCCCGTTGTAGTTGTGCCGAATTGCGAAGTGTTTCCACCGCTTCCACCCACTGCGGCGCCATTGAAGTAGAGCGTGCCGTTGTTGTTGTAGAGCACGTTTGTCGTTACCCCTGGCACAAGGTTTGCCAAGGCCAGACCTCCGCTACTACCTATAGAAGCGCGCTCCGAGCCAGCAGTTACAAACCGTATGGTATCGTCATTGGCTGACTGCTCAACCAAAACATTTGTATTACCATCAGCGTCGGTAAGTATCGACTGGTTTACAATGCGAAGTTTTCCCACCATACCCGCGTGGCTCGTACACTGATACACCAGTTCGTTTGGCGCATCAAATGGCACTTGGAAGGTCACTGTTGATGTGTCAGCCCCATTGTTAGTTACTCCGGTATTATAAGCAGCGCCGCCGTCAGACACGCGGATTTGGAACGGATGACCAGAGGCGTTGACATTAAACTTATACGTCTGCCCGCGCACTAAAGTTATAGTGGGATCAGCTGCGTCACTGCTGCCGTTTAAATCATAATCAAAATTATAATTTGCCCCGTCTCCCGTCACATCAAACTGTACAGCCGATACTTGACCAACTGCTGAAACCACGGTACGGTTGCCAGAATTAAGCGTCCCACCGAGGGTGGTGTTACCAGAAATATTTGCGGCAGCTAAGTTCGCGGTGCTCGCATTAAACGCACCCACCACTGTTGCTGAGCCAGTGAAAGTCTTGTTGCCTGCAAACTGTTGAGCACTAGTTGTTACAACGCCTCGCGACGCAGTTCCAGCATCTGGTAAGTTAAACGTATGCGTGCCGCCAACAGATGAGATGTTAAAATCACTACCCAAAGAACCTACTGCAAAGCTTTGTGTCGCAACAGTGAGACCGTTTAATTGAGACAGATAACCCGATGTAATTGCAGGTGCCCAGTTAAGCTGCCCACTTCCGTCAGTTTGTAAAAATTGCCCACTACTGCCACCGCTGACAGGGAAATAATAGCTCACACCACGAATAGCCAAAACGCCAGAAGGCAAAGTGGTGGTACCAGTTATTGTTGTATCGCCCACCATTGTTGAAGAACCCGTGGAAATTATTCCTTTAGTAAATAACAACCCTGCGGCAGTAAGCTTGGCCTGTTGTCCAACGTAGTCAAAAATTAAACCACCACTGGGTGCCTCATACAGAGCCCAGGGTATGCTATTCGCATTTTGATCAGAAAGCACCAACCCAGCAACTGTAGCAGACCCTGTCACGGTGGATGAGCCGCTCGCGATAAATCCGCTCGTAAGTCTGGCCAAACCACTGAACGTAGATGTGCCGTTTACTGTTATTCCAGTTGTATCATTTTGCAATAGTGAACTTTCCACCCAACTACTCCCGTTCCAACGTAGTGTGTTGTTAAGCTGAGTACCAACTGCAACAGATGTGATGGCCGTTGTACCAACTGCAGTAAGCCTACCTTTGCTATCAAGAGTAATCACGGGTATAACCGTAGCAGATCCAAACGTCCCCGCACTAACCCCGGTATTAGCAAGCGTCAAAGTACCGCTAGCTGCCAACGATGCATCACCAAACACTGATGCAAATATTGGCACGCCACTACTGTTGCCTATTAAAATCTGTCCAGCAGTTGGAGCTAAAGTACTTTGCAGCGCGCTCGTCCCATTGCCCAAGAGAATACCGTTAGCAGTAAATGACGCTGCTCCCGTCCCTCCGCGCGGAACAGAAAGCTGACCCAACCAGCCAATAGTGTGAGTCGCGCCCGAGGAACTCAAAGTTACATTGGTATCATTTGCAAATGTCTGTGTAGCTCCAGTTAAACCATTTAACGAAGTTATGCCCGTTGCATCTGGTGTTGTCACCCAACTTGGCACACCGCCGGATATACCAAGCACCTGACCATTTGTCCCCGGTGCCAATGGAACTGCGTTGGCAGTTGTACTGCCAACTAGCAAGCTGCCATTTGCAAGTGGTAACGCTGGTAAAGAAGAAAACACAGCTGCACCCGTGACATTTAAAATATTATTTAAACTTAATGGTCCTTGAAACGTAGTGGTCCCAACCCCAGCAAAAGTAAACGACTGATTAATCGAAGTTGTACCAAAGGTAATATTCTCACTGCCATTTAGGGTCGAAATAGAAATATAGTTATTACCGCCCTCATATACGCTAAAGGCTGGGTTGGTGTTATCAGTGAGAGGCGTTGAAGTTCCAGATGGTACAGCTGCCCAGGTCAGGTTGCCAGATCCATCATTTTGTAAGAACTTAGTTCCTGATGACTGGGTGTTAGTCCAGTTGTAGTACACACCATTGATAGACATGTTGCTGTTAGCAAAGGTGTTTGACCCAGTGGTAGTGAAGTTGCCGATAACGGTAGATGAACCAGCTGCTATATACCCCGCGTTCAGCGAAGCCAGGCCTGCAGCGGTAAGAGTTGACTGCAAAACAGTCGCGCCTGAGTTGGTGAGGTAAGTTGCACTCATGCCCGCTGCTGTGGTAGTACCGGAAATTCCCAGGGGGCCAGTGACACTGGTAGTGCCGCTACTGAGTGTGCCGTTGATAGTGGTGTTAGCGAGCGTGCTGGTCGCGGCATTCAAAGTATTTACAGCTGTATTGCCGGCCGATAAGGCAGTGAGCGTAGTCGAACCTGCGTTAAAACTGCCGCTGACTGTGCCATTGCCGGAGAAGTTAGCGTTATTGCCCCAGATATTTTGGGCGAATATATTTTGCGTAGTCAAGCTGCCTGCTACTGTGGCTGAGCCAACCAGCGTAGAGGAACCTATGGTAATAATTCCAGAATTAAAAGTCGAAAGATTGGTAACCGCCAAAGTCCCGCCAAAAGATGCAGCACCAGTGCCGACTAAAGTAAAGGTTGGAGCAACAGCTGATGTTGATGAGCCAAAGATAAAGTTGCCGTTGCTATCAATAGTGAGGCGTGTATTGTTATTTGTCTCAAGCAACACAGACTGGGCATCATTGCTCCCCACCACAACTGACTGAGCAAATGCATTGCCGCCCTGCACAATACAAGTAGAACACGTGCCAGGCGCAGTCCAGGACAGTGTGCCGGAGCCGTTGTTAGTCAATAGATATCCTACACCCGCAGCTTGGGTAACGGGCAATGTGTAAGTCACCCCATTCGCTACCAAAATTCCAGAACTTAAAGTTGTTGTACCACTCACCGTAAAAGTTCCCGCTACAGTAGATGACCCAGCTGCCACAAACCCACTACCTAAAGTAGCTAAGCCGGACACTGAAAGAGTATTTTGTAACACTGTAACCCCAGAGTTTACAAGAAAATTTGTAGCAGCTCCTAAAGATGTACTGGTTCCCGCAACAGACATACTTCCAGTAACAGACAGGCCAGCAGTAGCCTGCACTAAATTTGTAAATACTGAGGTGCCAGTTCCAGATCCGCCCAGAGAATTCCAACTAGTCCCATCTGAGACAAACAGTTGGTTTGAAGTGGTATTAAAATACAGACTCCCAGCAGTGACCGTACCAGTAGGTGTTGCCGTTGCCACCACGGTACCAAGCGACTGACTTGCAGTATACGTAAAAGCAACACTGGCAATTAAAATGCGAGGAGTAAGGGTTTCCCCACCTACAACCATTTCCACATAGTAGGGTTGATCAAATGGTAAGTTTATATTCCCGCCACTCCCAGCTCCTATATACGCTGAAAACACTCCGTCAGTGCCATAACAAGGCGTAAAAGTACACGTACTGCTTGGCGCAGTCAAGTTTTGAGTATCACTGTATAGCGAACTTCCGCCAGTAGATACATTATAAATTTTAAATGTTACCGCGGGAGAACCAGTGATAACAGCACCTGATGAAGTTAAAAGCTTTGCATGAAATCCAATCTGTTTTGGAATAGCAGGAAAAGTCGCCGCAACAGCAGGGCTTACAATAAACCCTTGTGCAAACAACACAGTGATAGCAAAAAACTCATACAGTCCTTTTTTTACTCTTTTCATACCTGCTTTGTATGTTTCTTTTATATTTTACCCTGCCTTCATTAAAGCACGGAATTAAACCAAGCACAACACGTTATGCTGTAACAGTTAACAATCTTCAAAAGCTAATCTCGAGGAAATGCCCGAGATTAAGCGATCCGAAAACGAGCAGCCCAAGCACAGCTCCGCCTTCACGGTTAACACTGTCGTCGCTAGTAGCGCAGCGGTTACGAGGACGTTGCGAAATGTAGAGTAGTCCTGGGAACCTGGAATTTCACCAGGTGTACAGGGTATACCCACTCCGGAAGATGAGTATTCCCCCGGGAAACGGGCCATACGCTCAGAGGCGTGAACAGTTACTTGCTTCACCTGCCAATAGAACGAAGGTCATACAACGCATATTATAAATACTAATCACATATTTATTATCTTTATTTACAAAATTACACACACCTAAAATATATAATAATCGAAGATCCAATCGCAGAGAGCCTTCTATATTTGAGTTTACTTTACAGACAATAGTAAGAAAGATATAGTTCCCTGTAGACAATGCAAACCCAGAAATGCAAAAGGAGATGAAAATGTAATGTTAGAAGCACCGAAACTGCAAGAAAAGTTTATCTTGAAACTAACCAGCAAACACCTGACCACGCTCCAACTGTTGCAGCGACACTCAGTGGATACAGGAGGCTTGGAATACTCACCTCTGTTTGCCGATACAAAACGAGCAACAATACCATGGGAAGGGATATTCCTACTCATTCCTTCAGCCAAAAGCGTCCATAGCCTCGACAGAATTGCATTTAGCGTTGAAGATCACGGTGCAAAGAACCCTGACCCGAAGTGGTTTGGTCCGTTTATGGAAACTTACCCAAACCCCAATGGTACAAATCCTATTGGGATTGGTGAAGTGCAGTACATTCGCAATGGCAAATGTTACTCTGTTGCACTTTTTCCAGAGCAGGGCGTGTGGGTCCCCAGGCTGATCCCGCGTGCTGTCACTTACGGCACTAGCTGGTGGTGGCTGGCACAGCTCTCCTGAGAACACAAAAAGCCATTTGCTTCGACTCAACCGTCGAAACAAGTGGCTTTTCCAACATAGGAGGTAAGGCTAATACTGCAGGGTTTGTGGTGATTCTTGTTAAATTTTTGGATATATTGCAGAGTACGGGGACTAAACCTTCGAATTTAGTACATTACATTACAAAGGAAAATTTTCATAGTAAGACTATTTTTCAAAAGCATGGAAAGGTTTGCGGAGTTTTTTTTACGCTCCTGATAATGTGCCTTATGTGTAAGTGGGGCTTGCCTTTGAGGTGAATCATTGGGCATGATCTTGGTTAGGTTTTTTCTTGGACTCGCGCTCGTGTGCCTGAGAACGTTGATTAAGTAATATCCAAACGTTTATGGTGTCCATATCAGCTCCTTTTTATTGATCTACTGGGAAAATTCTAAAATTTAATAACAATTACAGCAATCTTAAAGTAAACCACAAAATCGCGACCTTTCAAAGACTGAAAAAGACGCCCGCCTATGAGATGGATATTGTACGTTCTAGGGCAAAATGATATGATTTTTCAGCGAAAAAACTATATAAAGGAGAATATATGTCTGAAAAGAGCAAAAAAGGATGGAGTTGGAAAGCTACTACAGCAGCGACATTACTAATCAGCATTGTGGCAGCACTTGCTTTTCTCACAGCAACGATGATTATAGTTGATAGAAAGGTTGAGCAAAACAATGCTGTTCTTGTAGAGCAGACGGTGCAGATGTGGACATCCCAACGCTGTGGCCCAGAAGCAAAAAAAGATATTCTAAATCAGGTGACGCTTACGAAAGTAAGTCATGGGAAATACGCTATTACCGTTAGCGTAGACTTTACCTGCGGCTCACCAGAAGTCAAGCATCTTGACCTGCACATTCCTACTACCGAAAATGCGAGCTATTGGGATGTAAGAAGACACTTCTAAATCTTAGTACCTCTTTTTAACAGCTTAATACCAAAAGCTTCACATAACCACACTCCTAGTATGAGTTTGGTTGTCTGGAGTTTTCTTTTTACCCCTCTCCAAAAAATCTAGGTGTCAAATAGTTAACTAAAAAGATCCGGTCTTGACTTCTCCCGCACGCTGGTAGTTCGCTAGTATCACTCCACGTGGGGAGACATGACTGCTTGTGAGAATGAAAGCTGCGGGGATAGTGCCTTCTGCGAACAAGCGCTTGCCCTGACCGAGAGTGATTGGGAAAATCTTGAGCCAGAGCTCATCTACCAGGTCATGCTGGAGCAGTGTTTGAACGAGCTTACCGCTTCCATACACCTTCAGGTCTGGTCCAGTTTCTGCTTTAAGCTTTTTTAGCTCCTCTATAACATCACCTTTTATAACCACAGAGTTTTCCCATGCGGGACTGTTCAATGTATTTGAAACTACATACTTCGTTGACTCGTTTATTCCCGGCCACTGATCAGCGTGAGATGGCCAGTAAGAGGCAAATATCTCGAAGGTCTTTCTTCCAAGAAGTAAGTTAAACGGTTGCTTCATCTGTTCAGCCATTATTTGACCAGCCATCTCATCAAAATACGGAACGGTCCACCCCCCATACTCGAACCCTCCAGACGTATCTTCTTCTGGGCCCCCAGGTGCCTGCATCACTCCATCAAGTGTTAAAAATGTTAAAACGATTATTTTTCTCATAATATAATTTTTAAAAATTACAATGACCTTACAAAATAACTATACACCCAAAATCTATAAATTAAAATTACAGTGAGTAATAAAAAATTCTCCATCAGATACTTAGTTTGATCTGATGGAGAAAAGCTATCACGCTGCGTGGCCTGGGCCGTCCCAGGTTTTTATGTTTTCGCGACGTTCATCTCGTTTGAGAGGTTTAGCCGGTGGTCGCCTGCTGCGACAATTCTCAAGGAAACGGTGCAACTCCTCTCTCAATTTTCTGAGAGTTTCGAAATTAAAACCCTCAGCGTCCTCGCTCCCAGTTGTTTTACGGTCAGAAGCGTTCATTCAGCACCTCCATATCTTAGCTAGACTGGTCTTGGATGCAGCCTGGAGTAGTCGTCCAGCATGACCCGCAGGGTCACTTGGGTAGTATGGTCGTAAATGAGTACTCCAAGAATCCCGGAAACTGCATCTGTGATTGCTGTTTGCTCTGTGTAACTCAGTACCCTGTCCATAGGCACACCGGAAATCGAAGTACCCAGTACCTGAGCTGCGATTATTTGCAACGTGGTTAAGACCTGACCTCGTGTCATTATTTCTCTCCTATTTGTAATTGTCTAAAAGACTTCCCTTATACCAAGCTATACAAATAATACCTAGCAGTCAAACCGCGACCAAAAGTAAATGGCAAGCCTTGCGTGAAGACTTGCCTAGTTTTCCTACCTTGATGAGTTTTTGTAAGGTCTCTGGACGAATTGTATCCACCGGGCAGTGACGTAAAATGCAATAGATATACCTAGCGGTAATGCCGCTAGGGCCACTAATAAATAGTGTAGTTCTGGTAGTAAGTAGTTCACAATGCTCCCTACTTCTAAAACGCAACCTATTGCGCCGGCTAACAAGACAAAATAAGCTTTTCCTGCACCACTGCCGGCTTCGCCTGCCTTGCCTTTCTCCTGGTACTCTTTCTCCAAAAGCCAGATTCCACCCAACCATGTAAAAACCAGTAAACAAACGAACAAATGTACCATACCATGTTTCCTCCTTATCCATCTTAAAATAACTCTTAAAAGATTAAAACAATATTAATTTTTTCTATGCTACTATTATGAAACACTGAAGGAGGTATATATGATGTATATACTCTTAAAACTCGCATGGAACTCTGTACTTGAAGCCCACCAATGGTTGTATAACAAGTACTGTGAAAAATGTTACCCCCTGCGCATGAGGTGGCACTCTTTGCGAATACGGATCCGTCTTGCAGCTCGAGGCAACATTGTACTAACCGACCAAGATGCTCAAAAAGTCCATAGAGGAGCTGAACAAATTATAACCGTGCTTATGCTCCATCGCCACCTTTCGTTTATAGCTGAACTCGGCCGTTTCTGCAGAGATGACCTTGACTCAGACATCATGGCAGACTCTTTAAATGGACTGCTCAAGGCAATGGAAAGCAAAGAGAAGATATATGGCAGGGAGGTACGAAAGTGCTTTCCCGTAGGATGTAGTATGAAAGAGGCAAAGCACAACCTGCAAAACCTCTTCATCACGAAAATGAACCGGACTCCTAAATAATATAAATACGGCAGCGGACAAACGTCTACTGTCGTATTTTGATCATCACCTCCTCCCTTTCTTTTCCCCTGGTCCTTCTGAGAGCTTTATAAAATCCTCTAAGAGCACATGCACGTTATGCCAGGAGAACGTATGCAACAACGTTGTTCAGAGAGATTCCCTCATGCGCTTTGGTGCCCTAAGTCCTTTTTAGTGACACACCATAAAATAGTCTCCCGATGCGGAATCGGGGGACTTTTAATCTTGTGATATCACCTAAGGAGCAGTAGCAGGATCGATGTTTGGCGCTTGTGTTGGAACGGCTTCAGGCTGCTGTGTTTCTGTTGAACTTACAGGTCCTGTTGGGGTCTCGGTTGGAGTCGCGGGCAAACTTGCTGACTCTACATTTTCTTCAGAGGGTCCAACAGTAGGTGACTGTTGTGATGGAGGTCCCACCTGGTACTCAGGATTTGATTCTGTTTCGCCTTTTAGTTGCTTTATCTCAGCTTTCAGCTGTTGCACTTCGTACTCGAGTGTACTAACCCTGTTCTCAAGAGCATTTAAGTGTTGAAGCAAAACCTCTGATGAGCCAGACAAGACTTGCAGGCCTTCTACAGAACCAGAACTGCTTAGTTTTTTAGAAAATTCCTCCAACTGTTTTTGCTGAGCCTGAATAGCTGAAGTTAGAAATGGAGCAAAGCCCATATAGTTCACTGACTTATACCCATCAGCTCCAATTGATACCAGCTCTGGCATAATTTCCTCAACTTCTTGTGCTATGAAGCCACTATGTGAGTCGCTACCCTCTCCACTATTCCATTGGAATGTTACTGGGTTCAGTTTGAGTACATCAGCCAATGTTTTTGTGCCAAATGACTGAATGTTATTTTTCAGATTTTTGTCTGAACTACATGACAGGGCAGTACTCGTTGGGTTTATAGAACAGCTCCCGGTGCCGTTTACAAAAGTTGCTACATTAACGCCCGTAGTAGCAGTTGCAACATGAAAGGTAGCAGTTGGGTTGTTGGTACCTATACCCACGTTGCCGTCATTAGTCACACGAACTCGCTCTAAACCATCTGTAACTATTGCTAAATCTATACCATCTGTACCAGTTTCCAGTATGTCTGCGTTACTGTCCCCGGAGTTTATAAACACTTTCTGCCAACTCAATGAGCCGTTGCCGTCATTTACCAAAGTGTCGCCTGCCGCGCCCTGGTTATCTGGCAGTTCAATACCGTACTGAGCAGACAGTGCAGAAGCTGCACGTAGCCCGATATAGTAGGTGTTACTCCCATCAGCTAAACGAAGTTCTGAGTTGTCTTTTATAGTCATAGCAGCGCTTGAAAAACCAACCCGAGTGGTGTCTGAACCTGCGTTAAAGTTCCAAGTGTATACTGTGCCAGTGCCAAAGGTGGTATCAGCAACTTTTGTGCCGTCAAAGTTAACTACAAATGTGTTTGTAGCTGCGCTGGAAGTGGTTATGCCACTTCCGCCTTGTAGTGTAATAGTCCCGGCGTTCAAAATAGTCTGGGCAACACCTCCATCTGCAACCAGCCCAAGAGAGATAGTTCCCGTTCCACCACCGCCTCCTGAAACCGTAGTCCAGGACAATCCTCCTGCGCCGTTGGAAGTCAAAACCTGTCCAACAGAACCACTGGTTTGCGGCCAGTAGTAACCTACGTTGTTGAACTGGGTGCCTATAAAGCTTCCCGTACCGCTAGTGACAATGTTTGTGTTGTATAGGTTATTAATGCTCCCAGTCGTAGCAACAAGCCCTGAGGTGGTGAGGGTCCCAGATGCCTGTAAGCTTCCTGCCAGGAGTGCACCGCTCACCGTAAACAAACCGTTATTGTCTATAGTGGCGCGTGAACTGCCGTTGGTGAAAAAACGTATAGTGTTATCGTTTGGAGTATTTTCTGTCTGCACTGAAGTGTTGCCATCTGTATCAGCTACGGAAGTACTCGCACCTGCAGTGACAATGTTTATGGTACCAAGCATAGCGCCATGAACAGTACACTGGTAGACCAAAGAGCTTGGCGCATCAAACGGAACAGTGAAAGTTACCGTGCCACTGTCTGCACCGTTGTTTGTTACTCCACTGTTATACGCAGCACCACCGCTGCTGGTGCGAATTTGGAATGGGTGCCCAGAAGCGTTAACGTTGAATTTGTAAGTCTGACCGCGCACCAAAGTGATGGTTGGGTCTCCCGCGTCGCTGGAACCGTCTAAGTTGTAATCAAAGTTGTAGCTATTTCCGTCACCTGTAACATCAAACTGTACTGCAGTTACCTGCCCGGTACTTGCCACTACCTGGCGACTGCCGAAGTTAAGTGTTCCGCTCATGGTGGTGTTACCGGTTAAGGTTTTGTTACCTGCCAAAGTTTGTGCACCAGTGGTCACAACACCACGAGCTGACGCGGAAGCATCTGGTACATGGAGCGTATGAGTAGAACCAGAAGAAGCAATGCCTATATCTGAAGTAGCCGCATCGATTACAAAAGTTTGTGTAGCCACTGTTAAGCCATTAAAAGAAGCAATACCGCCGCTTGAGCCAGCTGGAATAGCCGCCGTGCCTACGGAAGTCACGCGTCCTTTGCTATCTACAGTAATCACTGGCACTATGCTCATGCCGCCATATGACCCAGCAGTTACGCCAGAATTTGCTAGTGTCAAAGTACCAGTTGAGGAAAGACTAGCGTCACCACTTAGTGAAGCATAGGTAGCAGTACCAGTTGCAGATACAACCAGCAACTGACCTGGAGCACCGACGGCAAACTTAGAAAGTGCAATGCCCGCTGAAGAACTAATGTCTGCATTTTGTATGGAATTTGCAATGTTTAGTTTAGCGTAAACAATCCCAGCGCCAGATGCTATATCACTGTCAGTTATAGAACCAGTCAACGACAGCTTTGCATATGGAATCGCAGCGCCAGAAGCTATATCTGCGCTGGTTATTGTGTTGTCTAAAATTTTCGCTGAGGTGATGGCACCTGAGGCAATGGTGGTGCTTCCACTTGCCAGCACACTTACATCACCTTGCAAGGTAATAAACTGTGGCGCTCCGCCGCTGGAACCCAGCAGCACCTGACCGGAGGTTGGCGCGGCTGTAACAAGTAGCGAGCCACTGCCGTTACCGTACACTACTCCATTACTGGTAAAGGTACTCACACCAGTACCGCCTCTACTAACTGTAAGTTGGCCGGTAAAGCCAAGCGTATGTGTGGATCCACTGGATGAAATAGTTACATTTGTATCATTTGCAAAGGTCTGGACAGTAGAAGAAATGCCATTTAACGAGGTAATGCCAGAAGAAGTACCGCCACCAGACAGCGTAGCCCACACTAAGTTGCCTGTCCCATCGTTCGTCAGGGCTTGCCCATTCGTACCTTGAGTACTAGGCCAGTAATAGTTGATGGAATTAAACGTAGTCCCGCGAGGCAGAGTTGCGGTCCCGACTACTTGTGCGTTCACTAGGTACGCATTGGAAGCATTGATACCATTTGTGGTCACAGTCCCGCTGGTAGTTTGGTTGGTTATTGCAGCATAACTTGCACTCAAACCCGTTGCAGTTGCGGTACCTGTGGTGGTCTGCGCAGCAAAGGTTTGCGTACCGGACCAGGTATTAGTACCGGCTGTATTTAAACTCACCGTCACCGTTGCATTTTCACCGCCTCCACTCACGGAAATCCCGGAACCCGCAGCTATGTTGGCGACAAAATTTCCAGTCGTATCTGTACCAAGCATAACTGCATCCGGCTGGATAGTAGTCAGGCCACTTGTTGACACCGCAACATCACCGCTCACATTTACATAGGTTGCTGAACCTGCTGCGTTGAGGACTACTATTTGCCCAGCGCTTCCGCTGGCCAGTTTAGACAGTGCTATGGCTGCGTTTGGCGCCAGGTCCGAGCCAAGCAAGCTGCCGGATAAGTTGAGTTTAGAATACGCAATCGCTGCGCTATTTGATATATCACTATTAGCAATACTACCACTCAGTGCAAGCTTCGAGTACGCAATAGCAGCACTAGAAGCAATATCAGCATTGGTAACTGAATTGCTTAAGTTCAATTTGCTATATGCAATAGCTGCACCACTAGCAACATCTGCATTTTGTAAACTGTTGACCAGGTTGAGCTTTCCGTAAGTGATACCTGCACTACTTGATATGTCACTATTCGTCACTGACGTCGCTAAGTTCAATTTGGAATACGCTATCGCAGCACCTGGAGCAATATCGTTGTTGGTTACACTCGTAGCCAAATTTAGCTTTGAGTATGCAATTGCTGCACTCGAAGCAATATCCGCATTTTGAATAGAATTGGCCAGATTAAGCTTGGCATATGTCACTCCCGCAGCGTTTGCAATGTCAGTATTTAAAATACTACCCGACAAACTCAGCTTGTTGTATCCAATAGCCGCACCTGAAGAAATATCTGTGTTAGTTATTGATCCATCAACAATCTTAGTAGCATCCACAGAACCACTTTGCAAAGACAATACCCCGGAACTCGTCAACGTCGCATCCCCAGACACAGTTACAAAAGAAGGTAACCCAAGTGCTGAACCTATCATAACTTGCCCAGATGTAGGAGCGCTTAGTGTTGCCAAAGTACCCGTACCATTTCCATACAAAATTCCACCAGCTGTTACTGTGCCCAAACCCGTACCGCCACGAGTTACTGGCAAAATGCCAGTGAAGCCAAAAGTATGGGTAGAGCCTGAGGAAACAATGGTTATATTTGTGTCATTTACAAAAGTTTGATTAGCAGCAGTAAGGCCGTTAAAAGAAGTAAGTCCAGATGAAGAGCCAACAGGAATCCACGCCGCAGAAGTGCGGTAAAACAGCTGGTTCAGGGTCGTGTCAAAATACAAGTCACCGGTTTGTGCTGTACTTGGGGTGGTGGTGCCGGTTTGAACCCCGTAAGCTGAATTTGATCGGAAGGCAAACGGAACAGAACTAAGAGTCTGGCGAGGTGACATTTCCCCATCCGTATCCACTTCAAGACTTATATATAGAGGAAATGAGAAATCCACTGAAGACAATGGAGTAATATCCCCCAAACTCCTAGAAATAACCCCATTTGAAACATTTACCCCAGTATGAACCTCCGTCCAAACCGCACTCCCGCCAGTAAGGCTGTTATATATGCGAAAAGTTAAGTTATGGGCACCAGTCACAGCAACCCCACTGGTAGTCTGAAGTACAGCACCATATGTTAAAGTAGCTGGAACAGCTGCCTGTGAGGTAAATGGAAAACCCGTGAACGCAAATAGCAATATCACGGAAGCAACTTTCCTCAAAAGTGTGAGTCTGTTTTTCATTTGGGATTATTGGGTTGTTTTTTTATTTTTGTAACTAAATATATTATAGCATATTGCGCCCACCTTCGCAAGTCAGGCCTAATGTAACATTGACTTTTTATAGCTATATGATATAGTCTAGAACTAGACGCACCAACAAAACTATAAAAAGGAGAAAATATGGACATAGACCGCAGAATTACTCCCGAATCAAACCCCTGAGTTAGTCACCGTAGACCAGACACTTATTGACTGGATGCTTCGGATGGCCAAAGAAAGATTCAGCATTGCCGACAATCTCCCTCCTGGATGGGCCAGCATTGGCACCTTAAACTTTGTCGTATGCGAAAACGAATGCGAAAACAAGACCGAGCTAGGCGGTCAAGTCCTGCGCGTCAATACCGCACATGCGCCTAACAAGGCGCGTATCTACTGCAGCGTTGAGTGCCAACGCCAACACGTCTACAATCTGCGGCTTCAAGCAGAATACGCAGATGAAATAGACTGACCCAGGAAGGAGATGAAGATGCGATACCCAAGTTACATTCTAACACTGCTGTTTGAATTTTTCAGCAGAGACGGAATGGTACGTTCCGGTCACCGAAGAACAGGCTCACGGCGCAAATACCCGCGCGGCTGGCCTGGCTAAAAAACAACAAGGCTCAACTTTGCACAGTTGGGCCTTTTGATATGCAAATATTCCAGCCGGGATCACCACGATGTCCTCGTATGTTTTATCTGAAGTAAGATGAAATGCCTTCTCGCCTTGTTGAAAACTGGATGGCAGGACCACTTCAGTAACGTAGTCAATAAAAAACGGGACTTCTGTCTTTTGAGGTAAGGTACGCATTCGGGGCTATTCCTCCCCGAGGAATACCACATACTCATGATAGCCATGCAAAGAACCCTTGTTCACAGTCATTAGTTGATTCAACATTACACTCTCCTTTCAGGTTATTACAAAGTTATAATTTCAGGAATTAAGGGTCAAATCTTTATAGGGAAAGAAAAATGCTATCACCAGTTGATGATAGCATTTTAACAGTTCGTAATTCTGACGCCCGTCAGGATTGAGAACAAAAGAGTTTACAAAACAGATCGGGAGGACTTGGGTCAAAAAGCACAGGCTGAGGGTCAAGTTTAAACGTTTAACCTCGATTTACCTTTAGCTTTTTGCTCCTGATTATGACGGCCGTCAATATTGGGAACAGATTGTAAGAAATACTGGGGATATGGTAGTATTGGTAGCATGTATAAACGTGATCACAAAAAGCTGACTAAAACTAGTCGTATTATACTGAGCTTACTGGCTGCTAAAAAGGCTGTAGAGCCTTTTGTGACGTATCGTTCTTTGGAGTCAGTTATATACTCAGAACTAACTGAGTATTATGCAAATCGTAGATTTAATGCTCAGATTAATCGACTGATTAAACAAGGGTGGATTAAGGAAGAGTATAGAGATGCAAAAAAACTTATTACACTTACGAAAAAAGGTAAAATACAAGCACTCTTTGCCAAAACAACTTCGGAAGCAACGGTACGCATAGCACAGAAATGGCAGTTGGTTATTTTTGACGTCCCGGAAGGGGCGCGCGAAGTACGTGCACAACTGAGGTCTCTTTTAAAAAAGCTTGGCTTTAAAGCCCTGCAAGCAAGCGTCTACATTTCTCCTTATATGATTAGTCCGGCGTCCGTTGAATACTTAAAAGCTTCTAAGCTTATCAATTACATTCGCTTCTTACGTGTAGACAAAATAGATAACGATTCCGACATTAAAAAAATCTTCAACCTTTAACGCTTTGTTCCTAATTCTGACGGCCGTTAGGATTGAGAACAGAGGATACAGATGCAAAAAGCACTATTCTCTGCAGGGTTTACATGTTCTTGATGGGGTTGTCTTAATATGGTAGATTCAGGAATACGCTAGGTGCAAAAAATGAAAGGAGACAAAAATGGAACAAAGTCACAAAGTTGACATCTACAGCAACTATGGTGAAAAAATGGGGACGAGGATTCTTCCACGCATTCCCCAAGAAGATGAGTACGTAGAAGTTAGTGGGCGAATATACCAGGTCTGGAGAGTCTACTTTCCTGAAGGTGGACATCACCCAAGAATTCAACTTTCTCAAGCGTGCTCCGTTGCTAGGGGTTCGCAAAACAGTTTTTTTACAAAGTAAGCGAAAAATCGAGGCTAGGTCTGAAAGCATAGACTTGGCCTCTTTTCTATTTGTGGTAGTGTATACTTGTAAAGTCACCACAACTTAAGAGAGGTTTACATGTTTTATCCATTACAAGTACCTATGCTCAGCATTCCAAAAATTCTCGAATGGGATACAGAAGAATACAGGATAAACTGTGCGTTCTGCCAATTCCATTACCCAACAAAGCTCATTTTGGTTCCAGGCGTATCAGCGGGTACATGTTTTGAGCTATCCCCTCCAACTCCTTTTTATCCGCATAAACGAAGAGTTAGGTTCAGCGAGGAAAGAGCGGCTATGGTTGCTTTCGTGTGCGACAGGTGTTTAGGACGTGCAACCATAACACTCAAATGGATCTTCAAAACACAGGGAGTATGTGTGGAATACTTCACCCGCC
>DASPKA010000052.1:0-9271 GCA_035628335.1 Patescibacteria group bacterium | reverse complement strand
CAGTGGATGTGGAGGTTTCAGCAAATTGCAAATACGTGGGGTCAAGTCCACCGGTTAAAGTCATCTTGCCGTTGACACTAAATTCATTCGTAGTGGAGTTCCAGGTTATGTTCGCATTCTGGCCTAACTTTCCGTTCTGATCAACAAAGAGCAAACCGGTTGGCAATCCACCACTCACGGTAGTTGAACCTATGGTAGAGATACTTGTCGCAACAGCACCACTGCCTATCACTGCCAGACCATTCCAGTAGAGTGAAGTACCTACGGCATAGAGCGCGTTACCTGTGGAAGCTGGAGTGCTTGAGCCAATATACAGACCATTTGCGAAAGTGGTGGTGTTAACAAATGTTGATGAACCTACTGCGACTACTCCCCCGCTCAAAGTTGACAGGCCGCCCACATTTAAAGTGGAGGAAATATTTGTCGCGCCTTGCAAAGCTGTTGCACCTGAGTTCTGCAAAAAGGTGGTTGATACACCAGTTGCGGTAGTTGAGCCAGTTATAGAAAGTCCGCCAGTACCCAGAAAGCTGTAAGTAGGATTAGTAGCAGCATTGCCAAAAGTAATAGAGTCACCGTTGGTGTTGATGAGGAAGAAATTATTACCTGCTTCTTTAATCTGGTAGGCAATGTTCTCTGAGTTTCCTATGGCAACGGAGGTCCCTACTCCTCCGCCAACTGCTGCCCCGTTGAAGAACAAAGATCCACCCACATTATATAGAGTGTTAGTAATCACGGCAGGAGTACCAAGCGGAATGGCAACACCTTGCGTTGCAGTAAGTGTGCTGTTAAAGCTCGCCGCTCCTGAGGCAGTGAGAGAAGAAACAGAAGCAGCTTGGTTAGTTTGTATAAAACCAGTAGAGTCGATGCCGTCCAACGTGTCGGCGTACAAAGCTTGCACTGCAGTTGTGATAGGCAAATTTGGAGTCATGGTACCGTCCGTACCTATACGCACTGCGATGGTCAGGTCGTCATCATGCAGCTGAGCTACAGGCAACAAGTTACCTGGCACTGCACCAAGCTCAACAGAGAAGTTTGAGTTAACCACACTAACCTGTGAGTTCGGCTGACCTGTAGTCGTGTTTGTATACTCCTGGTACCAGATTGCATTTCCGCTTTTCAAAATGGCAAAGTACATATTCAATGCGCCATCAACAACATTTGCACCAGTCGGAGTTTTCAATTGGCCGACAAAGCCTATGGTCTTATTAATACCAGACGCAGCAAGCACCACTGGAGTAGAAGCCAGCGGAGAAAATGTTGAAAGAACGGTAGCCAAAACTAAAAACACGTTCAGTGCCTTGTGCCTACTACGTTGTGTAAAAGTACGCACAAGACGAAAGCGTGTTTGTGTAAACATGCGTGAAAAATTTCCGTTTATTTTGCTTTGCATTTATGTCGCCGTAAACGATATAAACCAAGAGCATTTCTACTGCTAGTCTTGGTTTATATAATTTACTAAATTTTATTATTTGTTAAACAATTTTGCTTTCATTTGACAAGAAAACTATATATTTATTAAACCACACAATATAAAAAAAAGATAGGGTGACTTTTCCACAGGCTTAAATTTTTTCATATTTGACACAAAAACATGTCAAATAAAAAAACAACCCCAACAATATGTTGAGGTTGTTAGGTTTAACTTTTCTTTTTTTCTCTACGACTATAGAAGACAATAAATATAGTTATTAGTAATAGGAAATTAAAGCCTAGTATCCAAGGAATCCAGTTAAAAGGTTTTGAGGTTGGCTGGAGTATTCTCTTCTGTTCAGTAATTTGAGGGGTTGGACTTGCAGTGCCTGAGCCAAACGCAGGAGCTTTGGCAGGAATTCCTATCCCCACGGTACCGTCAGCATATACGGGGAACAATGTATAATAGTAGCCTTTGTCGTCTGGAACTGTGTCTGTAAATGCCTGATCCTTGCCTTCGTAAACCTGTGTGCCGCCTGGTATCTTTGGGAAGTTAGTTTCAGAACGGAAGATCTTTACAGAAACAATATCTTTGTCACCTGTATGCCAGCTTAAGATCACCCGATCTGCTGCTATCCTGCTTGCTTCAAAGGTAGTCACAGGAGCTCTTTTCTCAGCTGGTACAGCTGCTGATCTTTCTTTTGTTGTAAAGTTATATGTTGCGTTCTGGAAAAGTATGTTTGTCCTGTCTGGGTTTTGAACGAACAGAGTAAAGAGATGGGTTGTGTTGGGTGTTAAGTTTCGCAGGACATGGGTGTGAGTAGTAGAAAGCGTCTTGGTAGGTTGTGTTGCCTTCACCGCGGCTTTCACTTCTTGTTGACGCTCAGGAACAAAAGTTACAGATGTTAACGCAGGGTAGAGGGTTTCAAACGCAATGGTTGCAGATGTGGTTGAAAGGAACACTACTTGTACGTTGTATACTTGTTGGTCTCCATAAGAAACTCCGTCTGAACCTTTTTGGTCTCCGCCTCCAGAACTTGAAGCAGAGGATGATGAAGATGAAGAAGTGTTATTTCCTGTGCTACTACCCCCAAACCCGCCTGGTGGAAAGCCGCCTCCGCTTGTAGGAGTTGTGGGGGTAGTTGGAGTGCTCGTAGGCGAGCCGGTTAGTATTGGCGAGCCAACTACGGCCTGATAACTTGGCGAAGCTGGTGCGCCGCTTGGCATAGCGACTAACACAGAGGTGGCTATAAACGATGAAGATGACGCAGCTCCAACAGCCGGGGCAAACTGGGAACCTACAGCATTATAGCTGGCAGATGACTGAGCAAAGGCTGAGCTAAAAATTACAGAAAATACCCCAATACACAGCGCTAAAATTTTATTTTTTTCTTTTGTCTTCATAAGTATTGTTATTATACCACGCATTTAAAATGGATACGGAGCCATTTTTGGCCCTACTCTTTTTCTTTAAAGTAGATTCTATTTCCATTTCCTCTGCAATTTTACGTACCCAGTGTTGTTTTCTTTTCTTTGTTCACCCATGCCATAAAGTCATCAAAAGGCTTCGGGGGAAGTATGTAGTAGCCTTGCATAAATTCACATCCCGCTTGTTTTAAAAACTCTACCTGCTCTGCTTGTTCTACACCTTCAGCTATTAGTCCAAGCTTAAGACTTGTCCCTAGGTAGCAAATTGCTTTGACAATATTCGCGCTGGTTTCATGAGCCAAACAGTCATGAACAAAGGCGCGGTCTATTTTCAAATTATCCAACGGCAAACGCAGTACGTAATTCAGCGAACTATACCCTTGCCCAAAATCATCCAAACTTAACGTAACACCCAAGGCTTTTAATTCTCGTAGCCGTGCTTCAATGAGATCCAAATTCTGCATTAAGGCGCTTTCTGTAATTTCGAATTCTAAAGCATCGTTTTTTTGGATAATCTTTTGTACTTCCTGAACAAAGGTATCGGAAGCAAGTTGGCGCGCACATACATTGACACTCACTCTCGCATTGAGTCCAAGCTCTCGCCAGCGCCTCTGTTGACGGCAGGCTTCTGCTATCACCCACTCCCCGAGCGGGATGATCAATCCGCTTTCTTCTGCCAGGGGGATAAAGTCGTTTGGATACCGCATGCCATCAGGATGCTGCCAGCGCACCAGGGCTTCCACGGCGACGATTTGGTTAGTAGCAAGCGTTACAATAGGTTGAAAATACAAGAGCATTTCTCCTTGCTCTATGCCCCGACGTAAATCTGCAACGAATTCTGCGGTTTTAGAGTTCGCTCCACCCTCTTGGTACCTAAGCTGCGTAAGCCGCAAATGAGTCTTTACGCGCGCCAAAAGGTCACGCACCGTAAACGGCTTAATAACATAGTCATCCGCACCTTTCTCAATACCTTCCACAGCAGCTTCATTACCAGCTCGTGCTGAAATCATGATAACCGGCATACTGCGCGTGCGTGGATTTGAACGAAGTTGGGCAAGCAATGAAAATCCATCCACATGCGGCATCATGACATCAGTGATAATAAGATCGAATTCAACGCGCTCAATTTTTTGCAATGCCAAGCGCCCGTCGTGAGCAGTAGCCACTGAATACCCAGCCGCCTTTAAGACACGCCGCAAATACGCCCGCATGTCTGCATTATCATCCACTACAAGTACATTAATATGTGGTGATTCGTCTGTTTGATCAGTCTCCTCTGTTAGCCAAGAAGTGACTTCTTCTAAATCTCTTGAAGGAATGTTAGTACGTTTACGAATTTGCTCATGCGGCAGGTGTGCATGGCCAGTTGGAATACGTACGCTAAAGCTACTTCCCTGTCCTTGCGTACTTACCACAGCTACGCGTCCACCATGTAACTTCGCAAGCTCAGAAACCAGAGCAAGTCCAATACCCGAACCTTCGAAACTTCGAGCATCGTTGCTGTGAGTCCTATAAAATCGCTCAAATACGTGCGGTAAGTCTTCAGGCGCAATGCCTTGACCAGTATCTGCTACACTTAGCACTGCTTCATTCTCATCCTCAACTAAAGTTACTTTCACGCTTCCGGTTAAAGTGTACTTATACGCATTAGAGAGCAAATTAAAAACTATTTTCTCCCACATCTCCCGATCAACATACGTAGGCTGAGCAATAGAGTGACAATCAATAATATAATCAAGTCGGGCTTTTTCCATGGCTGATGTAAAATGTGCGGCTAGATCCTGGGTTAGTTCTCGTAAATCAACCAGTTCATAGGCTGCCTTATTTGTGCCAGCCTCCAAACGAGAGAAATCAAGCAAATTATTAACAAGCCGGTTCAAACGGCGTGCATTGCGCGCTATCAAATCAAGTTCTTCTCTCAATTCTGTATCCGCGGCAGAGGCTTGCAGCTCGGTTATTGGCGCGAGTATGAGGCTCAGGGGGGTACGAAATTCATGGGAAATATTAGAAAAAAATTCAGTTTTGAGCTTATCAAGCCTACTTAACTGTTCATTTGCAGCAAGGAGTTGCTGGTTTATACGCTGAATTTCCTGCGCGCGGCGGTAAATTTCAAGCTCCATCTCACCGGTTTTACTGCGGAGCTCTTCAGCCAATTTGCTTTGCTGGATCCCCTGTGCCTTCAATTTCATGAACTCAGTCACGTCTTCAACGCGGTGAATAATATACGTTAAAGTATTTTGTATAAAAACAGGGGTATTTAGCGGGCTCCAATGACGCTCTTCAAACCCTCCGCCTGGAAGCGGGATGTCATATTTTTGAACAGCCATAGTATCCGACTGACCAGATGCAATTACCCGCTCCAATGATGCACACAAATTCTGCGTACCAGTAGCTTCTGCGTCCTCTGGATTGTCTGGAAAAACTTTAAATAAGCCCTTACCTATTATTTCTTCGCGTTTAGTCATGGTCGCGCGAGCATATGCACTGCTCACAGCAACGATAGTAAATATAGGCGTGTCCGGTTTGAGTACTAAAAAAAGATCTGGCGCAGCTTCAAACAACGCTTGAAAATTTACAGGGTTCTTTTGTTGGGTCTTCTTAGTCACGCGCATCCCACTATAAATATAAGGGTATTTTATGAATGGGATCTTAAACTAAAACCCTTTTCCATAGCTTATGAAATTAGTTTTTATCTTCATGGACAGGACTATTATACCACATGCCTAACCCCTTGACAATTTACAACTTATATTTCATAATCCCATAACTTAAGAACTAATACTTAGATTAAAAAAGAAAAAATATGAGTCCAAATGACCCGAAGGATGGTAGGCATGCAGAAATTATCGGCAGTAGCAACGCCGATATGAATGACAAAATCATTGAGTGCGTTCGGTTTGCTGAGTGCAACAATAAATGGTACCGCAGCCAAATGAAAGGTGGCTACTGCCACTCGTGCCGCGTCAATGGCTGGCCAGAGCGCGATGCCTTGTTTGCTATAGGCGACAGGACCATACAACGTCTGATATTCGCAATTTGCGTTCTCGCCGCAGCGCTTGTGCTTAGCCATTTCTGGCACTCGTATTGGGACTGGATGATCCAACCCTAAGAAACAAGCCCTGAGTGAATTTAACTAGATTCGCTCAGGGCTTTTAAAATCATTTATTCAACAACTTCCGGAGTAACCTGCTCCGGGACATTCTCAACAGCGACTGGTTCGTGGGGAACCTGAGTTGTTTCCACGTCGGTTGAAACGCTTTCAGGTTCTGCATTGGACGTAGGTAATGTAGAAGGAGCTTGCGATGCGGGACCAACTTGGTAGTCTGGGTTTGCAACTGGGTCAGAAGTAGAAGCAGGGGTCTGGCTCGTGGTGCCAACGGCAAACCAATCAACGGTAATGTCTAATCCCTCAGCAGCAGCCAACGTTATATCAAAGCCTTCAGTGGTTATATTTTCAGGCAATACTGAAACTCTAGACTTTGCCTGCAGGAATACTTGTGGAGCTGAAGCATATGCTTTCTTGAAGGCAATATGCACACTGGTAGTCCCAGCAACAAGTAGCGTCCTGCCCGCGGTGTCGTTAGAAACCAGTACATGACCGGAAATTTCAACATCACCGAGCAGCTGTACGGTACCTGAAGCAAGCAAATTATTCACTGTATTGTTCACCATGGTTATCTGACCATTCGCACCAACTTGACTAATGGCTTTTTCCAGTGAAGCAAACTTCTCTTCTAGGCTGGTGATTCTCTTTTCCATAGAAACCAAACGCTGCCCTAAGGTCTCGTCTGATCCTAGCAACACTTCCAAACCTTCAAGCTTTGGACCCAACTTTGCCAAAGCATCTTGTAGAGAAACAATCTGCTTCTGCTGCTCTTGCACACTCTTTACCAAAAGCGCGGTTATCTGGTTGTAGTCTACACTCCAGGCACCCTCAAGATTCCCCTGCTCATCATACTTAGTTTCGTCTGAACCCTTAACTGCGGCAAGTTTATACTGCTCATAGACCTCTTGAGCAATAAAGCCGTTTTGGGTCTTATCCTGACCAATAAAGTTAAACTCGCGCACTTTTAAGCCCAGCAATTCACTGAGACCAGCTTCGGTGTCTTTGATATTTTCCTTCAACCGTCTATCTGAAGTAGCTGACCAACTAGTTGCACCGAGCGTCAATTGTACACCCACGTTATCTGTCGCTCCATTGTTAGAGGCGATAAGCACGGGGTTTGGACCTCCATAGTACATATAGAAATGTCCGGTCACGTTATTGCCTGCGTTTTGGGTAAACTTGATACCAGAAGGCGCATTTAAGCGATCATTGAGGAAAATCTCGCCATTCGTGATTTTGGTATCACCGACCACTTGCAGTACATTATCTGTCGCAACAACACCTATCCCAACATTACCGTTAAAGTAGCCTGAACCATTTACGCTCAAAAGTTGTACCGGAGAAGTGGTACCTATTCCAAAGTTGCCAGCAGGTGTAATCCTGACACGCTCTGTTCCCTGCGGATGGAACGCAATTGGCACATTGGTGTTAGTAAAGACATTAAACGAATTCGCCCCACCATAGCTGCTATCACCCGAACTGTTAACGAATATTTGAGCAAGCGCAGCTAAGGTATCATTACCAAAAATCACACCCGCTTTCCCGTTTGCATATACCCCAGTGTTGCGGATCTGCGTTGCTACCATTGCGTTGATATTACCTTCTACATGCAGTTTAGCTGCGGGATTGGTTGTGCCTAAACCCAAATTACCTGTTGAGCTAAATCTTGCTGCTTCAGTGCCAGTTGTAGACAACGCGATTGTATTTGTAGCCGGCCGGAAGAAACCAGTGTCCGTGTCGTTTGCAAAAGCCAACCCAGGCAGAGCCGCGGTGCCGTCTGCCATGGCATAGCCTGTGGTACAACCCACACACCCATTCACTGTTATTGTGCCATTGAACAACGCATTGCCACCGACTGAGAACAATGCACCAGGTGTTACCGTGCCCACACCAAAATTACCATTGGTATCAAATCGACCGCGTTCAATTGAATTGGTACGGAAGGCTAATGCATTATTGTCATTGGAACCAATGACATTGAGTGCGCCAAAACTATTGCCGCCGTTGGTAAATGCCTGGCCTAATGCAGTACCAGAATAGTCAATTACCATATCTGCTGTACCTGTCTTCAAGCGAGTAACGGTCAAACCAGTTGATCCGGTAGAAACACCGCGCGTGAGAGAATAATCTACACCTTCGCGTAATGCAGTAAACGTATTGCCATTTACCGACACTGCGATGTTGTCCAGTGTCGGGGAATTGCTCGTTTGAGAAGTAAAGAATGAAGCAGCGATATCTAATTTCGTACCTTGCGCGCTTGTCCAGTTCGCCAGATCAGTTTGTAACTGTGCTCCCGTACGACCATTTGTCTGTGCGTTCGCCAGGGTAGAAGTTTGCCAGGATGAACCATTCCAGTATTTCCAAGTTGCTCGACCGTCGAAGGAAACCAGATATTTGATGACCTGATTCGCATTCGTAGATTCGGTGACAGTTGCACTATTGATGCTATTAGCGCTAGTCAAGTCAATCTGAGTCTGGTCACTGGTAGTGATGTAGTAGGGGCCGGTTGTATAGACGGCATTATCAATCTTGAACTGAACTTCAGTAACGCCAGCATTACAGGTAGCATCGAACCATAGTCCATTACTTGGGATCCAGCGGTAATAACGGTACCCAGTGGTGTTGCTGGCTAAGCCTGTGTACTCAGACCAATACACTGTACCATTATAGCTCGTAGCCGCAGTTTCCGCAGCGCTCACATTTGTAAAGCTCGTCCCATCGTTACTCCCTTGCCAGTACCAGTTGCCTGGATTTTGATTGGTAGAGCCACGGCAGGTAAAGAATACTTGAGCTGCTGTAATCACTTTATGCGCACCAGGCCCAAAGTCAAAAGTCATATACGAGCCGCCACTGCCTGCTGGAGCATCGTTACCACTCATGTATACGGGGAAACCACCAGAACTTGTTTGCTCCCCATCAATAGCATCATCACCGTTACTTGAGCCCGTGAGCCACTTTGAGCCAGCCCAAGTTACGGTCAATGCAGTAGTTTGACGGTCACCCATACCAAGTGGATTGTCATATGCTGGAGCAACATAGGTTGTTGGATGTAAGTACGCCTGGCCTGGGAACAATGTAGAAGTGCCGGTGGTGGAAGTGAAATCAGTACCATTCACTGCATCTTGCTGAATGTACTGCGATTCAAAATTATAATTGATATTATACGTTGTGTTGCCAGTAGATTTTTCCGAAACTTGGAATGCAGTTGCGCCTTGGACCTGTATAGACGCATTTTGTGCGATGGATGCAAAAGAAGCCTGAAGTACGCCCGCCGATGCCGAGGTGTTAGTCTGGTTTACCCATTTACCTGTGGCTGAATTATACGCA
>DASPKA010000051.1:0-12018 GCA_035628335.1 Patescibacteria group bacterium | reverse complement strand
TCTTTTTGTTCATCATGTCTTATGGGGAGCTAGTTACATTGTATGCAATGTGTTAAACCAGCTGCCGATTAATTTACCTTACTACTTTATTTTACACAAATTAATAAAAAATGAAAAATATTTAATTTAAAAAAAACAGATCCCCGGAGGAATCTGTTTTTTTATTACTATTTCTGTTTTGCAAATGCTTCTGCGTACATAAGGGCTCCTGCCAAGAGACCTAAGTCCTTAAGTAAGCTTGATAATGTCATAGCTTGACTGATTTGAGGTACATGCACAAGAAGTATGACGAGGAGTAAGAAGACCGCAAGTAACTGTGCTGCAGTCTTGTCCCACTTGCCCGCAAACGCGCCAAGCGCAAATGCTATTTGTGCGAGACCTGTTACGTATACCCAGAAGATGCCTCCGGGTAACCAAGCTGGCACCATCCCGGCCATAGCGGCACCGTTGATAAGGTGCAATACTCCAAATACCAGAAATGGTATAGGGAATAAGTATTTTCCTATTTGTTTCATGTAATGTGTTTAATTACACTTACATTCTAGCATAAGTTTTTCTTTTGTGCTGCTGAATTATCCACTTTCTAGTTTTTAAGCATTTTGTCAAAGTAGGCAAGAGAGCGCTTCATGGCCAGTGAAAAGTTTTTACTAATGTTGTGGTCATCGCCTGCATATATGTATAGTTCGCTCGGTCTTTGTTCAGCTTGTAAGTCCTCATATAGTTCTTGCGAGAAAGACACAGGTACAGTTTTGTCTGTGTCTGCATGGTGGAGTTGAATTGGACCTGAGAGATCTTTAAGAAAACTGTTGGCTGAGAGTGAGTCCCAAAAGGTTTTATTCGTCTCAGGTGAGCCAAAGGTTTCGATTAGGGCAGTACGCCACCTGCGCGCGTTTTGCGGTAGGTTTGGCGGAGGTGAATTTTTGCGATTCCAATGCGTAAGCATGTCAGCATGGGAAGCTACTACACCACCCCAAATAACCCCCACTTTAATGTCTTTATGTACTACCATACAACGCAAGGTAATGTAGCCGCCCATTGAGTGTCCCCACATCCCAATTTTTTGTGGATTGACGTCTGAGTGCTTCTGAATGGTTGTAAATGCGTTGAGTACGTCTATTGTATACCCATTAAAGCCGTATGCTCCGCTTGGGTCGCCTTCTGAGGAACCATGTCCGCGATAATCTGGCTTGAATATCACATACCCATTCCTAGCTAAGTAGTCAAAGTACGATACATACTTTTCAGTAGTACGGTACTGGGTAGGAGGGATGTATCCATGATTGAAGATTATTGCAGGAAAGCCACCTACCGGCTTTTTGGTGTTCGGAATAGATAGTAGTCCATAAATTTTCAATCCTTCACTTTTATACGAAGCAATATACCGTTTATAGTTTGAACCAGGCGAGAGTATTTTTTCTATAGTCAGTTCACTACCTGGAGTTTCTGTTTTCCTGAGCGCTTCTATTGAAAGCGGGTTTACTTCGGCAATTATCTCCTCAGCGACTTGTTTGGTTGCGCCTACTATTTCTTGTTTGATTTCAGAAATGGTAGTTTGCTGCCGGAAAAACCAAACCCCTACTATAATAAGTGACAAAGTCACTCCAATGACAATAAACTTTTTGTGCATCATTATTTCTTACTCCCAAATAATAAATATTATTTCAGCTGAGAGGCCCCCATTCCCTGCTTTTTTAATGTATAATAAAAAAACATGAATTTAGGATTTTGGAAAAATTTGAAGAAGCCATTTTTTGTTCTGGCTCCTATGGCGGACGTAACTAACTACCCGTTTCGGCAGATTCTGACGAAGTATGCCAAGCCGGACGTGGTGTGGAATGAGTTTGTCTCTGCGGATGGACTCATGCACCCAGAAGGCCGAAAACGGCTTATGGTTGACCTTAAGTTTGCAGACAATGAGCGCCCTATAGTGGCGCAGTTTTTTACTTCTACCCCAATGCATATGAAGGCAGCTGCTGGGCTTGCAGTAGAGCTTGGGTTTGACGGTGTAGACATAAACATGGGCTGCCCTGACAAAAGTGTAGAAAAGCAGGGAGCAGGAGCGGCGTGTATGAAGAACCCAGAGAATGCAAAGCAAATCATCTTGGCAGCTATGGAAGGTGCGGGAAGCTTACCGGTTTCTGTGAAAACCCGAATTGGGTTTAACAAAGACGAGATTGATACGTGGATTAAAGAAGTTCTTGAAACTAAACCAGCCGCCCTTTCTGTACATCTGCGCACACGCAAGGAAATGTCTAAAGTTCCTGCGCATTGGGACCATATGCCGCGTATTGTGGAGCTAAAAAATAAAATTTCCCCCGAAACACTAATTATAGGTAATGGTGATATTCTACTACTTTCTGACGGCCGTCAAAAAGTAGTGGAAACCGGTTGTGATGGAATTATGATAGGTCGCGGTGTTTTTAAGAATTTTTTTGTTTTTGCGGAGAAAGAGCCAACGCTCAGGGATAGGTATGAGGTGGCTATTGAGCACACAAGGCTTTGGCATGAGTTTTTGGGTGATCATAAGAGTTTCGAGCCTATGCGCAAATTCTATAAGATGTATATAAACGGTTTTGACGGTGCGTCTGACATTCGTCAGGAATTGTTCAAAACAAAAACACCCGCTGAGGCCATTACGCTACTTGAGAAGCTTTTAAAAGTGATATACTAAGGGTGTAATTAAAAACATAAAAAATGAAAAAGTATGTTGCTGAAGGCTTGGGCACATTTGCGCTTGCTTTTATAGTAGTGTTATCTCTCGGCGGGCAGTTCCCTGTCCCAACGCCTATTTTGGCAGGGTTATCTCTAGGCTTAATGGTGTATATGGTAGGCGGTGTTTCTGGATCCCATATAAACCCAGCAGTTACGCTTGGGCTGTGGAGCATTAAGGTTATAGGTGCGAAAGTAGCTGCAGGGTACATTGTTGCACAAATTGCCGGTGCTGCGCTCGCGCTCTGGATAGCGAGTATGGTCGGAGTCGCCGTACCAAGTGCGCAAGGAAGTTTTGACCTAATGATCTTTGGAGCAGAGTTTGTGGGAAATTTCTTTTTTGCAATGGGGATAGCAAGCGTTGTATTTAAGAAGACCCATGAAGCAGTAAGCGGAATAGTGGTAGGTGCCTCACTCTTTTTTGGAATTGCGTTTGCTGCGCTCATAGGGTCTTCCGGTATTCTTAACCCGGCAGTTGCGATCACACTCAGCTCCTTTACACTCGAATATATTTTAGGTCCTATTTTGGGTGCCATTGCTGGTTTCCATGCATACAAAGCCTTAGTGGCTAAGTAATCTTCAGCATCTTTCAGCTGCTCCGTCTCTTGCGGAGCAGTTTTTACATCTTGAATTTTTGCGTACTAAATAGTAGTATGTCCTGTGCATTCGGGGAAACCCCGAGGGGGACAGAACTACTCTACTTTGACTAGTTAGACAACAAACGAAATTGAGGAACAATTATGAAAAGATATTTTTGGCTTTTGATCATCCTGTTTTCCGTTGGGTCGCTTACGGCTTTTGTTGGGTATAGCGGCGATACGTTAATGAGGCATATCGAAAGTTTGCCCGCCGACAACTGGCAAATGCCTGAACTAGAGTCCGTGAACAGCGAATTTCTAAACACCTTGCAGAGGGACTATAACTACTTGCCTTCAGGCCACGTGCTCTATAGAGAATGCAAAGGTCGCCTTAGGGCACCGGGCATGCATCCATTGCAAAGTGAATCTGAAGCCCCACACTGTGAGCCACTCACGCCTCGTTTTTTGTTCTTCCCCCAGAGTTACTTAGGAAAGGATTCCTTGCATGGAATTCTTCATGGATTTAACTATAAGAATAACTCTGTTATGCTTGCAGGGATTGCGTGGGACCCCAGGTGGAAGTACGCGATACAGCTTCATGAGCTCTGGCACTTGCACAACCTCACCTTGAGAGGTGGGAGACCAAATTCTACGGAAGAGTTGGAGCTGCTGGAAGAACTGACGGCGAGAGAGATTCAGAGAATGGCATTGCAAGTAGCCACGGACATGGAATACGGTAAGCGGCTCATTGAGTTCGCGAAAACATACCACGGTGTTCCACCCGGCAAGCTGGCAGAGGCAATCACAGTAGAGGACTTCAATCACGTGAATAGTCTCTTCAAAGCTTCTGGAACTTTGGAGGCGCGAGAGCGAGCTATGCAGTACACGCTGGACATCGGCATGTACTCGCACAGCAACGACCGTCAGAGGCCTCCGAAAGGCTGGGGGCGGACAGAAAGACTTACGTTTTATAAAAGCGTGATTAACCATTGGAAATAAAAACAAAATTCCGGCATTCGCATATCCTGCGAGCGCCGGAATTTTCTATTTTCAAAAAAAAGACACCAGTTGTCCCTTTAGGGGTTTACCTTCCTCGAGTGGCTGTATGTCCGTTATGACTACAGCGAATTGGCGTTGAGTCGCTTTATTGTAGATGACGAAACTAGGAGGCTTGGGGTTAGAAACCACCCATAATTTTCCAAATGCTTCTCGCAGCAGTTCGTCTACGGGTTGCTTTACGCTAACAGTCATACCCGGCATGGTGACCGTATATTCGATGTTATAACCAGCTAACACAGTAAGTGCAAATGTGTAGCCTTCTCCTGCAGTCATAGTGCTCATGAACTCTCCTTTTGGTATATTTTACACATTTTTTAAGTTTTCGTCTTGTCTATTTTGTCTAGAAAATATAGTATGCCTTAAAGGCCGTTACCACCAGATGTGTGCACAGTAATCATAGATACAATGTTTATATGGCAAAAAAAGATACACCGGTTATTGCTACGCTGAACGCTCGTTCAGCTATTTTAGCTGTAGCTATAGACAAAAAGCAGGTGCCAACACTCCAGGAAATGCAGGACGCACCAAACGGTACACACTGGATGGGTAAGCATAAAGCAAATGAGTTCGCCACATGGCTTCTCATAAAACACGCACAAAACAGCTATAACGTAGTATTATAAAGAATGCCTAGCGTCTACTTCAGACGTTAGGCATTTTTTTACTAGAGCAAATAACCTGCTATCGCACAAAGCATGAAGATTGCGGTGTATGAAGCTCGTTCAAACTGTGTCGGAGTATGCAGGAACCGTGCAATGATAACCGCTGCTACTCCGAGCAGTAACCCGGCTATTCTAAAGCTAAGGTCGCTTGTTTCCGGGTATAATGCTCCTAGAGTTTGGCTAATTTCAGGAATTCCAGGAGAGTTTTTTCCTGCTCCAAACCGGAAACCACCCAAGCCTAGAAAGAAAACAATGATCAGTTCCATAGCAAGGTTCACTGAAAACCAATAGTCTTTCTGCCAACCTTTCATGAAGTCTCTTTTCATGATCCCTCCTATCTTAGAATTTGCGTCGAAGCGCATGCATGACGAGTATAACGGTGCACATAGTGCTCATAAGTTTTAGAAACCACTTCCACCACTCAGGCGGCTGATGTCCGTGTGCCGCAATGGTCGTAACAATGACTAGTAAAACTGTGAATCCAATAAAACCAAACACATGTTTGGGGTTTCCTACGTTCAACATAATTTTCCTCCTTATCGCTAATAATATACTATAAACTTATACACTGTATACTTATCTCAAAGGAGGAATTATGCCACTAAAATGGACTCTTTCAGTCTTGTTGGTTTTCTTAGTGACATCCTTGCCCATCCTGGGATTCATGAGCTTCTTTGTGCCATATTGCCCTTGGTGGCTGGTGGTCGTATCTACCGCTATTTTTCAAGGACTTGTCGCATCTCGAGTCTGGACGCATGTTAAGGTAATAACAGCCATTCATAGCAAGGTAGACACATTTGTAGGCAACGCGTGCTTGCTCGGGATACTCGTTTGCCTCGCAGATTCATTGATGTTTGCAAGCAAGTTCAAACTTTCGGGCTTTGTGCTGGTTTCATCCATTGTGCTAGGGTATCTGATTGGATACTTAGCATGGTTCGGGCTAAAGCTCAGACAAAGTATGTCTAACATCTAAAAAACGGCCTTGTTGCGTTAAGTAACAGGCTGTTTTCATTTTTAAGTAATTATATATTAACCAACAGCATATATCCTCTAAGTAGCTATTTTATGCTTGACAGGGTGTTCAGAAAATTGAACAATACTTGATTACGGCATTCCGGCCGTAAACGTAACCAAGCGAAATTTTTAAGGAGAAAAAATGAAATCACGTACGCAAAGGAACCAAAAGCTCGCTCTACATACAATGCTTCTGATCGCAGGAGCATGCGCGGGCGGCTTTCTGCTGAAGTCTCATTGGGCTTTCGACATCATGTTTCTATACCCGCTATTTGCAGCGGGTGTCGCAGCTTTTAGGGCTAGGGTTTACTTGCAAGGGCTCTTCGGTACCCTTGTTATGGTGGGAGCTGTGGTTGCCGTCACGGCCTCTTGCGCAGCTCTTCAGCTTCCAAACAGCGCTCCAACTGCCTTCTTGTCAAATTTTGGAACCTTCGCCAGCGTGCAAATATTGCTCGCGGCAATGAGTGCAGTCCTCACGTATGTGCATCTATCGCGCGACTCAGTGTATCGTAAAGTGACATCGCCATACTTTACGCGAGGGAAAAGATAGCCCTTAACTAGGCACACGCCTGGCTTCTTCGGATGCCAGGCGTTCTGATTTTGGGTTGACTCTTTTGCGAGCATCTCGAGATAAACATATACCTGCAACGGATTCAAATATAGCAAAGGAGAAAAAGATGGAAGCGATAGATTTGAAAAAAATATTAGACTTTTCAGGAATTAAACCAGGCGATGTCATAACGCGAGTGTTTGGAGGTACCAGCTACTGGGAAGCGCACGTGTTCAGAGTCGAAACAGGTGTCATTTATTGTACAGTGTCCGTGGATGTCCCACGCACGATGTTGTTCACACAAAGCACGGGCGTGAATACGCTTGGGATTGACTATGGTTTTTTGGTCAATGTACCACCTCCGCAAAATCAAGCAGACGTGCTAGAACTACGGCAAATACTTAGCGCGTTTCTGAATCCTTAGAACGAAAACAAAAAAGCGTCTCGATGCGACCTCGAGACGCTTTTTTCAATAGACATTAAGTTCTCCGGCTTTGGAACTGTTGGCTCTGGCTCGTCCACTGCCCAGACAAAAAAGCTCTTTCCACTCAGGCTTGTGTTGAACCCGGGCACATCGGTACTGCTTCCCCGTACTGACCTCAGTTATGACCAAGTCCCAGACATAGCGAGTGGTTTATTCTCTTGGGAATTTTTTGAGTTTTTCGAGAATAGTTTTTAAAGACTCTTCGACAGAGTCTCTATTCTCTACGCTTATGCTACGCCAGTTATTTAGCTCAAGCTTAGTGAGAAGCGCATTAATAGTTTCCGCAGCCTCATGAATCTGAGCAAGAGCAATATTTCGGTGCAGCAGCTCGTACCCCCATGGCACAGGCCAATCTGAAATAAGTTGTCTTATAGGCCCAGATCCGCCGGCCATTTCTTTTACCAAGGGCTTTTTGTCTTCTTCTCGAATCTGTCTCAGTAGCTCAGCTTCATCTATTGTAAATGGGACAGCAAGCTCCCCAAACACTCTTTCGCCTTCGCGTAAAATGATCTTAGTTTCAGCCATTCTGTTCTCCTTTGAGTAAATTAAACCACATAAAAATCAAGTTTTGCAAGTATGTCTTATTTCGTTCCCTGGCTTGGTTTAAGTGTATAATATAGACATAAGTAATTCTAAAAATAAATTTTATGCATTACGTGTGCGAAGGAACATGCAAAGGAGTTTCTGAAACTCCAAAAAATTGCAGCGCTGAGAGCTGTAATTTACATAATCACCCACTAACCCCTTGCGACTGCACGGACGGAAAACATTACGGCAAGCAAGAACATGAAGAGACCTCAATATCTCCCCATCCTGAAGCTGGCAATTAAAAGTAATTTTTGTATGCGAAAGTTTATTTATACAGTTTTAAGTCTATGCGTGTTGTGGATCGTAAGTTTTTTTATCATTGTACCGAAGCAACACACGCCAATGCTTGGTGAGGACAAGAAAAGTATAGTGGAAGCTGGTACTGTTTTGTTTTCGGTTGACCGTGAGGAGATCTTCACATGGTTTCGAACTTCAAGTCAGCTGTGCGATGAAGCAAACATTTCAACCGCACCTGACCGCCAGAGTTTTTGTACAAATAAAGATACTTTTAAAGCCCAGACAAGGTTTGCTAACGTAGTTGTTTCTCCAGACAACCAGCACATTGGTTTCACTATTGAAAGTGACACTCTAACGCCAGACAAAGTGGTGGGAGTCTTTTCACGAAAGCAAAACTTAGTGACCTTGCTAACGAATTACTATCTTGGTAATGAGTTCATTAGTTTTTCCCCTACCGGTACCCACTTTATATACCAAGGAGCATGCTTTGAAGGTCTCTGTGGATTCCTAGTAAAAGAAACACAGAGCTTAACCACCAAGACAACAATAAACATCCCTGAATTTCTAGATGGCGCTAGAGCCCAAAACGTAACTTTTGTCCGCTGGGTTTCTGATAACCAACTCGAGTATAAAGAAGGCGAAGAAGTAAAACAAATATCTTTTTAGAAATGAGAAAAGCTGTACTCAGCGTACTGCTTTCTTGAATCCAATGAGTTGAGTGAACTACAAAGGAGAAATTACATGCAAAAGCGTTTCGTATTCCGACTGCACCCAAAGTTCGGCATTGACGTCTGGATAAAGCTCTGGGCAGGATGGTCTGGTCTTCATCACTACTTCGCTGGCTGGATAGTCCCAGCCGACAAAAAAGACAAGCTCAAATCCGAACTCAATCGTTGATACTATAATAAAAGGCACAGCCCCCAAGCTCTGCCTTTTTAATATCACCGAGCTAGTATGTGCTTGCAGAATCAATCCTAACTTTATTAAGTATTTAAAAAAGCACCTCACAGGGGTGTGAAATGCTTTCATGTCTGGGGTTAGGCCAGCAAGCGGTTAATGGCTGCGTTTAAGTGTAGAGTGTGCGTCTGCAAGGTTTGAATTTGTGATTCAATGTCTGACGCAGTTTCTGTCTTTCCTTGAGACCTGAGCACTTCTATTTGTTGCTTTATAAGCGGCATTGAATTGTTGATTTTTGCCACTGTCTCTATCAGTTGCTGGATGATGTTATGCATATCGTGCAGCGACTGGGACTCCTCAATCCGACTCCACTTTCCTCGAGCAAACTTTGCTGCTTGAGTCTCGTTAAGAAAAGTGATAGTAGCGTCTTTTTCGCAAATAGGACACCTGAACCTTGCAACCGCTCCTTCTATAGCTATTTTCATTTACTTATTCCTCCTTTGACTGATACGTTAACATAAGTTCAAGACCCAGACAAGAAATAATGTAAAGATAAGAAGGGTATGCTACTTGATCTTTTATCTAAAAAATAAGATACTTTTTTAGAGTTTCAACAAATTATCAAAAGGAGAATATATGACCAGAATTGATCTCAAGGAAGACAAGAACATAAAGATGAGCTTCCCCGCTTTCGTCGGATTTCTGCTGCTTATACTTGCCGTATTTGCACCAGGAAACGGAAGCAGACGGAACGAGCCAAAACCAGTCGCAACACCCCTCGCAATCAGCCTGGCGACTGGTCTCCTATGCCTAAATTTCATGTTAGGCAGCATCTTTATCTTTAGCTCTGCAGTCGTCAATATCGCATGCGCCGTCATTACCGGCATCGCATGCCTGTTGGCCCTTATAATCGCCCACGACAACTACCAACGCAGCTAACCTGACAAATGCCATTCGTAGCGTACTAAGTACGCGACGTCTGGCATTTTCTGTTATAAACCTTGCATCAGAAATTTTTCTTTGCTATGATAAACATACGAACGTTTCTTTAACTCACACCAATATGCAAAACCACGAAATGACCGTATTTGGAGGCAAGAACATAAGGAGGCACTGGGACGAAAAACAAGAAAAGTGGTATTTTTCCGTGGTTGACATTGTCGGTGTATTAAGTGGTAGTGCAGACCCGAGAAATTACTGGAAGGTACTGAAAAGCCGTTTAAAACAGGAAGGGGGTGAGGTGGTTACAAAATGTAACCAACTGAAAATGGCGGCTTCTGATGGCAAGTTTTATTTGACAGATGCTGCTGATACTGAAACCATTTTGCGTCTTGTTCAATCTGTTCCCTCTCCAACCGCAGAGCCATTTAAGATCTGGCTTGCTAGAGTAGGATACGAGCGAATTCAAGAGACCACAGATCCAGAACTCGCGGTAAACCGTGCTCGGAAGCACTGGCAAGCTATGGGTCGGAGCCCAGAGTGGATACAGCAGCGAATGCTAGGACAACAAACGCGTAATAAGCTCACAGACTACTGGTCCGACCACGGCATAGAGAAACCTGATGAGTTTGCAAGGTTAACAAACATTATCCACCAAGAGTGGAGCGGGATTTCTGTAAAAGGCCGTAAGCAATTAAAAAACTTAAAAACTCAAAACTTGCGTGACCATATGTCAGAAGCCGAACTTATTTTCACAGCACTCGCAGAACTCTCCAGTCGCCAAATTTCTGAAGCCGAACAAGCCGAAGGCTATACTCCAAACGAATCCGCAGCCCACAAAGGCGGCAAACTAGCCGGCAACGCCCGCAAAGCCCTAGAATCCCAGACCGGAAAGAAAATCGTGTCCGACAAGAATTTTTTGCCTCCCGATAAAACTAAGCTATCATAAATTTAGAATAATGAACGACTTCACAGAACAAGATACTCAAAATTACTACAATAGCTTTGGGAGTGTGTACGAAGCTGTGTGGAATGAAGAAATACACACAGGCTACTTCGACACTGACAAAAGCCTAGAGCAAGCAGTGAGGGATATGGATTCGTATTTAGCAAAGCTGGTTAATATAGTTCCCAACAGTACCATCTTAACTGTAGGAAGCGGTAGAGGAGGTGTAGACAGATTTTTAGTAAGAAATTTCAGCGCGAAAATTACAGGTTTAGATTTAAGTATAGAGCAAATAACTAAGGCAAAATCTCAAGCCCAAGACCAGGGCATGCAAGAGTCTATAACATATGTGCAAGGCCCCATGATTGCCTTGCCTTTCTCAGACTCAAGCTTTGACATTCTTTGGGTACAAGAGTCACTCTTCCATTGTCATGACAAACAAAAAGCAGTCTCAGAATTCCGTCGTGTACTAAAACTCGGAGGCAAACTAGTTTTAGAGGATACCGTACTGGGATTTTCCGATGCGAAGGAAGAAGTGCTCGCAACGTTTGGTAAACGCGTCAGACTGAACGAGTTGCTTACTAGGCAGGAAATTGCAAACCTGTTTCAGTCCGCAGGATTTAACTTACAAACAGAAGTTGACATATCTAAACACTTAGAAATCACCTATGGCAAAATTGTTGAGCATATAGAATCCAGTGGAGAAAAACTAAGTCAGCATCTACCTACAGAATATTCTAATTTGGACACCATAAAACAAGGCTTCAAAAAATCGCAGGAGTCCGTCGCACAAGGCAAGCTTGGCTGCATTGTTCAAGTTTATTTTTAAACCTAAACTCGTAAAGGAGAAATTACATGCAAAAACGTTTTGTATTCCGACTGCACCCAAAATTTGGTGTTGATGTTTGGATAAAACTCTGGGCCGGGTGGTCTAGCCGCCACCACTATTTCGCAGGCTGGATAGTCCCAGCCGACAAAAAAGACAAGCTCAAATCCGAACTCAATCGTTGATACTCCACAAAAGGCACGGCTCTCCAGCTCTGCCTTTTTTGAATTATCTACATGAATGGGATGAAGGAATGCCAAATAATGCTTGAAGTGAAGGAAAAGTAAATATAGAATGCAAAGCATGAAGCTAAATATTAAAGGTCGCGTGGCGCGAAAAGTGTTTGGTGTGCCTGCTGTGAGTTTAAATGCGGAAATTATGGTCACAGCCGCATACCAGCTTAGTTTTAATTTATTAAATGACTCGGCAGGCGGCAAGTCTTCAGTCTAGATGCATTCCCGGAAGAGAACGCTGATGTTGCGTTTATTGAGCTTTTGGTGGGAATGCTGTCACTGGAAATTTTATCTCT
>DASPKA010000050.1:0-6492 GCA_035628335.1 Patescibacteria group bacterium | reverse complement strand
ACCTGTTATACGTCCAAACCATGGACGGAGCTGTGCAAATCTGGAATCTCACACCGCTCCAGTTCAGGGATGATGGCGGCAACCCGATTGTGGGCAACCGTTACGCCTATATCCAAGGCGACAACGATTGGTTGTTTCCGGGTTTTGATAAGTCGCTGTTTGAAGCGGGTAATCAAGCGCTTTCAGATATTCAGCTTTACTCCCCCTTCCCGGCAGAGATAAGCTTCGGCAAACCCGTTCCAACGAGCTTTGTACTTGAACATGGTAAAGTGGCCGAACGGGTGTTCACAGGGGAAGTATACGAACCTTCTGCAACGAAGGATCCATACGTCCGCACCATTGAATACGCAGCCAGCTTCAGTCATCCGGCAGACGAGACAGGAAAGACTGAAATTCGCAGTGTCGTACTCGGACTGGAACACTGGTACCCAACTCGCGATGCGGGTCGACTAGTGAATCTAGTGAGGAACGGCGGCTATTTAAGCTTCTACCTTGGTTCCCAAATCAATGGTAGTGACATCAAAATCTGGCCCTAAGGCTATCACAAACCCAGCGCGGCACCAATTGCCACTCTGGGTTTTCCTTTGACAAAAATTAAGCAGTAGTGTATAGTGTAGGTACCAAGGTAAATAACTTCTGAAATAAAACTAAAATCTACAAGCTACCAGATACGTGGCAAAAAAACTCTTTTTGGCTATATATTTGTTAACTCGTGCTTATTTATATAATTTCTTTTTAGTCTGCTGAAGAAGCACTAAAAGAATGGTTAACTTATTATTATTAAAACTTAAAAAAAGAGCACTTTTTTAAGGTTAAGGAAATTTCTGAATGTTCAGAAAATCAGATTCTGGCAAACCAGGGCCAAAGCGGTTCACAAAAAACTCGCAAAACCTTATTGGAAATGCCATTGACAGAGCTGTTGGTCAAGACAAGTCGCCACAAAGGCGACCGGCTAACGCCGAAAATCTAGCTGCGGCACCTGCTGCAAAACAAACAATTTCTCGCGGACGCCTGAGGGTTATTCCTCTGGGCGGTGTTGAGGAAATTGGTGTTAACTGCACCGTACTTGAATACGGTGATGACATCATAGTCATAGACATGGGCCTCGCCTTCCCAGACGAAACCATGCCGGGTGTTGACTACATTATTCCGGACGTAAAATACCTGGAAGATAACAAAAAGAAGATTCGCGGCATGCTTGTTACTCATGCTCATTTGGACCACATAGGTGCAATACCGTACGTGCTCCCAAAAATTGGCGACCCGCCCATTTACACTATGCCACTCTCAGCTGGCCTCATAAAACGCCGCTTAGAAGAGTTTGAAATGGCGAACCGTGTTAAGCTAAACGCCCTTAAGCCCGATGATGTTATTCAGCTCGGGGTATTCCGTATACGCTTCTTTAGGGTTAACCACAACATTCCTGACTGTGTGGGTATGAGTATTCAAACTCCGGTTGGACAAATTGTCTACGTTACAGACTGGAAGTTTGACCATACTCCGGTAGATGAGCTTCCGACTGAGTTCAACAAAATCGCTAAGTTCGGTGGTGAGGGTGTTCTCATGCTCTGTTCAGACTCAACCAATGCTGAAAGACCGGGGTACTGTATCTCAGAACGCGAACTCTCAAAAACCATAGACAACATCTTCCGCGACTGTCAGGGACGTATAGTTTTCGCTACATTTTCTCAGCTTATTTCGCGTATACAGTCTGTTTTTGACGCGGCAGCAAAGTATAACCGCAAGGTTATAGTCACTGGTCGCTCCATGGTCAACGCAATTGAAATCGCCATGTCCATGGGTTACCTGCGCATACAACCAAAACTTATTGTAAAGTCTGAAGCTGCAAAAAAATATCCAGACGACCAAGTGGTAATATTAACCACTGGTGCACAGGGTGAAGAAGCTTCAGCGCTTGCCCGCATGGCTCGCGGTGAACACAAGACCGTCCGCATTAAAAAAGGCGACACTGTAGTAGTTTCTGCATCGCCTATTCCAGGCAATGAACGCTCCATAGTCGCCGTGCTCGACAATTTAACGCGTGAAGGTGCTCATGTAATTTATAATCAAATCCTCGACATCCACTCTTCTGGACATGCTAAGCAGGAAGAGTTGAAAATGATGTTCTCACTTACAAAGCCAAGACATTTCATGCCTATCCACGGCGAGCACCACATGCTGGTAGCTCACGCCAAACTCGCACAGACCATGAACGTCAAAGAAGAGAACTGCCATGTTATGAACGACGGTGAAATACTGGAGTTCGATGAAGCCGGAAAGTCTCACCGCACAGGCGAAAAAGTTCAGGCTGGCTACATTTTTGTAGACGGGCTTGGTGTTGGCGACGTAGGTGAAGTAGTCCTTCGCGACCGCCAGGTTATGGCAAAAGACGGCATGTTTGTTATCATAATTACCGTTGACCGCCGAACTGGCAAGCTCATAAATCAGCCGGACATTATCTCCCGCGGCTTCATCTTCATGAAAAACAATGACGATATGCTTCGTGAAGTAAAACATGAAATCCGCAAAATGACCGAAACCCACAGCTCCAAACAAAATGAAGCCAACTGGTCATACCTTAGGCAAATAGTGCGGGACCAAATCGGCGAATACCTGTTCCTTAAAACAGAACGCCGCCCCATGATCTTGCCGGTCATTATTGAAATTTAAAAAAATATCCGTCCCGGTGCTAGCCGGGACGGATTTTTTATGGCCAAACAGACCGAAGTCTTGCCAAAAATTCACAGTCTTCCTCTTCCTCACATTTATCACACAGGATCTTTTTGTAAATCATTGCACAGACAAACCCCTCAGCTTCTACTTGCTCGCGAGTTTTTGGAAACCAATGTTTTTCTCTGCAACGTTTGCACTTATAGAGGAATACCACTTGAAGATTAGATGGAATTTTAGGGTTTTTGGGAATTTTCATCCTTGCCTCCCTGTTCTTTCAAACCGCACCCACACTTTTGCTCTATATTACACCATGCACAGAGTGTATGTTTGTCCAAGCAGCAAGTCACGAAAAAATCCACTGGGTGGTTTCGACCACAATAGTTACAAATCATAGAGCCTCCTTTTATGTCAGGTCCTTACGACAATTTCGTAGTATTGATATACTAGACTCAAAAATACATAATATAAATACTGTCGTCATTAAATGACAACTCATTTATCACTCTTCAATTACTATGCTTTTTGAACAACTTAAGATTTTAGGATTCGACGAAGGAGATGTAGCAATCTACGTTAAGCTGTTAGAAACAGGATCTACAACTGTTGGCAAGCTTTCTCAAAAGCTTGGCCAGCCTCGTAGTTCGTTGTATGTCTCGCTCGCTAGGCTCAATCAACAAGGCCTTGTGACTGAAAGTTTGAAAATGGGCGTAAAAGTGTTTACAGCTGAAAAGCCCGAAAAAATAAACTTGCTCTATGAGCAAAAAATCCTCGAACTTCAAAATGCTCAGTCCTTATACAAAAAAATATTGCCCGATCTGCTTTCCAAGCAACCTACACGCACAGTTAAACCCAGACTCCAGCTCTTTGAAGGCAAGGAAGGTCTAAAACAGATTCTCAAAGATATGCTTCTTTACTATAATCTAGACTCCTTTGCATACTGGCCTATCAAAAGCATGGTAGAGGTATTAGGAAAAGATTTCTTTGCATATTTGAACGTACGTAGGATAAAACAAAATATTTTTACCCGAGCAATCTGGCCAGCAGGGCAAGTTTTAGATGCGCATACTCACCCATACCTGGGAACCGGAATAGGGTTTAAAAGAGAAATCAGAATTGCCCCAAAAGACATAGAATTTGAAATGGGTTATTGGGGGTATGCGAATAAGATTGCTTTTATTTCTTCTTCACAAGAAAATATTGGCTTTATTATTGAAAGCCAGGAATTGAAAAATATGCTGCTTACTCAGTTTGAAGTCATATGGAAAATCGCTACTCCTATTTCTTTTGAATCTGCAGCTACACTCGAGTTTTTGAAACAAATTAAAACCTCCGAAAACTTTTAGGCTTTCGGAGGTTTATTGACCCGGATTATCCCTAAAATCTCTTCTACATACTTATCCATAACAGCTTTACTTCGTGCCTCGACAATTAACCTTAAAACTGGTTCCGTATTTGACGCCCGCACAGAAAACCAAACATCAGGGAACTCAATGAAGATACCATCTATTTCATTTAGTGCACCGCCTGCATACTTTTGCTTTATTTCTACCAACCGCTCCGCCACCACTTCCCGATTCGCTACTTTGGTGTTCAATTCTCCCGAATTGAAATACCTCTTATAGGGAGCAATCAGTTGAGAGAACGGTTTGTTATTTTCAGAAAGGTACTGCATTACCCTAAGCACTGCAATCATTTGGCATTCAAAGGTTCCTTGTGGTGTGCGGTAAAAGAAATGAGCCGAGCTTTCACCACCGAACTCTATATTATTCTTTATCATTTGCTCCTTTATAAGGCTATGCCCTACTCGGGTCACCTCGCTATACCCACCCATTTCTTCTATCATGTCACGAGTTATCCGTCCGGGACGGATATCGTAAGCAACTCTAGCACCAGGGTGCTCACGAAGCACAAATTGCGCAAGTAAGCCCCGTATGAACTCCGGAGGCACTACCTCACCTTTTTCATCTATAAAAAATAAGCGGTCTGCGTCTCCGTCTGGCACCATACCAAAATCTGCGCCCGACTCTACTACAAGCTTTTGGGTTGGCTCTAGATTCTTAGCAACCATAGGGTCTGACTCATGGGCTGGAAATGTACCGTCATACTCCCAGTTAATCTTCACCAATTCGACATTCGGCAGCTGAGCAAAAAACTCGCCAAACTCAGAAATACCCATTGCATTGGCCGGGTCAATGGCAATTGTAAGCTTTTTCATTGATTTCTTGCCTCGCGCAAAATACACTGTGCCATCTTTTACCTCTACCCCAGCAAGCTGTAAGTGCTCTTGTACGTTTACTTTATCCAAATCCTTATAGTGCTCTACTATACCCACCCTGCCTGAGGTAATATATGCATCTGTAAGCACTATGTTTTTAATCTGCATTATACCTGTATCTCCAGAGACAGGGACTGAACTGGCACGCACCAATTTAAGACCATTCCATTCTGGTCCGTTATGACTTGCGGAAATTTGAATACCGCCATCTAAGCTAAGGTATCCAACACCAAAATAAAAAATTGGTGTGGCTTGCATTCCAAAATCGACTACATCAAACCCGCTCTTCGTTAGCCCCTTCACTACTGCATCTCGCAAAGCTGGACTAGACAAGCGCATATCACGCGAGATACCAACACGTGGGACCTTTCCTTCAGGAAGCTCGCTCTTAAGCAAGGTGGCGAACGCACGAGCAATCGCCTCTGCCCCGGCTTCATTTAATTGAGAGGGGTAAAATCCTCGGATGTCGTAAGCTTTAAAAATAGATGTTTCTATATTCATAGAATAATTTTAATGTAAGAACATATAAAATGAAAGCGGCGTCTTGTATTACCACAAGACGCCGCTTGTTTATTACTACATTTTCCTCCTAGGAAACGCGGCAAGTCGAGCATAGACAGGAAGCTGCTTTAAGCTACGCAACCTGCTGGCGGTGGGTGCAAGTCTAAAGTTAAATAATCGCTTAGCACCTTCCGTATCTGCAATTCTAAGGGATAAAAATGCAGACCCTTCTTGGAAACTCAGCAACTCAACCACTGAAAATCCTATAGCGACTAAAGCTCGTTCTGCCATTTCCCGAGTTTGAGCTTGGTCTGGAAAATATGGCACATTGCTGAACGCAATACCAAGCGCTCTTTGGATTTTCCCATAGCTACTCCGTTTCCATATCGCATATCTCACATGCACTCCTTTTGTTTATCACCGGTTATGATGCCCACCGGCTGGCAAATTGGAAGTATGCACTGAAGATATCATAAAAAAAAATAAAAAGAAAGCAGCGCTCTGCAATTCTCTATGCAGAGCACTGCTGCTTATACTTGTTGCCAGAAGTAGAGCCTTCTAGACTTTATCGGTTTCGGCACTTGCTCCCGTTGCCTGCGCGCCCGTGTATGCGGCAACTGGAATTGAAAATAGAATTTTTCATTCGTGTGTTCCAGCGCTAACCGAAACTCGACCCGCCCGCGGACTTGGTCATAGCGAGTTACAGCCTCCACCATGACTCCATACTTACGCAATGCTTCCTGGGCAATAGCCTTGCTCTTCTCGCTTCTGATGGGCAGACGATCGCCCACGAACGCCGCCCGTAACCGTGTAGTGATCACGGTTAACGCGTTGTTGTTCCATGCTGGCCGATCAGGACCGAAATGATAGGTAGCACCGTTTTTCTTCAAGTTGTCTCCTTTTAACCGGAGTTATTGCCATCCGGAGGCAAATTTACGAGCCGGATGACTATAACATTTTTACCAAACCTTAACAAGACCCAGTCCCGTAAGTTCAACAAGTCAGTCAATTTTTTCTACAAATTTTAAGTTGCCTTCCCAAAC
>DASPKA010000049.1:0-26348 GCA_035628335.1 Patescibacteria group bacterium | reverse complement strand
GGGGGCGACTTTTTGGTTTGTGTTTTTAGGTAGTATATGGCTTTCCATAAACGCCCCAGTGGCAGCTTCTATTTTTATAATCGCTTTTGACTTCTATTTCCTTCTGAAAGCAGCTAACAATTCCATGCATTTAACCTGGTCGTATCGTATGTTTAAACTCTTGGTGCGTCTAGACTGGGGGCGCCGCTTAGAAGCTTTAAACCATCCAAAGCAATATATAGCAGAGCTTCGAAAGCAAGCCGAATCTTCAGATGCTAGGTTTGCAAGAAATTACTATAATGGAGAAGCTGAGCGCGTACATACATACTTAGCAAAGCATGGGAGCATTCAAGACTACAAAGATTTTTACCATTTAGTCGTGCTTCCGTTTGTGGATGAAACATTTGAAGTTTTAGACAGTACCTTTCACGCATTGAGTAGAGTAGCGTACCCCTTAGATAGGATTTTGATAGTCCTTGCAGCTGAAGAGCGTGCAGGGCTGAGCGCTATACAGACGTCTGAAAGGGTTCAAGAAAAATACGGCACTACCTTTGCACGTCTCTTTATTACGTTCCACCCTGACGGACTTCCAGGAGAAATTAAAGGAAAGAGCGCGAACGCAAGTTACGCAGTTAAGAGCATACTTCCTGACCTGGAAGCAATGGGTGTGCCCATAGAAAAGGTCTTAGTAGCAAACTTAGACTCAGACACAGTGGTACACCCACAATACTTTGCTCGAGTTATGTATGAGTTTTTGACTGTGGAAAATCCTTACCGCAAATCCTTTCAGCCAATCACTGTTTTTAACAATAATATTTGGGATAGTCCTGCGCTCATTCGTGTGGTGTCAGTTTCGAGTGCATTTTGGCTTTTTACAGAAAGCAGCAGAACAGACCGATTACGTACCTTCTCCTCCCACAGCATGTCGCTTAAGGCGCTAACTGAGGTGGGCTTTTGGAAGCCAGATATTGTGAATGAGGACGCGTACATTTATTGGCAGTCATATATACACTATAAAGGAGACTATCATGTGGTACCGCTGTTTATCCCTGTTTCTATGGATACATGTTTAGCGCCTACTTTTATACAAACGCTCAAAAACCAGTATAAGCAGAAGCGCCGGTGGGCTTATAATGTTGAGTACTATCCACATATGATGTGGAAACTAATTACTTTAGAAGCCCCATGGCATGACAAAGCACGAAAGATATGGCAGTACGTAGAAGGCAACTTCAACTGGGCTACTGCATCTTTGCTTATAACGCTCGGTGGGCTGATGCCGTTGTATTTGGGCGGCAGTGAGTTTTTAAATTCCGTGACTGCTTTTCAGCTTCCATTTCTTACCAAATGGATTTTACGAATTTCTATGATCTTCCTTATTTTCAGTATTTACATTAATCATGTGCTCCTGCCGCCGCGACCTTCTCACGTCAGTGTGTGGAAGAGTATTACTATGTATTTGCAGTGGTTTTTGGTACCCATTACCTCCATACTGTTTGGAAGTCTGCCCGCAATTGAAGCTCAAACAAGGCTTATGATGGGGTGGTATTTAGAATTCTTCGTTACCCCTAAGGCACGCAAAGGTGAAAATACTGGCCTCTCTATGAAGGAGATGCAGGCAAGTCACCTTGATTCCTAACTATGTTAGAGTATTTCATTTTTGGATTCTTGATATCGGTCTGTATAACCCCACTGTTTCGAAAAGTGGGCTTTATGTTCGGTTTGTTGGATATACCTACCGGAGGAAGAAAAATTCACACGAAGCCAATGCCGTTAACTGGCGGACTCGCGGTGTTTTTTTCTTATTCCCTTGCTGTTGCAGGCTATTTATGGATGGGGGATGTAAATTTTCAGCTTATTCCATTAAAATTTTTCCTATCATTGTTTTTCGGTGGCGCGATCCTTATTTTAGGCGGAGTACTGGATGACAAGTATAGTATGCCACCACTTGTCCAATTGCTCTTTCCTGCGTTCGCAGCACTCATTGTTATGTACTTAGGTGTCGGTGTTGGCTTGAAAGAAATTTCAAACCCATTTGGCACGCCGTTTAATCTCAGGGTTACTTTTTTGTTTATTCCCATTGCGTATTACTTAGTGTTTTTTTGGTTAATGGGAATGATGTTTACGACAAAGCTGTTAGACGGTTTGGATGGACTTACTTCGGGTATTGGTGGTATTGCTGCCACAGCCCTGTTTTTTTTGTCTTTAACCCCAAAAGTTAACCAACCAGAGACTGCAATCTTAGCCTTGCTCTTCTGTGGAGTCTTGTTTGGATATTTGGTATTCGCGTTTCACCCAGCTTCAATTTTTCTTGGACAAGGCGGGAGCTTGTATGTTGGTTTTGTGCTAGGGGTTCTCTCTGTCATCTTGGGTGGTAAGATCCTGACAGCACTATTGGTTATGGGCATGCCTATACTCGATGTAGTCTGGGCAATACTCAGGCGCATCATGCAGGGCAAAAATCCGTTCGTCGGAGACCGAAGACATCTTCACCATAGGTTATTAGATGCGGGCTTACCCCACTGGCAGGCCGTGCTTGTGTTTTATGCTGTTTCTGCTATTTTTGGTTTTTCTGCGGTTTTTATGCAAACCAAAGGAAAGATTTTTCTGGCATTGACTCTCGTTGTAATGGTAATAGGGCTTGGTATTACAAGTGTTTTAATGTATATAAGACGGAAGGACAGCTAAATCTTGTAAAGGAGAAAAATGTTTTGTGCCTCTTCTGATTTGTTGACTAAAACGGCAATGTGTGATAAAATATTTACACTAAGTTACCCCTATAGCTTATTTCTCAATATTATTCTTAATTTTTTACACTAAATGAAAGCTGTTATTGCAACAGGCGGTAAGCAGTATATTGTATCCGCTGGAACCAAAATTCAAGTTGAAAAACTGGAAGGCGAAGTAGGGCAGACGGTAAAGTTTGACCAGGTACTCTTCGCTGGAGCTGACGGTACGTTTGAAGTTGGTAAACCTACTATTTCTGGGAAGATTGTTGAAGCTAAAGTGTTAAAGCATGGTAAAGGTAAAAAAATCCATGTCCTTAAATACAAGAACAAGTCTAAGTATCGCCGCAAAATCGGTCACCGTCAGCAGTTCACGGAAGTAGAGATTACTACGATATAAAAAGTCAAAGACCACTCACGCGTATGCATGTGTGGTCTTTTTGTTTATCCAGCAATTACTTCTGCAGATTCCTAGATGGTTTCATACCGGCTATCTGTCTTCACTTCTTGTACGACGAGTACCATCTTTCGTCGTACATTGTAGTCAACATACTTGACTTTTACGTTATAGGAAAATTTGTCAAAGCGCCTGCCGTAACGTCGGTACCATTTTTTCGACAGAAGTTTGAGGATCGGTGGGATAATTTTATTCAAAGGGAAATAAAATGGGGAAACGATTACATTTTCATCGATCTCCCAATATTCCTCTTGTTCCCAACGACTTCCAGGTACGTGAAATCCATCTTCGAGCGAAATTGCTGAACGCGGTACCCAAAAGGTTGACCCGATATGCATATTACCTACAAAATAGTAGGAAGTATACACCATGAGACCCGCAATTGCGACAACTGCCAAAATTAGCAACAGGATAGGTAAGGGCGGCATGTTTCTCTCCTTTGTTGAAATGCACGAATGCTACCCATATTTTCTATATATTCCTGGCAAAAGTCAATGTCTGAAATAAAGTTAATCTTGGCATGTATAATATTTATAGATGAGCTCACACGTTGAAACAGATGAAGACATAGCCAAGAAAGTGCAGGCTGGGGACCTGGAGGCATTTGGTTACCTTGTTGAGCGGTATGAGCAGAAACTTCTCAGATATGCTAGAAAGTTTTTGCTCTTGGGGGAAGATGGACAAGACCTGGTGCAAGATGTGTTTATAAAAGCCTACACCAACATACACAGCTTTGACCCTGAACTTAAATTTTCACCATGGATCTACCGGATAGCGCACAATACCTTTATCAACGCACTAGAAAAACGGAAACGGCAGCCGCTTTCGCTTTTTGAATTTGAGGGATTGCTTAACATCTTACCGGCGCGAAGTGACCCAGAAAAGGACATTAATCGAGATATGGATAAAAGTATGGTAGAGGCAGGTTTAAAAGAGCTGGATGAAAAATACCGCGAACCGTTAGTGCTATTCTACCTGGAAGAGTTTGATTACTCAGAAATTGCAGATATTTTACACATGCCTGTGTCCACCGTCGGGGTAAGAATTAAGCGAGGGAGAGATCAATTAAAGAAAGTCCTAGCCAAGAAACAATGAATGAGTCCGACCAATTAAGGCATAAAGTCCTTAACTATATTAAAGAAAACAGCTTGCATCCTAAGCCACGGTGGCACTTTATGGTTATGGTGGTACTTACTATAATTAGTGTATTCTGTTTGGCGATTGTAGCAAGTATTTGTATTAGCATTATTATTTTCAGCTTGCGTTTTTCGGGTGCGTGGTACGTTGCGGGTTTTGGCAGTAATAGCCTACTGCCTCTCATTATGGTTTTTCCATGGGTTTGGCTCCTGGCAACCGCAGCTACAATTCTTGGTATAGACTATCTCATGCGCCGGTTTAGGTTTGTGTACCGTAAGAATATTTTGTTTGTCTCAGGTTTGGTTTCTGTGGTGATATTGGGAATAGGTCTTGGCCTTGAGCGCTCACGCGTACATGACAAAATGGTTCAGGGAAACAAGCGCATGCGCCATATGTCTCCATTGTATGGTGATGTTGACGCATTTCCCAAACAAGGGATACTCGTGGGACGAGTCGTAGAAATAGGCTCCGACACTGCGGTATTGGAAACCAGGAGTGATAAGGAGCTGACTATTGAGATCCCCCCACACGCGCTGGCGCAGTTTGGAACTTTTTCAATCGGTGATGTTATCGTTACCGTTGGCCGCTGGGAAGGGGGTACATATAGCGCCATAGGTGTACGCAAGACGTTTACTAACTTCCCTGGTTTAAACCCACGTTCAGGGCGACAAAAGGTTGATTTTATTAAGGAAAAATAATTCATAATACTATTGAAATATTTCTGAAATAGGATGGTAGTAATAGATACCCGTGAGAGTTCTACGCCATTGTGAGCGGCGGCTAAGGACTACCACGGGTATTTTTAATGCGCTACGCGCTTGAGAAGGAAACCGAGGTTTCCTTCTCAATACTCATCCTTCCTAATTTTTGTATTTTAAAACCGGGAAACCCGGATTTTAAAATAGCTATATATTTAAACTCAAAAATTTATTAAGTCCCATTAGTCCCATTAGTCCCATTAGTCCCATTAATAGACCTATAGGGCTTTTTTTAATAGTCTCGGCGACCTTCTAGGGCTCGGCTTAGGGTTAGTTGGTCGGAGTATTCTAAGTCTCCCCCCATGGGGAGGCCTCGGGCTATTCGGCTTACTTTTATTGGGTAGGGTTTTAATTCGCGGGCAATGAGATTGGCGGTGGCTTCGCCTTCTAAGGTTGGGTTGGTGGCTAGTATCACTTCAGACTCAGCGGGTAGGTGTGTAACTCTCTCCAGCAGACTGGAGATTTTTAGTTTGTCCGGACCAATTCCTTCAAGAGGGTTCAGTACACCGCCAAGGATATGGAAAACCCCACGGAAACTGCCAGAGTTGTCCAAGGCTAGGGCATCCATTACTTCTTCTACTACGCAAATTAAGTTCTGATTTCGGGAAGTGTCTGAGCAAATCTTGCATGGGTCTGTTTCTGCAAGGATGTTACAGCGAGAGCAAAAAAGTAAGCCTGTTTTCAGGTTTCGTACCGCGTCTGAAAATTTATGCACGGTGAAGTCATCTTGTTTAAGCAAATAAAAAACAAGGCGCTGAGCAGACTTAGGACCAATACCCGGCAGTTTTGAAAATTCGTTGATTAAAGTTTCTAAAGTTTTTGGTAATTTTGCCATAGATTCTTCAATGCTACCCTCGCCCGCTTTAGTGGGATAGGGTGCCGACGTTCCTTAGAACGGTAGGCGGGTGAGGGTGGTTTAGAAGTCGTCACTTCCAGTTTGTGTGTTGAAGTCGGTCATTACGGATTGTGGGGCCATATTGAAAGTCTTGCCGAGATTCTTAAACGAAGTTTTGTCTGCGTCAAAGTAGAGATCCACATGTCCGGTAGGCCCATTTCTGTGTTTGCGAATGTGGATTTCAGCTACATTAGGTCGTTTTGACTCTTTGCCTTTATACATGTCTTCACGGTATATAAACATAACCACGTCCGCGTCTTGCTCTATAGAACCCGATTCGCGAAGGTCGGCGAGTTGAGGTACTTTATCTGGTCGGTTTTCTACGTTGCGTGAGAGCTGGGAAAGTGCGAGTATGGGGACGTTAAGCTCACGGGCTAAAATTTTAAGACTGCGTGATATTTCTGAAACTTCTTGCACGCGGTTCTCTGTACTCCTGCCTTGCATAAGCTGTAAATAATCTACTACCAAGAAACCTATCTTGTGTTCGTTTTGTAAACGACGGGCTTTAGTTCTAACTTCCATAATGTTGGCTCCGGCAGCGTCGTCTATGAAGATAGGCGCATCACCTAGCTGGCCCATAGCTTCTTGCAGCAATCCAAAGTCTTCTTCCGCCAGGTTACCTGTACGAATTTTCCACAAGTTTACTCCTGCCTGGGATGCCAGCATACGCTCTACTAGTTGGTCCTTGCTCATTTCAAGTGAAAATATTCCCACGCCGGTCTTGGTGTGTGTGGCAATGTTCCTTGCTATTTCGAGAGCAAAGGCAGTTTTGCCCATGGAGGGACGCGCAGCTAAAATCAATAGATCAGACTTCTGCAAACCACCAAGTAGGTTGTCGAGGTCGACAAACCCAGTAGGTATACCACGCAGCTTACCTTTGTCGCGGTGCAGTTCGTCTATGCGTTCAAAGGTACTGTGTAATACACTAGATATAGAGTCAAAGTTTTGTTTAAGGTGTTTTTGGGAGATAGCAAAAAGCTTGCTTTCAGCAAGGTCTAAGATGTCCTCAATCTCACCTTCTTCTTTAAACGCAATGCGCTGGATTTCATTTGCTTGAGAGATGAGTCTTCGAAGAGTGCCTTTTTTACGTACAATCCCGGCATAGTGGGAGACATTTCCTGCTGAGGGTACGGCGTTTACTAAATCAGCCAGGTAACTGTTTCCGCCAATCCTGTCCAGCTGCTTTTTTTCTTCCAAACGATTAGACACAGTTAAAATGTCTATGGGAGTGTTTGACTCAAAAAGGTCTACCATAGTTTGATAGAGCAGAGTGTGTCTAAAGTCGTAAAAATCTTCAGGAATGAGCATATCTCCGACTTTCAAAATTGCATCTTTGTCGAGCATAAGGGCTCCGAGAACGGAGATCTCAGCGTCTGTACTTTGTGGAGGAACTAATTCATTCATAAAGCTTCTTTAACTTCTGTCCGTCTTTAGTGTCTAGTATTTCAAAGCCAAGTGCTTGAACTTCTGATCTTAAAGTGTCTGCCAGGGCGAAGTCTTTATTTTCTTTTGCCATCTGGCGTGTTTTTAATTTTTCAGAAATTTCTATAGGAATATTAGTGTCAAGGACTGGAAGCTCGTCAGGGAAACCTAAAATTTTTAGCATGTGCCGCACTTGAGCCTTCCGCCCAGGAATCGTTGTATCTGAAAGTAGTTCCCAAACTGCTGCAATTGCCTGTGGAGTGTTTAGGTCGGTTGCTAGAGCCGCGTCAAATTTTTCTGTATATTGGTTCTTGGTATACTCTTCAGTATGCTCATCTTCGAGTTGTCTATATAGTCTTTCAAGGGCGCTAGCGGCTCCGGCAACGGCTTCCAAGGTAAAATTCAGTTGCGTGCGGTAATGGGCATTTAAGCAGAAATAACGGAATGCAAGAGGGTGTATACCTTTTTCTTTGAGCTGATCTAAGGTAAAAAGGTTTCCTTCGCTTTTTCCCATGCGCTTACTGTCTACATTTAGAAATTCTCCGTGCATCCAAAAATTGCAGAGAGGCGTGTCAAATGCAGCCTCGCTTTGAGCAATTTCGTTAGTGTGGTGCGTTCCTATATGATCCACTCCACCGCAATGTATGTCAAAGGGTTGGCCAAGAAGTTTTCGTGAAATAGCTGAACACTCTATATGCCACCCAGGGAATCCTACTCCCCAAGGGGAAGGCCACTGTAAAATATGATTTTTGTACCTGCCAGTAAGGAAAAACCATAGTGCGAAGTCTGCAGGATGTTTTTTACTACTATCTACAACCACGTCACCGCGCGATCCCACCAACTTGTCTTCTAGCTTCTGTCCTGAGAGCTTGCCGTAATCTTTAAGCTTAGATGTGTCAAAATAAATCGCAGCTTCATCTTGGTAGGTAAAGCCTTTTTCTTCTAAAATTTTTATAATCTCTATCTGTTCTGCTATCGAGTCAGTGGCCCTGAGGACTTTATGGGGTTGGAGGTTTGAGAGCGCAGTCATGTCCTCAAAGAATTTAGTTTCGTACTTCTTTGCTATCTCAAGAGGGTGTACGCCTTCCCGCCTCGCACCAACTTCCATCTTATCTTCCCCTTCATCACCATCACCCACCAAATGTCCCACATCAGTTATATTCATAGCATGGTTAACTGAGTAGTCAAAGTATTCAAGAGTCCTACGCAAAATGTCTTCAAATATATACGTGCGAAGGTTGCCAATATGGGCAAAATGATAGACGGTGGGTCCACATGTATAAAGCTTAATTTCTTTATATTTTATGGGTTTTAAGGGTTCAATTGTTCTATGTAAAGTGTTATAAAGCTGAATTTGCATATATACATAATAGCAGAAAAAGCTTATAAAAAACAGGGAAAATGGATTGACAATATTATTGCTAATAAGTATAATGTTCAATCGCTAACTGTAGCGAGATTCTCTCTAATCAATAGAGCATCAAACAACAAATGGAGGTAAGATGCAAATATTCGGATCACGAAACAAAGACGTTGAAAAAGTAGGGGCAAATTCAGAAATCTACACCCCGGATTCTATAAACAAGTTTTTTGGGTTTGTAGGCCTAGGTCAGGCCGGGGCCAAAATGCTTGTAGCTCAAGCACAACAGCTCCAGTCATTGCTGAGCGGATTGCTCCCGATCACCAGGATTAGCCTAGAAGATTTCGTCTTTGTGGCGATGGATACGCACCAGGAAACCTTGCAGTATGTGAAGATAGCACTTAACAGGTTAGGGGTGGAACCCTTGTTGGTCAGATTGAGCGAAAGTGGCGGGACAGGAGGGAATGACCTTATTTCTACTCGAGCGCTTAGGACAGCGGATCTCGAACGGCGGGTTCTCGACGTAATTCGTTCTTTGCCCCTGAACAACATTATTTTTGTTGGTCTCGGACAAGGCGGCACCGGGCGAGGTTCGATGGTTCGGGTTTCGAACCTTGTTCGCTTCATGCAGCGCCAAGTCTTTATCTTTTGCACGCGTGAAGCCTTGATTTCTAAGGCCCACAATGGTCGCAATGCGCAGGCTTTGGGTGCTTTGAAATCAAGTCAGATTCCCTACTACGAAGTAAGTACGGAAGCTCCTGAAGAAGCGTTAAGACGTTCGGCGAATAATTACTCTCGCGTCAACGCGAGGGTGACGAGCTTTAGCACGCTTCATCTTCTTAACTTTTTGTTGCCACGCCAGCTTGACCGCATGGATTTGGCTGCGTTGTTTGCACCATATCTGTCTGAAAGGACCATCACAGACGCCTGGGGACCGAGACGTTCTGTGGAAGCGCTGGTTGATTCTGCGCTGCGCATGGCTCGGAATGGCATTCGGTTTGCTATCACCCCGCCGACGAGGGCGAAAGATCCTACAGATCTGAATAAATCGGCAGCAAGCATCGCTGGGAAAGCTCTTACACTCGCAGTGGAAACACTCGGGGGTAAAGATTTTACAACAGGTGTGATTGTCACATCGGTTGGCATAATTTCTGAGCTTGTTCAGGATACGATCATTGACACGATTAATGCATTTGTAGGTAGGACAGATATGCAGGTGAGGTTCGTCAATCTGCCGGGCATTCAACTGGACTCCGCGCGCTTGATTTTTACAGTGATAGCGGGTAATAGCCCGTTAGACAGCAAATTGAGGCCAGTGGTCTTTCCATATCCCGAACAAGATACGACATTCCCGTGGGTCGCCGATCTCGAAGAGGCGTACGCAACTCAGGCGAGCTCGTTCGAAACTCATATCCCGGAACTTGCGACGTTAGAGGATATGTATTCGGAAGATGAGCTAAGCGAGCCCATGCCAAACTTTAGTCTCCAAATGTAGTAACCCACGACGCTAGTGCAAAGGTTTTATAATCTTAGCGCTAGCGTTTTTGTTTGCAAAAAAGGCCCATTTTTGTTATGATTTAGTGACAAAATCGTCTTACAACTATGAAATATCACGCAATAATTTTGATAGGTCCACAAGGTAGCGGGAAGGGTACACAGGCAGAGTTTTTAAAACAGGCAACTGGGTTTCATCTTTGGATTATGGGTCAGGTCTTGCGTGATATGCATGGACAGACAGACGAGCTTTCTGTGCAAATAACTAAGATGCACGACAGTGGTACCTTAGTGCCTGACAACTTATTGATCGAGGTTGTAAAACAAAAAATAAATCAATTGGAAGTCCACAAAGGTATTATTTTTGACGGTGTCCCGAGGCGACTTGGACAGGCAAAGTTTTTGTTGGATTTCCTTAAAGAAAAAAATATCATATCTGTTGCAACTGTATTCATAGACGTACCTCGCAATGTTACTTTCGAACGTCTCTCACTACGTGCTGCAAAAGAAGGCCGTGCAGATGATACTCCGGAGAAAATAGAGTTTAGACTCAAGCAGTACGAAGGAGATACATTACCAGTACTCGACTACCTGAAGCAAGTAACGGACTTCTTCGCTATTAACGGTGATCAATCAATCGAAGACGTAAGAAAAGAGATATTTAAGAAATTAGAGCTATGACTACTCAACCCATAAACGTCATTCTTCTTGGCGACCCTGCTGCAGGAAAGGCTACTCAGTCAGAGCTGCTTGTAAAAAAGTATGGCTTTTATGATTTGGACATGGGTAAAATTCTTCGCAACTTAAACGAGCAGGGTGGAGAAGTCTCAGAGAGGCTAAAGGCTACCTTAGATAAAGGCAAACTTACCCCAACAGACATTGTTCGTGAGATACATAAACAGGCATGTTATAACACTCCTGCTAACCAGGGTATCCTTTTTGACGGTAATCCTAAGATGCTGGGGGAAGCTAAACTCGTGGCAAAGCACTTGAAAGCAGCGCACCGCAAGGACCCCATTGTTATTTACTTGTCCATTCCTATGGCTGAAACCATTAAGCGCATGACAGAGCGAACAGAATACTTCGCAGGAAAGTTCTCCAAGCGGGCTGACGACAATGCGCATGCACTTAAGGAACGCGTCAAATATTACCGTAAAAACATTTCCCAGGTTGTTGCTTTTTTTGAAAAGATATACCCCTTCAAAAAAGTCAGCGGTTTGGGCACTGTTGCTGAAGTCCATGCAAGAATAGTGGACTTTATAACAAATCACAGTTAGACAGAAATGGAGGTATATGATAGGGACAACTGGCTACATTGTCACGAGCATTACTCATCATGCCCAAGGGCATGATGGTAAGAGCATTGTTAGTTGCACGCAATGTGGGAATCGAATTCCTAAAGAGACTTCTTTTTTTGAAGTTTGGAGAAAAGGCAAGGCCAATAGTTGTTTCGCGGGGAACACCTATTATTGTGAAGCTGACGGAGCAGCCTTGAAGAAAGGAGATGAGACTGGTTACTAGCTCATACCTGCCGCAGCCTTGTTACATCAGCAAGGCAGCGGCAGTTTACTATATGAACAAACGTTTTACTAAAACAGATGAGGAGATTGAGCTCATAGCGGAGAACGGGAAGATTATTCGTGATATTTTGTACCGCACAGCCCAAAAAGCAGTTCCAGGCGTTTACACTATAGAGCTTGGTGATTTTGCATTACAGGAAATTCGCAAGGCCGGCGGACACCCCAGCTTTTTGGGTTATGGAAGCAAGCAGAACCCATTCCCATCGGCGTTGTGCACGTCTATAAACGATGAAGTAGTTCACGGTGTACCCTCACGTCATGTAGTTCTTATGGAGGGAGATATCCTGGGTTTAGATATTGGTATGATCTACAAAGGATTGTATACTGACACTGCCATTACCGTACCTATAGGCAAGGTTTCCTCACTCGCGCGGAAGCTGATAGACACCGCAGAGCTAGCCCTTACACGAGCCATACAGCAAGCAGTACCTGGAAAGAGAATTGGTGATATAGCTGCCGCTACACAGAAAACTGCTGAAACTGCCGGATTTTCTGTTGTACGCGACTTAGTGGGACACGGTGTAGGGTATGCAGTTCATGAAGACCCAATGGTCCCCAACTATGGCAAAGCCGGCACTGGCTTAGAACTTTATGAAGGTATGGTCCTAGCCATTGAACCCATGCTCTGCGAAAAATCCCACAAAGTAATTCTTGATAATGATGGGTGGACTATACGAACTGCAGATGGTGGACTGAGTGCCCACTTTGAGCATACTATTGCTATTAAAAAATCAGGAGCAGCGGTCCTCACCTAGCGGCAAGGCCGCGAGAGGGGGAGGCTCCATAAGGGCTTTGCCCGTTGGAGGGGGCGACGTGAGCCCCTATTTCATACTTAACTTTTCTGATAACCTACAAGGAGGTGAAAAATGTTACGAGGATTGAATCTTGAAGACTCTGTTTGCCAAAGGTGTAAAGTTGGGGTGCCAAAGATGAAGTCTTTGTTCCTTATTACCAGAGGCAATGCAGGGTATGGCTGGATCTGCGAGCGGTGTAAAAACCTTGAGCTGGGTTCACGATATAAAACGCAAAGTATTGCTACACGTGTATGAAACAATTGCAGCCGTTGGCTGATAAACTGAGACCAAAAACGCTCAGTGAATTTGTTGGCCAAGAACAATTGGTGGGTGAAGGAATGCCCCTGCGACAGGCTATGGAGCAGGGGCATGTTTTTTCTTTTATTTTGTGGGGACCGCCGGGTACTGGGAAAACCACGCTGGCTCGTATGTATGCGCTAGCAATTGATGCAGATTTTTATGAACTCTCCGCAGTTGATGCAGGTAAAAAAGATGTACAACAGATTGTTTTGCTTGTATCTACCAAACAAAAAGTTTTGTTTTTAGACGAAATTCATCGTTTTAACAAAGCACAGCAAGATTTTCTATTGCCGTTCGTTGAGAGCGGGAAGCTGGTGTTAGTAGGCGCAACTACAGAGAATCCGTCTTTTGAAGTAATTCCCGCGTTGCTCTCAAGACTGCGTGTGTTTGTCCTTGAACCACTTTCGTTGCAGGAAGTCCGAAAAATTATTGCTCGCAGTGGAATCTCGCTCAGGTCTGAAGCGGTATCGTTTGTTGCTGAGTTTGCCAACGGTGACGCACGCAGTGCCTTAACGGTATTGGACGGACTTCAGGCACTCTATTCAGAAAAAGAGATTACACTTGAGCTTTTAAAAGATTTTCTGCAAAATAAATTTTTACGGTATGATAAAGGAGGAGAAGAGCATTACAATGTCATTTCAGCCTTTATAAAGTCCATGCGAGCTGGTCAGGCAACTGCAGCCGTGTACTACCTCGCACGAATGCTGGAAGCAGGTGAAGACCCTAAATTTATTGCCCGGCGTATGGTTATATTTGCAAGTGAAGATATAGGCATGGCAATGCCTACAGCACTTGTAGTAGCAAACGAAGTGTTTCGCGCCGTGGAAACAATAGGCTTACCTGAGTGTGCAATAAACTTATCTCATGGAGTAGTCTACTTAGCAACCTGTAAGAAGGACAGGCGGGCCTATGATGCCTTACGTGCAGCTCAAGCAGATGTGCGACAAACAGGAAATCTGCCGGTGCCGCTGTATTTGCGCAATGCTTCGACCAAGCTTATGAAAGAGCTCGGTTATGGTAAAGGGTATGAAATGTACGACAGCGAAAGTTATTTGCCAGATGAATTGAAAGGTAAAAAGTATTTTTCATAAACAAAACCGGCTTCTGGTGGGACAGAAAGCCGGTAGTGCGCTGAGTACCTACTGATACTTTCGCGCAACGCTGATCGAAGAGATCAGCAGGGAAATGATTGCAGATACCACCGATGGGGTGAATATATCGCTGTTTGGCAAATACTGATGACCTCCAAGCCACTGGATTAATACTGTTATAACCCAATAAACGCACCAAAGTGCGAGTGCAACGAGTACTGTAAAAACGTAGCTCATTGTAATTGGCATGCTAATTCCTACCCACGGACCCACTTTATTATGTCCATAGGCGAGGTCGCCAGCGCCTGTTGAAAAAAAGACGGCTATTGCAAACGCTGCGATATACGGTAGTGCGTTGCAAACCCAATTAACGATTTCAGCCGGATCACCAATGTCTCTCATACTCTCTATTGTCTCCTTTGTTGATGTTCTGTCCAACTTGGGCAGGTAAGATATAGTACTATAATATAAATTATATTTATTGCAAGTATGATAATTGGAATTGAAGCTGAGCGGGCAAATAATCGCATAAAAACAGGGGTTGAGCACTATGCTCGACAGCTTATTGAACATCTAGCGAAAATTGATACAGCAAATAAGTATGTCTTGTATTTACGTACAACTCCTCAGGAGTGGGTACTTAGATTGCCGCAAAATTTTACATATAAAGTTATGCCATTTCCATATGCGTGGACCCAACTCCGTGTTTCTTGGGAAATGTTCTCAAACCCCCCGGACGTACTCTTCATTCCTGCTTCCTCTGTGCCGCTTATTCACCCAAAAAACACCGTGGTGACTGTGCATGACTTGGCTTTCCGCTATTACCCCGAAACATACTCGTGGTTTTCGAGAAATTTTCATAAGCTCGCTGACTGGATGACTCGTCATTTTGCAAAAAAAATAATCGCCGTTACACAAAGCACTAAGGACGACATAGTAAAAGAGTATAAGTTATCACCAGCAAGAGTTTCTGTGGTCCACCACGGTTATGAGAAAAGTAACCACCAGATTTCACTTAGCACAGCACAGAGTAAGTATGTTTTGTTTTTGGCCACGTTGCAGCCCAGGAAAAATTTGGTTGGGTTAATTCATGCGTTTCGACAATTGAAAACTAGGCATACCGAATTACCTCACAAGCTATTGGTAGTAGGGAAGCCTGGGTGGCTGTACGAGCCTATACTTAAAGCTATTGACGATAATAAAGACATAGTTGAGTATCGAGGTCATGTGTCAGACGCTGAGCGACTCAAAATAATGCAAAGTGTAAGCCTGTTGGTTTTACCAAGTTTTTACGAAGGTTTCGGTATGCAAATTTTAGAAGCATTTGATGCTGGAATTCCTGTTGCGTGCAGTAATGTATCTGCTTTGCCTGAAGTCGCTGGAAATGCAGCAGAGTTTTTTAACCCACACATGACTGAAGAAATAACGAAAGCTATGGAAAATGTTTTGTTAAACCCAGCTCGCGCTGAAGAGCTAAAAAGTAAAGCTTTCACCCAACTAGCTTCTTTTTCTTGGGAAAAATGCGCAAAACAAACTTTGGCTGTTATTGAGGAGGTTGCAAGATGACACGAACCTTCAAAGTGTATTCGCTGCTATTGCAGGCTGTGATTCTGTTTTTAATTGCATTGGGAATGCTACCAGATTACGCGGTGTGGGTTACTGTTGCGTTGGTTTCTGCTGTTCTGCTTTTCGCCAAGCTTGATGATGCTGTTGAGTATTTTATTCTATCTATTCCGTTTTTCTTTGTTCTGCCCGGTACACTGTCAGACAGTTTTTCTTCATGGCGGGTGTATCTGTCGTTGCTAGGGCTCCGTACAGTGCCCTGGCTATTTGCTCGAAGGAAACAAATTTTTTCTGGAGTTTCAGTACGAGAACCAGTTTTTTGGCTTATATGCTTTTTGACCTTTATGGCTCTCAGCAGCCTGTGGGCACACTTTCCAGTAACTGCTCTGAAGCAAGTTATTTTCTGGACTCACCTGGCATGGATAATACCTATCGCATATGTGTCTCGTATAACATTGCATCGTCTATTTTCAGCGTGCATGTATTCATTAGCTATATATGCTGGATTTGGCTTTATTCAGCTAATAATCTTTACTGTTAGTGACTTTTATTTTTTTTGGCAATTTTGGGCAAACAACGTGACGAGTGTACTGTTCGGCAAAAGTTTGAGTATGGCAAGTACTTATAGTAACTCGTGGTTTGATATGAATGATGGAAGCTTGCGCATGTTTTCTTTGTTTCCAAGCTCACATGCCTTTGGCTTAGCTATGATGTTCTTGATTGCCACTGTTCTTATGGTTGGCGCTCCGAGTTACCTTTTCGTGGGTGCAGCTGTCCTCTTAGCCCTTAGTCAGTCTCGAGGTGTATGGGTAGGAAGTCTGGCAAGCGCGCTATCTGCAGGTATACTTTGGTTATATGTTCGAGGTACAGGCGCAAAGAGAAACGCAAAACTATACGCATGTGCGTTTTTGTTACTTATTTCTGCGCCAGTAGTAAACTTTGCAGTAGGTGTAATTAAAGAAACGTCGGGAAGTGGTCTAAGTTTTGAACGTGGTGTAAGTATTTTTGATTTACAAGAGAGCTCTAACGCTGGTCGCCTTGCTATTTGGCGTGATACACTTCGCTACGCTGCTTCGCACCCGTTTGGTACAGGCGCTGGAAATTTTGTGGTCTCATTATTTGACGGGCAGGTCCCAAGCTCCATCACAGAAGCCGGAGAAACGCTCAACAAGCGGTATAATCTGCCACAGAAGTATATCTCTGCCCATAACCTCTACCTACATGAGCTTGTAGAGCTTGGTATGATTGGTTTCTCATTGTTTTTTGCCTTCATAGGCAGTATATTTTTCAAGTTATGGGCTAGACGGTATGAGTATATACCGAGCGTGTTGCTCGTGTTGTTTGCGGGCATTTTTACCTATATGCTCTTCGACACCACCTTGCTTAACGACCGTTTGCTCCTATACTTCTTTATTTTGTTTTGTTATACTAATTCCGTTTTTCATAAAAAATCTGCATAACTGAACCACTATTTGCAAAGGAGTTGAAGATGAAAAGATTTTGTTTCCCGTTGTTTGTCCTGATTTCTGCGAGCATCGGACTTTCGTGTGGTCTGCACGACCTAGCTGTTATGCCCGCTGACTCAAGAGATGCCTGGATTCCTGCAATTGTAGGCGCGATCTTCATGATTATGGCAGGCGCGCTCTTCCTGTGGGCAATAGTAATTGATATGGCGAATTTGTCATGGCATGTTGAGGGACACGAGCTGTTAAGTCGTATCCTGGGAGCGCTCATGATTATCATGGCTGCACTGGAGTGGTATGGATTCAGGCCGCACATACCAGACCTGCAGATAGCCTGCGGTGCGCTTATAGGCCCATTGCTTCTAATCCTTGCAAGCACCACAACCACACAGATTGATTTTGTACTGTTAACTGTCGAGACTGTGGAAAGAACAATTCGTTCTCCCATTTGCAAGACGTGCAGACTCTTGGGCTGCAATAGGCAACTGAGGGAGGGTCAATACATGATCGTAAAGTCTACATACCCTGACTCAAACGTTATGCAGATTCAGGAAGTATGTCACGATTGTGCAAATGGCCTAAGGATTAACACACAGTATAAGTTTAAGTCACTGAGGAGTTAAGCTAAGGAGGAAAATGGAAGCAAGTCTCTTTATTGTGTTAGCCGTAAAGGACCCATTTGGAGCACCGGTGTGGCGAACTTGTAGACTGGAAGATTGCTTTCGGCCACTCTCTCGCCACAAATTTTCGGATGTACATTTAAGTAATCCCAAGACAAGGAAAGAAGAGATCAGGGAAGTATGCTTGCCCTGTGCGCAACAGCTTCAGGTGGGTGCACGATATGAGTTCAAGCAGGAAGAGTCTTAACAATGAGTAATAGCTGAGAAGTGGTATGGAGTCCTGTACCACTTCTTTAATTTTTTTTAAATCCATACCCATCATACTTAAAAAATAGAGGAGGATATATGAAACAAAGCAACTTGATATGGGAAGCATTCGTTATGTATGTTGCAGCCGCAGATTGGGTTGGTATTGGCATGTATCTATATGTACTTGTTGCGTTTGGGTTTGAAGACGCAAGAACCTGGTACATTTTCGGAGTGTTATTAGTTGTTATCGAACTTTTAGCACTCACTGAAATGCGTGACTTACGAATTGCACGAAGGTATGGTGCGCACGCATTATGCGAAATTGAGCGTCTAACTTCTCTCTTAGGAAAAGTAGGGCTTATAGGCGGAGGTATTTTCGTTTTTGTGTTCGACATACATTCCTCAGTCGTAACCTATCTCGGTGCGCTCGTTATATTTTCAGGACTATATATAATGCTCAGTCCATTGCTTGTGAGCAATCTATTTTCTGGACAATGGCACACCCGCACGCTGTATTCCGGCTAACATAAATTGTTAGTCGGATTTCATTTAGAGTCAAGCAGGGGCGATAGTTGTTCGCAAATGGGGATAGATTTTGTTATACTTAAGGGGAGATGAAAGTTGCTGTTTTACAACAAGTTTATAAATCGAGAAATTATATTGACGCCGTGTATGGTGCTATTTTCGCTCAGACGTATCCAGACATTACGGTATATGCTCAGATAGTAAACGATGAAGGCAGGAGTCGGGCATATATTGCAGAGAAGTACCCTCAGGTAACATTTCTAGAACCTGGTTACAACATAGGCTTCTCTAAGGGGCATAATGAAATGTTTGCTAGTATAGACGCAGACATCTTCCAGTTGGTTAACCCTGACGCCATCCTTGCGCCAACGTTTGTGGAAGAAATAGTTACGGTGTTTCGTGCAAATGAGAAAGTTGGTGCAGTAAGCGGTAAAATATTTCAATATGATTTTTCAGAGAACAAAGCAAAAACTACTTTTGACACCACAGGAGTTGTAGTATGGCGCTCTGGCCGGGGTCGTGACAGGGGTCAGCATGAAGAAGATACTGGACAGTATGACACTCCCGGAGAGGTAACAGGTGTTAGCGGTGCTGTTGCAGCATATAGAAAGGCTGCTTTAGAGAGCGTTAAGATGCCTCGCAGTAATAGTTACTATGAATATTTTGACGAAGACTTCCACTCGTACTGGGAAGACGTTGACTTGTCGCTGCGGCTTATTAACCAGGGCTGGAGCATATGGTATGAGCCAAAAGCTCTTGCAAAGCATGGCCGGTATGCTGGGTCAAGTAAAGAAGGGTATAAGAACGTGGGTAAGTTCGCCCGGCATCATAAGAAGATTTCGGAGCGGGTCAAACAGTTAAACTACAAAAATCACATCTTCATAGTGGTAAAGAATTTCCCTAAGTACTACTGGCAGTTTTGGTTTAGGGAACTGGCTATGCTTTGTTACATCATAGTTTTTGAACGCTCAACGCTTAAGGTGTGGAGCGAGTTTAGGTCGCAACTGGTGGTTATGAAACAAAAGAGGAAATTTATTGCAGATCATTGTAAAATTGCACCTCAAGAGTTTGAAAAGCATTTGCTTGGAGGCTTGGGGTTATGAATAAAAAAAATGTACGAACAATATTAGATACCTGGCTCGCAACAAAACTCGCGTATGAACGTATACCGGGTATGGTAGTGGGTATCGTAAAGGATGGTGAAGTGGTTTACAAAAACGCATTTGGGTTTGCAGATTGGGAAAAACATGAGCGCATGGAAACTTCTCACGCGTTTTTTATTGCTTCAATCTCTAAAACATTTACTGCCATTGCTTTAAGGCAACTGGAGATTTCGGGTAAGTTAAAATTTTCAGATCGAGTCTTCAAGTATGTACCATGGCTTATAGACACTGGTAGCCCAGGAAAGAAAGTAACGGTAAAGCAACTGCTTAGCCACTCTTCAGGAATATGGCGAGATGGAGATGGGGATCAGTGGTCCAGCGGTAAATTTCCGAGCATCTCTAATATTCAAGCTTCTCTATCCACGAACACGTTTACAGGGCACGCCGGCTATAAGTATTCTAATTTTGGTTTTATGTTGTTAGGTCAAGTCATAGAAGCAGCATCGGGTATGACATACAATGAGTATGTAAAAAAACATATCTTACAACCGCTCAAAATGAGTCACACTGCAACTGATTTGGACTTTTGTAACGAACGTATAGCGTCAGGGTATGGAAGAGATATACCAGGTCAGAGGCGTACTAAATTTCACCATACACATATTGGCCCATACTCCTCAGCAACAGGTTTTGTTTCCACAGTTGACGATCTAGCTAAGTACTGCACTGCGTTGCTCGATGGCAGACTGCCATTTCTCAAGCTCAGTAAGCCGCAAGTCACTTTTGATTCAGAAGGGCTTGGATATGGCTTGGGGTTTAGACTTAAGAAGATGGGTTCAAAAATTCTTGCTGGGCATAGTGGTGGATATCAGGGGTTTGCTACGCGTATTACGCTTGATGCAGAGAATCGTTTGGCGGTTATAACGCTTACAAACACAAACGCTAAGGCAGCGCTAGAAGTAAATTTTGGAATTTTAAAACTTATGCATGCTTTTGGGAAGAGTCAAAAAAACGTGTCTAAAAAGTTCCTTGAGTATACGGGGTTATACCGTTCTTTTTGGAGTGATTCACAGGTGATAGCTCTCGGGAATAACCTTATTTGTTTTAATCCAAAAACTAGCTCACCTTTGAAAGTAACTGAACGGTTTGAGTCTTTTGGTAAAGATGTCTTCATCATACACACGACTGATCCGATGGGAGATCATGGCGAACGTGTACGTTTTAGACGAAATGCTCAAGGAAAAATAAATGCGTATCTGCAAAGTGGTTTATTATTTCAGAAAATATCGTAGATGAAATTTGATCTTAGTATAAATATTTTAACTTACAAGTACGGAGAAAAAATTAAAGAAACTCTGGCTTCAGTTTTCGATTCAATTACTACGTATAGCTATGAAGTTATAGTAGTTGATAATGACTCTAAAGATGGTATTGGTGATTTCATAGCCAGTAACTTTAAAGAACAGTTCGTTTCTGGGAAATTACGCTTTATTCAAAATGCTAGAAATACCGGCTTTGGCGCCGGACATAATACTGGAATAAAGGCAGCTGCTGGAACGTACGTGTTAATGCTCAATGCTGACACAAAAGTTTCCACTGATACGCTCCAGGTTATGATGGATTTTATGAAAAGCCGTCCGGATGTTGGTATTGCAACCTGCCGGTTGGTAAAAGAAGATGGTACAGATGACCTAGCAGCGCGTAGACGAATACCAGACCCCTGGGTTGCATTTACTCGACTTGCAGGACTTCAAAAATTATTTCCGAAGTCAAAATACTTTGGGGGTTATAACTTAACTTATAAGAGTCCAGACGAAGCACAAGAGGTGGAGTGTTGTGTAGGTGCTTTTATGCTGGTCTCGCCTGCGTGTCTTGGGAAGACTAAAGGCTTTGACGAAGACTTCTTCATGTATGGGGAAGATATAGACTGGTGCTTGCGCGCTCGCAAGGCCGGGTTTAAGATCTGGTATTATCCTAAGGCTAGAACGATTCATTACAAAGGCTCGACGTCTCGCAAGGTTTCATCGCGTGCGTTGTTTTGGTTTCATGAATCAATGTGGATCTTCTACCGCAAGCACTTTTACCATCACTACCCAAAATTATTTTCAGTTCTGATATACTTAGGTGTATGGGGGAGATACTGTATATTGCGTTTTGTTAACTCACTTCGTAAAGACCCATATGTTAGTAAATAAGAGTGAAGAAATAAGATTTCTAATGACGAATTCCTAGAATGAAATGTCTAAATGAATTGGATTTTAGAAATTTTATAATTTCATCAAAAATTAGAAATTAGAAATTTTTATATGGAAGATACACCTAATGTAAGTAAAAAAAAGTGGTATAAAAGTACTCCAATACTCTCTATTATTTTTGTTTCATTACTTATTGGTACGTACCAGGCCGGCTATGCTTCGGGTAAGCGCGGTTTTGTGTATGATCCTAAAGAGTTTAAAGTTGTAGGACAGAACGAGCAGGTAAAAGATGTTGATTACAGTATGTACTGGGACGTACTTGAGGTGCTTGATAAGAAGTACATAGAAAAACCTATAAACCAGGAAGAAGCAATGGTAGGCGCCATAAGAGGAGCGTTGGCTGCAACGACTGACCAGTATACACAGTATTTTTCTAAAAAAGAGTTAACGGACTTCAAGTCTGAGCTACGTGGAAATTTTGAAGGTATAGGCGCACAGGTAGATAAGAAAAACAATTATATAGTAATTGTGGCACCGATTGAAGATTCACCGGCAGAAAGAGCAGGATTGCGTGCAGGGGACTATATCATTGAGGTTGAAGGAACGAGCACATCCGGTATGAGTGTTGAAGAAGCGGTAAATAAAATCCGCGGTAAAGGCGGCACTAAAGTAAAGCTCAAAATATTGCGTGAGGCACAAAAACAACCATTTGATGTAGAGATCGTTCGTGCAACAATTAACATTAAGAGTGTGAAACTCCTGGTTAAAGAAGTTGAAGTGAGCAGCGGCAAGAAAACAAAGGTAGGCGTTATTACCATTTCACGTTTCGGTGACGATACTCTTTCCCTATTGGATAACGTTATAACAGAGATCCATAAGCAGAATATTGACAAGGTAATAGTTGATGTACGAAATGACCCGGGCGGGTATTTAGAAACCGCAGTGCAAGTTGCTTCACAGTGGATAGAGAAAGGTAAATTGATTGTTAAAGAGGAGTACAGTGACAGGCCTGTGGAAGAGTTTAACTCGAAAGGTTATGGCCGGATGCAGGGAATGAAAACTATTGTACTTATTAACGGTGGTTCAGCGTCAGCTTCTGAAATTTTAGCCGGAGCTCTTAAAGACCATGGTGCAGCCTCCCTGATTGGAGAGAAGAGCTTTGGTAAGGGTAGCGTGCAGGAATTGATTGATTTGCCTGAAGGCAATGCAGTTAAGGTCACAGTGGCAAAATGGGTTACACCAGGTGGAAAGAATCTGAACAAAGAAGGCTTAACCCCAGACATAGAAGTAAAACTGACTGAAGAAGACTTCGCCAATAAAAAAGACCCACAGTTGGATAGGGCATTGGAAGAAATAGTTAAGTAGCTGTTAGCGGCAAGGCCGCGAGAAGGGGAGGCTCGCGAAGGGCTCCGCCCGAAGTGAGGGGGCGACGCTAGCCCCATAATAGCAAACACAGTTGGATAGAGCTTTGGAAGAAATAGTGAAATAAGCGTCAAGCGTAAAGCGTAAAGCGTTACATGAAAAACAAAATCGCCCACAAAATGGGCTTTTTTGTTATATCAAGTTGTGATAAAATATGAATATAAGTCGAATAGATATATTATAAATTTTTAGTTAAAGTAACTTTACGCTTGACGCTAAACGCTTGACGCTATTTATGATTACAGCACAAGAATTACGTACTAAATGGGTAGAATTTTTTAAATCAAAAGGTCATGAAATTATACCTTCAGCTTCCTTGGTTCCGGAGAATGACCCTTCGGTGCTTTTTACCATGGCAGGCATGCATCCGTTGGTGCCGTACTTGCTAGGCCAAGAGCACCCTAAGGGCAAGAGGATTGCAAACGTGCAAAAATGCATCCGCACTGGTGACATAGAAGAAGTGGGTGACCCAACACATCTTACTTTTTTTGAAATGCTTGGTAACTGGTCCCTCGGTGACTATTTTAAGCAGGAGATTATTGCATGGTCATGGGAATTTTTAACTGATCCAAAGTGGCTCGGGCTGTCAAAGGAACGTTTAGCGGTTTCAGTCTTTGCTGGTGATGACGACGCCCCGTATGATGAAGAAAGTTATGCAAAGTGGATAGACCTAGGTATACCAGCTTCTCGCATTGCAAAATTACCCAAAGCAAACAACTGGTGGATTGCCGGCACAACCGGTCCTTGTGGACCCGATACTGAAATGTTTTATTGGATTGACGACGGGACTCCTGCTCCTGAAAATTTTCAAGAAACCGAAAGTGATTCTCGCTGGGTTGAGATCTGGAACGATGTGTTTATGCAGTATGAAAAGAAAGCAGATGGCAGCCTGGTACCGCTCTTACAGCAGAACGTTGACACGGGTATGGGTCTGGACAGGACACTTGCTGCCTTAAATGGCAAACGCAATGTATACGACACAGAGCTGTTTAAGGGTATGTGGGAAGTGATTGGGATTTCCCAGGAAATTTTGTCTAATGATGAAGTGAAAAGGGCACGTATAGTACTAGATCACGTACGTGCTTCAGTGTTTATTTCCTCGGATGGCGTTGAGCCAACCAACAAGGACCGAGGATATGTTCTTCGTCGCTTACTGCGACGGGCTATGGTTATGGCTAAATTGTTGAATTTGCGCGAACACTGGTTAGAAGCACTTATTGGAAAAGTTGTTACTCAGTACTCAGAAGCTTATCCCTCGTTAGCAGAAAACTCTGAGAGGATTTTTGATGGTCTCCTTAAGGAAGAGAAAAAGTTTGGCCAAACTTTAGAAAAGGGACTTAAGGAGTACGAGAAGCTAGTACAGAAAAACAACGCACTAACGGGTACTGATGCATTCAACTTATATCAAACCTTTGGATTCCCTTGGGAGTTAACGCTTGAGCTAGGAGTTATGTCTGGCGTTAACCCAAATAAGGCAGAGTTTCAGGCCAAGTTTAAGGAACATCAAGAGCTTTCTCGTACTGCCGCCGCCGGAGACTTTAAAGGTGGCCTTGCAAATCATAATGAGAAAACTGTGAAGCTTCATACCATAACTCACCTTATGCACAAGGCGCTCAAGGTCGTATTGGGCGACCATGTCTGGCAAAAGGGAAGTAATATTACTGAGGAACGCACTCGTTTTGACTTTACACATCCGCAAAAAATGACACCTGAAGAAATTCAGAAAGTTGAAGCAATGGTAAATGCTTGGGTTAATCGAGATTTGGCTGTTAAAAGGGAGTTTATTCCACTTGAAGAAGCACACAAGCGAGGTGCGATTGGTTTGTTTGGAGAAAAGTATGATGATATAGTGTCTGTATACGAAATATATGACAGAGATTCTGGCGAGGTTGTCTCCCTAGAGTTTTGTGGTGGCCCCCACGTAGAACACACCGCAGTTATAGAAGGAATCTATAAGATAACAAAGGAAGAAGCTGTCGCCGCAGGAATTAGAAGGATTAAAGCATCCTTGGTCTAGATTTTTATGGCCATCAAAATTACAACCCATAATCTACCACACCCCGGTGCCTATATTTCGCCAAACATTGCAGCAGAGGCATCGTTGTTTTTAACCTATACTCCAGACTTTGAGATGTTAGGTAATTTTCGTGAGAAATATAAACACAAGAAAAAGCTCATACACATAGCAAACGGTGGGAGCTTGAGTTCTTTCTATGCATTTTATCACTCGTTTTTGGACGTTTCAGAAAAACAAGTTTATTTTGTTAACACTCTAGATCCGGACTATATTGCGTATCTGCGAAATATTTGTGATACAGAAGAAACATTAGTTGTAACGGTAAGTAAGTCTGGAGAGAACACTTCGCAAGTTGAGGGTACACTCCAGTTTAGTGATTACGAAATGTTGTTGGTGACTGCGCCTGGCTCTTACTTGGAAGCTGTAGGGAAAGCAAAGGGCTGGAATATTCTTACTCACCCCTCTATTGGAGGGCGCTATACTGGACTGACTGAGGTAAATTTGCTTTCTGCGGCACTGTGTGGTTTTAATGTGCAAGAGATTTTTCTGGGAGGCCGTGAGGTGCAAAAGAGTTTTTATGAAGAAAATGATATATACAAACTTGCACGTTCTATGAATATTTTGGAGCAACAAGGGTTTGTTGATTGCATAGTCCCTATATACAGTAAGTTTTTCTGTGATTACTATCTACTATTAGCGCAGCTTTGTCATGAGTCGTTTGGAAAGGGTGGTAAAGGTCAAACGTACATTGGGTTTGAAGCACCAGAAGCACAGCACCATACTACTCAGAGGCTCTATGGTGGTACGCGTTCAATGGCAGCTTTTTTTGTGGGATTTGAGAGTTCAGCCAGTGAATTAATCACCACCGTGGGTCGAGAAATTGCTGAGCTTCCCTACAAGTCAGCTACGCTAAAAGCTTTAGATGGAATATCCTTGCAGGAAGCTATGCGCTTTGAAATGCAGGCAAACATTGACGAAGCATCAGAACTCAAGGTGCCAACCGCAGAGATTTGGCTTGAACGGAGAACATACCGTTCTGCCGGTGAATTTCTAGCCTTTTGGCAGCTCTACGCCATTTATAGTAGTATAGTAAGAGAAGTAAACCCCTTTGACCAGCCCGAGGTTGAGCATAGTAAGAAGCTAAGTTTTGAATCAAGGCTTAGATATAAACAACCCAAATAGCAGCAAGGCTGCGAGA
>DASPKA010000048.1:0-37442 GCA_035628335.1 Patescibacteria group bacterium | reverse complement strand
CCCGCCAAGGGCATAGACAAGTTCTCGCCGTTTGCGTATAAATAGTGTACGGTACATAGGCAAGTTTTCTATTGCCCATAACAGATACACTGCTATCCACTGCAGTTTACAGAACTCTAATGCAAACGTTGTCAGGATGCTGCCACCGTTACTTAGAGCCTCTGTGCGAATAATGTCGATTGGTAGTTTATTCAGCCATTGCATATTTCCTCCAATATATTTGCCTCCGGAGACCAGAGTAGAACACATTTTGTCCACTCCACATTCTTACCCCTACGCGGACTCCCCTTACCCCGATACAGCATCGGGGATTCGCTGCGGGATACACTTTTATTGTATACTTTTCAGATGAAGGAAGTTTAAATATTCTTCATCTGTTAATGATAACTTGTGAGATACAAGGAGAATAACGTATATGAGTAAATTTAAATTATATTTACCTGTGTTTTTATTGCCGTTATTGTTAGTTCCTACTATAACTTTGGCGCAAATCCTGCCAAGCCAGGAAGAACAGGGCTGGATTTGTATGTTTAACTGTGAAAGTAGGCTGCCAGTAAACTTTAATGAAGCAATAGACGAAAGTGCAGACAACTTCTATAGACCTATTCCTCCTCAGGGGGTGTCATTTGACCCCAATGCAGGAGAGCGGTTTGAGTGTCCTGCTCGGACGACCCACGTAGAACATCAGTCACCATTTATGTCACCTTGGGAGCGGTGGAACATGCAGTGGTACTAAAAAAACACTAGGTAGTACCTAGTGTTTTTTTAGCGCATTTTTTACATAAGCCAAAGTATTCAAGTGAGTGGTGGGAAAGAGAGGCAAACCCACTCAGTTTTAGTATTGCCTTTTCAAGACTTGTTGTGTTGCATTTTGAAATGTCAACTATCTTGCCGCAGGTTTGACATATAAGGTGATGGTGGTGCGTGTTTGGTTTTAGGAGCTCGTATCTGCTCTTTCCTTCTTCCAGAAGAAGCTGCCTAAGTAGTCCATGCTTTGTAAACGTAGCTACAGTTCGGTATAAAGTTACCAGGTCAAAGTTAGGAAGCGACTTTTGCAACTCAGTAAGCGAAAGTGGTTTCGTACTCTGTATGAACACTTTAAGCACACCTGTTCTTGCAGGTGTTACCTTAAGCTTATGAGATTTTAGCTGGTTGTCTACTGACATTGCATGATAATTATTGTTGTGGTGCAGGCGTGGAGGTTCCGGGAGTTGTATTTAGGGTTGCTTTTACGTAAGCTTCCTGTATTTTTGCATCAAGCTCGTTGAAGTTTTGGAGCTGAATCTTTTCACCGTTAAGTACAAAGGTTGGGGTAGAGTCTACTTGAAACGCCAGGCCATCACTTATGTCAGTAATTACATTTAGCTGTAGCGCTCTGTCAGAAGAGTCTTTTCTAAATTGGTCCATGTTAAGGCCAAGCCCTTGAGCAACACTCTCATAATATGAGCTTACAGACCCTGCGGTAGACCATTCATTCTGGTGCTGGTATAGGTAGTCATGAAATTGCCAGAACTTTCCCTGCCTGCCAGCTGCTTCAGCTGCAAATGCTGCACTGCGAGCATTTGGGTGAATGTTGGAAAGTGGGAAGTTTCGGAAGGAAAACGCAAAATCAGGCGAGGAACCATACTTTTGCAAGAGCTGTTTTACAATAGGGTGAGCAGCAGCGCACGCAGGACACTGATAGTCACCAAACTCTACCAGCACTACCTTAGCATCCTTCTTGCCTAAAATTTGGCTAAAGTCTCTTACTGCCTGTTTGTCAGTACTAGGAACTGGAGTAGGAAGCGGGTCTGGGTTAGTGCTACCACTAAAAAACAAGATCGCACCTACTAAGATTACAACACCAGTTATAACCCCTATGATTACTTTTTCTTTGTCCATATATACTTGAAATTTAATATTCTAGCTTAATTATACTCTGAATAGCGTCTCATTGACAAATTATTAAAATATTACATAATACACAAAGTCCGTAGTGTGTCAGTATAACTTATAGTCTTACCTCATTAGTTTAAACAGCGTAAACAGCTTAGACTCTAACGAATCTAAGCTGTTTTTTTATGTTGCTTTAGATTAAAAAATTGTATACTGCAGTTGAAAGGAGATTAATATGACTATTGAGACAATCAGCATGATTGCGTTGGTGGTTTTGCTTGTCAGTTTTGTGTTGTGGGTTGGGTCCAGGCAAGCTAAGAGATCCACCGAGCCTACTGGCCTGCCTGGATGTAAGAGCATTTCGCCTAATGTTCTGTACCCAGTCACAGCCTGGGCAACGACTGCAGAGTACAGGGTCCTGGCAGGAGTAAGACATGCCAAGATCAACAAAAATTTCATGGTGGTTTTTCCAAAGGACTTTGGACCATACCTCGCGTTTGGTACCATGAGTGGATTGGTAACAGTCCCTCTTCTCTCAGTTATCCTCGAGCAGGCAGAAGGTGCCACGTGTGCCACGTGGGACGGCAAACACAAGACCACAATCCACGCTCGGTCTGGCGAGATTGGGGCAATACGGGGTTTTCAGATTCTTGAAACTGAAGGTGATTTGCAAAAAAGCCCACTTCGGTCATAACAAAAAGGGACGATGTGCAGAGAGATGCACATCGTCCCTTTAGATTTGGTCAGGCCGCTACCTTGCTTGGCTATAAAAGTTGTAACCGGCATTCAGCCCGCCTAGTACTGCAATGCTTGCCAGGTCATAGACCACAGCCACATGCCCAACTGTCGCTGCGAAGAGACTAAAAAGGGTTACAATCACTAAGCCCGAAGCTACTTTTCCATATGGATGGTCGCCTAGTAATCCTTCAACCACAGACTTTAGGAAAACGGTCCAGCCCAGGATTGTAACCAACCACATGTCGTTGGGGACTAATAACCCGAACGGATTGGGTGAGCCAGTTCGTGACAAGGCGACGAGAGTTACAATGAGGCCAACGCACACGCTAGTAACAAGGACACCTGTCGGATTCAGTTCAGACAAACTTCTGGATCGCATATTCACTCCTTTCACTTTAACTTTAAAATGTTTTTTATATGAAAGTCAAATGAATAACTTTTTATTTTCCAGTAATAACAAATAGCCGTGCTATACGGAGCTCCTCATAGGTATACGCATCTGAAAAAAAATTTTTGACCGGTGTGAGTTGTAAGGTGTTCAGTGTTTTAAAAGCTTCTATTATTTCTTGTGTGTGATCAGTTTTTAGATAATCTATATCCAACTCCGCATGGGTTGATTTTAGTTTTTCGATGTGTGATACAACAGTGTTCAATGCAAGGCCGCGTGTTTTGGCTATAGTTTCAAGGGGTAGTTTTTGCGTTACTAATTCTCTGGTTTGATCATGGGTAGCTCCAGTATAGTTTACTGTCACAGTTTCTGCATATGGTATTTCTGGTAGGTTTTTTTCTTGTGTGTACGACAATATTTCCGCAAGAAACCTTGCGCCGAATTCTTTTAGTTTCATATCCCCAACTCCAGAAATTTTACGAAGCGAACTTTCCGTCTGTGGATAGAAGCGTGCCATTTCTTCCAAAGTCTTGTTTCCAAAAATAACATATGCAGGGACATTCCGAGCAATGGCAATTTCACTACGCAGCGCTCGTAATTTTTCAAACAGTTCTTCGTCATACTCATTTTGTATTGTTACCTCATCTTGTTTTTTCTTTCGTGTTATAGGAACAAGCAGTTGCAGGAGCGTGTGGTTTTTCAGAAAATGAACTCCTTCGGTTGTAATATATATAGTAGGATACTCGCTTTCAGTCTGTGCGAGTAGTTTTTTTGTGACAAGTTGCTGCACGATATTTTTTAAATATTCTGCTTTCAAGTCTTTACAGATTCCAAAGACTGTGAGTTTGTCATGCCCCAGCTCTTCCATGCGGTCGCTCTGCTTGCCCAGAAGCACGTTACACAGATGGGTTACTCCAAAGCGCTGTCCGGTTTTCACTACTGCTGAGAGTACCTTCAAAGCAAGCTCGCTCGCTTCAAAGCTCTCCCTGGGTTCCAGACAATTGTCGCAAAGTTCGCAGTTGTTTGGCTCATACGCTTCTCCGAAGTATGAAAGCAGAAGTTTTCTGCGACAAACACCGCTATGGCCATATGCAAGGCACTCTTGCAGCTTTTGCGAGGCATTTTGCCTCTCACCTTCGTTCGCTAACCGGTCAATGAAGTAGCGGTGTCCTTGTGCGTCACCAGCAGAGAAAAACAACACACACTCAGCAGGCAGTCCGTCACGGCCAGCACGACCGGTTTCTTGGAAGTAGCCTTCCAGAGACTTAGGCAGGCTTTCGTGTATAACAAGCCGAACGTCGGGCTTGTCTATGCCCATGCCAAAAGCAATAGTTGCAACAATAACTTGTACTTCATCGCGGCGGAACTGTTCTTGCACCCTGGTACGTCTTTCGTGTTCCATGCCCCCATGGTAGGCAGCTGCGGTTATACCGTTATGCTTTAAAAACAACGCCAAGTCCTCTGTATCATTGCGTGAGAAAGAGTATATAATTACGCTTTCATCTTTGTGTTTTTGAATGAGACTAAGGATTTTTTCTTTACTTTTCTTTTTAGGTTCAACACGGTAGAGCAGGTTAGGTCGGTTAAAGCTGGAGATGTGGACCAGAGGGAAATTTAGATGTAAGTTTTTTACTATGTCCTCGCGAACCTTAGCTGTAGCTGTAGCAGTAAGGGCAATGATGGGAATAGTGGGAAACCAACTGCGTAAAATTTTGAGTTGTCTATACTCAGGCCGAAACTCATGCCCCCACTCAGAAATACAGTGGGCTTCGTCAACCGCAAATAAAGAAATATTTAGGCTGTTTAGGAAATGCACAAACCCATCAGCAGCAAACCGTTCTGGTGCTACGTAGAGTAGTTTAATCTTGCCTGACCTTGCATAGTCTTCAACTTCGCTTCTTTCCTGCGAGCTCTGCGAACTGTTAAGGTAAGCTGCTGAGACGCCATACCCCCGGAGTATATCTACCTGGTCTTTCATGAGAGAGATGAGCGGCGAGACAACTATGGTAATACCAGGAAGCGCGAGAGCAGGAAGCTGGTAACAGAGCGACTTCCCCCCGCCTGTCGGCATAATCACCAGTGTATCCTTTTTGTCCAGAACATTGTTAATTACCGCTTCTTGTCCCGGGCGATATTCTCTATGGCCAAAGTATTGTTTAAGTATTTGTTGTGTGTTCATACGTTCGTGTATATATTACCGCTCATTGTATTTTTTAGCAAATACCATAACAAAATAGACATCTCGATCTTCAGACGAGATGTCCATTAATTTATCTTGGAGGTTATTTTAGCTCGCTGGCTTGATAGACTGTATATAAGCCACCTGCAAGTGCGATAGCAGTGAAGTCGTAGTCAAAGGTGAGATGACCAGTTATGAGGGCAAGAATACCAAAAATTGTCATCACTAATAAGCCAAAAAACACTTTGCCATATACCCTATAGCCTGTGGCACACAAAATTAACGGGCGGGAAATAAATATACACCCTATTAGCGTTACCAGCCATAAGTCATTTGGTGCAAGGACCCCATAAGGCTTAGAGCTGTTTGCGCGTGCAAGTGCTCCAAGGATTCCTATGATGCCCAGGGTTAACCCAGCCGCAAGCATGGTAAGCGGCTTAAAATCTCTAGGTTCCTTACCTTTTTCTTTCATGGGAGCTCTCCTTTTTAAATGTCCTATTTTTATATAAAAATATTTGTCAGTAGGAGTCAAGGCTTATGGGGATATATTTTTTGCTTGCAAATTGGTTTTAATAATTGTATAAGTAAGGTATAGTCGTTTAGCTTAAGGAGGGCTTAACCATGATCTTGTTTGCGTTCTGGCTGGCAGGGGATTGTGGCAAATGTTGGCACTGTCCATCAACTCGCACACATCGAATGTGTCACCGCGAGGGGTGCAGAGGGAAAGGCAGATTCGAATGTAGAGTCTGCGCCAAAATAGTCCATGACTAAGCAATTTTGAAAGAGGCATCCCCCAGGGACGCCTTTTTTGTTGTGCTACAATAACCTCATCTGATTGGAGAATGGAGGTGAAATGGAAAGTTGTGCAAGATGTACCAGAAGGGTGCGGAAACCAAGATCATGCGACTATGATGGTTGTGGTGTAAAATTTTGCGACCAATGTAAATGCAACGAAGCGTACTGTTATGCGCATCAATTTCCTGAAGTTAGAGCTGAGGGAGTTGACTACACAGGGGAATTTGGGAAATTCGGTTTTAGATTTGACTTATACAATGTGCGCATGAGCGCAAGATTTTACAACTCAATAATAGGGAATTAACAACTAAAATGAAAAGATCAGACACGCGTCAGCGCATCTGCTCTTTTGTTTTGTACCAGTTATTTGGCCGCGACCGTGAATCCGGCGCCGGTTAATACCTGGAGGTCCTTCGCAGCTCCGTGTCCAGCCAGAGTAATTGGCCCATGCTTCTCCACATGCTCAATCAGAGCATCAAAGCCCTGAAGTCGAGCGAGTAAGCCGGGGTAGACAGTTTCAGCTGCGCCGAGGTAGATGCACTGCCAGTCGTCGGTCCACTTGATGGCAAACCACGTTTTTCCTCCGTCGAATGACTCTAGGTTATAGGAGCCATAACCCACGGTTCCACCGCATCTGCGTTTATAGTTTTGCTCGTAAAACTCGATGGGTAAGTTTACGAACAGCCGGTTCTGCAATGCACGGGCAAGCAGTCCTGGGTAGATCTGCTCTGCGTACCCGAGCACAGTTACCGTCTGATCTTCGCTGGTTTGAACAGCGAGCCATGTCTGACCTTGGTCTAGTGAACGGAGGTCAAACTTTCCATAGAACTGATCATGTCCCATGAGAATTGGCAAGCGTTTGTGGTAGCGAGCGAGGGTGTTTAGCCGACGCTTTTCTTTGCGAATGGCTAGGTATCCAATCGCAAGCATCAGTAGTGCGATAAACAAAAATACTGGATAGTATTTCTCCATTCAAAATCTCCTTTACTTAGTTGTTCTACAGATCTAATATTTAACAATATTAATGAATTTTTGGCAATTGACATAGTAGAATATTTTAGGTTACATTGCATTATTCTCATCTTGCACAATCAAAGTGTTAAACCAGCGAAACTAACATTTTACGGCAGATGAGACTAGTCGAAACAATAAGCTAGTTTATGATATGATGGGTAGAAATACCCATTAATTTAGGAGGAAAAATGAATCTACTTGAAGCGTCATCGAAACTAAATGACAAGGCATTTAGCAATAGGATTGCCCTTGAGTTTAGGCAAGACATGCAAGGCTTTATGGATCGTGCAACCCAAGCATACTCTGCTTCAGAATTACGAGTTTTTATGGATGTGCTAGGCTCGCAACATTTTGTTATCGAAGACGGCGCACGATGGTTACTGGGCATATTTTTTCAAATAGGCGAGAAGGAAGTGTTGGTTAGGGAGTGGATAAAAACAACTCTTACTTCAATGACCCCAAGCTTTGTCCAGGGGATTATACACGCTTATGCACAAGAAGAAGATTTCACCATAGCAGCTGCAATGCTACTGCAAACCAGGGTAAAGGGATTGGGAGACGCAATGGTAGGCATGAGCGTTTTTGCAGGGGATGAATTTCTGTACGGCGCTGCAATTATGTTTGAGGTTCTTCGGCGGTGGGATCTTCAAGACAGTAAAACGTAAGAGCAAAAGAACCAGTATCGTTCCGATAATTGGTTCTTTTTTTGTTATTGACAGAAACTATTTTTTATGATATGGTACTTTATTCTCATCTTGCTAAAAGCGGGGCTTCAAGCCAGCGAAGTTTGCACTTGTTGCAGCCGCAAGTTCAATATTGCCTAGCCGGTAAGGCCGAAAGGCCCCACGTTCTAGGCGTAACGGGAAGACCGAGGACCGGCTTCTCAAAGAAAAGAAACCAAGATGGAGAATTTGAAACCCTTTTTAAGAGAGAATCAAGAAGCCCTAGAGGTTACAGTTGACCGCAAGCTGGTCAGCTGGGCACGCAGAGTTTCCCGCGGCAGGATGAAAATGCTTGACGCTTATGCAAGGACAAAAAAAGATTTTGTTCCGTGCGAAGAGTGTTGCAAGCCCCTGCACGTAGGCGATACTGCGCTGCTCTTGAAGTTCAACAAGAAAGGGATGGGAGACAGAGTATTTTGCTCTGTTGATTGCCAACGGAAAAACTACTTTGAAACCCTAGCAAACTGGAGGATGGCCCGTAAGGGCTAAATCCGAACAAGGGACGCACAGATTTGTGCGTCCTATTTTTTTATAGTATCGCCCAAAAATAGTATTCCCTAGCTCAGCTTGTCTCGGACGCGGGTCTGGTCGTTGATCCTGAAAATAAGGAAGCTTCATGGACCAAGCTAACCTCAGGTGGGTGTACGAAATCTACTGACGTGCCGACTATCTTTTTCGCTTATTTGCGGGATAAAATAGCATTCAATGACGCATAAGGGAGGACCAGGCTGCCAGTTGGACTTTTGACTAAACAACTCAGGTTATTATGCGAGACTTAAAAGCGTGCCCGTTACCGAGCATGCTTTTTTACAGAAGTATTTCCTAGACAGGATGATTAGGTTATACTTTTGCCAAAGGAGGAGGATATGAAAAGCACAATTTTTGCGGCTTTTGCGTTAATAGCAAATATACTGTATATACTTTGGGTTCTAGAAATGCCCTTCGCAGTGTATGCAGTAGGATTGGTGATTTCGGGATACTTTAGCCTAGCTGGGTACTTTCGGGCGTATCGGTACGTCCTAAATACCTCCGAGCTTTTAACAGATAGCTGTTCAGATAGGACGTTTGAACTGCGAGTAAGTGAAACAGGCCGCACATGTGGTATACCGGGAATATGGGGTCGTTCTGATTTGATTATGATCAATCGCTTGACTTTGGAAACTTTCCCCAGTCTCGTAGACTCGTTAGTAGACCACGAACTTGGTCACATTCGGTTAAGGCATGTGTGGGTGTTTAATCTGGTACGATGCATCTCTTTAAGCATCTTGCTTGAGGTGTTGACCTGGAATGTCATCTTTCCAGTTATAGATCGAGGCAAGCGATTGCCAAGCAAAACTAAAGCATTCGCATTTCTGATTTTTTGTGTTTTAGTGAGCATTGTTTCATTTAGCTTTGGCGCGAAAGAGTTGGGATTCTATGCAGCATGGTTTGTTCTGTTGAAATATTTCGATGCAGGAATACGCTATCTGCAGGAGTGTGATGCGGATGACTACTGTGCGAGCAAGAGTGAGGAAAACCTGAAGAATTTAAGATCCTACCTGACAATCCAGAATTTCTTTGCAAGCCCCTATACATTTCTGGGAATACCCCTGAGGTTCCCTGTTACAAGTCACCCATCCTATGAGAAACGGATAAGTCGACTGACTAAAGGTCTTCGAAGCTGAGGCTGAGAAGATCTTTTTTTACCTTAGTTTAGGTCCTAAAATTAGGCTATGCTTTTGCACCAAGCCCAACAACGGCGGCCTTTGTAAAAGCTTGAAGTATGTTGTAATTAATGTATTATATTTGGATGCAATATAGAGATTATAAAAACTATTTTAGAACACATTCGCCATGAAAACAAAGGCCGCCGTCGTTATCGTGTCTAACAACACCACAAATAATATTTTCATTTCTCTATAATGTGGTGTTTTCATTAAAAAAAGCACTAAAATATATATAGTTAAAACTTGTCTTGTGCATAACAAAAACACTAGCATTACCCTAGTGTTTTTGTGTGGGGTGCCCGAGGAGAATCGAACTCCCGCGACAGCTTTCACAGAGCTGCGTTCTACCATTAAACTACGGGCACCATATCGTATGAAATACTCTACAGATTATACCTTAAAATGTAGTTTGGGTCAACATTTATAATTTTTTAAAATAATTTTATACTCCTCTTTAGAGGAGGTGTGATGAAAACATTAGTATTGCAAGCGGCAGTTTTGATAATTTGCACGTTAGTTGGGGGTATGGCAGGCGCTGTTATTTCTCGGTTTATCTTTTTGGAGTACTACCAAAAGAATGAAGAGGCCAAGCGGCATGAGGTGGAGATGGTAGGCCATCCGCACGAGGTACCTGCTCGATTGGTTTACTATGGTGGCATAGCCGCAGGGGTCTGGATTGGCCTTTATATAGCCCTCAGCACGCAGTGGCCGTGAAACTAAAAAAGGCGCATTGAAGAAGTAATCTTCATCGCGCTTTTTCTATTTTTGCTTTTTCCCAAAACTCATATAAAGGACCAAGAAACAGTCCAGCGAAAAAATACCACAGAATGTCATCTAGGGGAACAGCTCCAAGGACTATCCGTGGTGTGTTTTTAAAATGCCAGAAAGTGTGTATCCAACCTGGGGTCAGTAGTTCTGTGAAAAAATATGAGAGCATTATAAGTGGAATCAAAAGAAGTCCGCTAGCAACACCCACTGTAATCAGGTCCTTCCTAAAACAGAAAATTATCACCGCTGGAACAGCACAAGCAGCAACATTAGCCCAGAGACTGTTGAAACCTAAGACAAAGTAAGTACCAAAGTATATAACAATCGAAAACATAAGCAAGTAGAAAACGTGCAAGGTCCTTGCTCGTTTTGCAACTCTGGAAATTTTATGAAGTTTAAGTTTCCTCCTGAAGACTTCCAGGTAAATTACACTTGCAATCCCGCCTATACTCGCTGCTGTAAGTAAGTCTTCAATAGTAAGCGGTAAATTAAAAACAAACTGAGGTGACCACCAGTCCCGCAACATAAGTACCTCTGCGATAGGCCCTCCCAGGGCAAATATTCCGGACATGACTAGCATCTGCTTCCTGGTGTCAGGTCTCCACCAATACAATATAAGCCACGCTATAAGCATGAATACCGTACTAATTAAGTATGAGTATGTGTAATTTTCCACTTTTGACTTTTTTTATAATTATTTTATAGTATATCAAACGCAATTTTCAGAATCTTTTTTAGTTACTTGCAGATAAGGAGGCTTATGATTTCAACTACAAGTTATGATAAGCAGATTGCAAAGGCAATGGGCTTTTATACCACATTCTCTCGTCAACAGATTGACTCTGCGAGTGGTAATGGTAGTAGCCTTGTCAGGATTGTCGCTGTTCTTCTGGCGATTAGTATGGTCTACTTTTCGCCTACGTTTCTAGGGCTCGCCGGAGCGGTTGCTATATTTATTGTCTGCCTGCTGATCGCGCATATGCTGTACAAGTTAAGTGCTCGTAAGCGACTGCGTGACCATGTTGCGGAAACTAAGGAGCGCTACCGCAAGTTCGAGTTGAGCTTTAAAAGCAACGACTGTCATCTTATATTGGGCGAGAATAGGGAAAGTAAGGTTGTTGCTTGGCAAATTTCACTTGAGAGTCACTGGAAAGATGAAGGTGGGCCTTCGCTTGAGCTTGATCTTCAGAAATACCCCCACCAGATTGAGTTTGCCCCAAGTAAAGAGGTAGATTGGCCAACCATCTCGTTTCCCTTTCTGAAGTTCGATTCGGATGGGAATGTGGTCCCAGGGCCAATCGTTGTGCGGTGGCCGCGATGGATGAGGTCTTCTAAATTCGTCACATACCCCACCATGCCCTACACGCGAGATGTAGGAACTACAATCTACTCAGCCGATTATTTTCAATATTTCGGTTAAGCATTACTCTGAAACTCCTGACTGTGTCTTGCACGCGGTCAGGAGATTTACTTTACCATGGTGCGGCGTAGGTGGGCAGGGATGCGTACTAAAACTTCTCGTTGTATAGTGCCTAGTAGTGAAGCTGTGTTAACAACTGAATTAGGGTCTTTTGACTTTCCACTTATCACTGTGGCAATTTCTTCTATCGCCACTTCTGGAACATCGGTTACGTCTACGCTAATCATGTTCATTGACACACGGCCGATTATGGGACAGAGGTAGTCGCGAATTTTTACAAATCCATTGTTAGAAGCTCTACGGTCCACACCTTCATTATACCCGAGCGGAAGCGTTGCAACTTTGGTTAAGCGTTCAGCTTTAAAGGTGATGTTATAACCTACAAACTCGCCAGGCTGAAGATCGCGTAGCGAAGTTATAAAAGTTTTTAGTTCAAGTGCAGGTTTTAGCCCAAGTGTACTGCCTTCAGCGGGGTCGTCTATCCCATACAAACCAATTCCAAGCCGCAGCGTATTTGCATTAATTCCAGAGTAGTGTGAGCCGGCGGTTGCAGCAAGGTGAGTGTATGTGAGCTTTCCAAAGTGGGCTTCCAGTTCAGCAAGGCCCGAGTTCCATTCTTCGATTTGTTTTTTTGCATGCACCGAATCTTCACTGTCCGCGTCTGCTAAGTGAGAAAATGCACCTTCGATCTGAATTTTAGGATTCATGTCTATTATCTTAAATGCGGTTGGGAGTTCGTTGCGAAGCAGACCCTGGCGGTGCAAACCAGTGTCAAGTTTAATTTGAAATGTTTGGGTGTGTTTAAGGAGTGAGGCTATTTCTCGTAGCTGGTCCAGTCCAGTTATGGCAATACTCACATCTTTTAATTTATAATTGTTTATGTTTTCTATATTCACAAATCCCATGACCAAAACCTTGGTTTTTATCCCAGCACCACGCAGCAATAGTGCTTCACGCAAACTATCTATAGCAAAAAAAGATGGTAATTCGGGCTCTAAGAGTGCCGCAATGTTCGTTAGGCCATGGCCATAGGCATTACTTTTAATAACCGGGGCAAGCCCAGCTGGTTCAGCAAGATTTTTGAAAACTTTGTAGTTATGTATAATAGCGCTTTTTGAAACCTCAACCCATACCAAAGGTTTGTAGGGCGAGAGTGCTTGTTGTACTTTGCGAATTTTACTAATGAGTGTCATGTTTCTTTATGTGGGCCGTCTTAACGGTACGTTGTGTGCGTTCAATCACCGTAATACTAAAACCTCCATGGGTTACCGTTTCTTCCAAAACAGGGAAACGGCCAAGCGTGTGGGATATAAAACCACTCAAAGTAGTATACTGTTCGTCTTCAGGAATGTCAGAGCCAAAGTGCTTGTTGAAGTCTACTATAGATATACTTCCAGAGACTAGAGACTTACCATCTTGCTCCCAGACTTGGGCCTGCGTTCCTTCGTCAGTTTCGTCTGCAATATCTCCTACCAGTTCTTCCAGGATGTCTTCCAGTGTAACCAGACCCTCAACTTCCCCATGTTCGTCAGTTACCATTGCTACGTGGAGTTTTTTGCGCTGCAGTCTACGGAGCACATCTACTGCTTTCATGCTGCTGGGCACAAAATAGGGTGGAACCAGGAACTCGTTTAGGTCCTGTATCTCGCCTTTGTTAAGCTTCCCTAGAAGTTTTTTTGTATAGAGTATTCCTACTGTGTTGTTGAGCGACTCTTTGAAAACTGGTACGCGGGAATAGCCAGACTCTATAGCCAATCGAATATTGTTTTCAGCAGGCTCGTCAACGTCCAGTGCGGTTATTCTTGTACGCGGCACCATAATTTTTTTAACAAGCAGGTCAGACACCTGAAATACGTTTTCTATTATTTCATGTTCGTGGGGGGTTATGGTTCCTGCTTGGTTTGCTTCTTCTAGTATGGATCGTATTTCTTCCTGGGAAAGTCTCGACTCTGTAAAGCTCGTAGCATCTTTAAATGGTTTGAGTAATAAGTTTGAAGACGTATTTATAAACTTCACTGCTCCTTTGCTTATTTTTGCAATCCAGTATATTGGGCGTGCGGCATAGAGCGCGAGCGTGTTTGCGTAACGTAAGCCAAGTGATTTAGGTACAAGCTCGCCAAGTATTAGGTTTAAGTATGCCACACTAAGTACTACTAATATAAAACTTACTGTATATGAAACAGAATGATTAAGTCCAAGCGAGGAAAGCCCATAAGAAACTTGTCCAGCAATATTTGCTCCAGCAAACGCTGAAGCTAGGATGGTAATAAAAGAAATGCCTATTTGTATGGTGGCAAAGAGGCTTTCTGGGTCTGAGCGCAGTTGTTTTACTATTTTAGCCCGCGAATTACCCGCATTGGCTAAAGACTCGTATTTACTTTTTCGTATAGATATGAGTGCAATTTCCGCGCAGCTGAACAGGCCATTACAAATGGTAAGAAAAAGCACTATGAGTATTTGAAACAGTATATCAACCATGTTTTCAATAATAATAGCATTTTTGCGGTATTATTGTAATAACTATCTCTTGCCTAATATATATATAAAATATTAAGATAACATTCTTGTAAGATCACTCAACAACTCAATAAAGGAGATCAGATGAAAAAGTTATCTGTTAGTTTGCTGGCAGTCGGTGTCCTCTTACTCTGTGCGTGTCCTGTGAAGGACAAGCCCGACAAGACTGGCGTGGTCACGACAAAGTCTTTTCAGAAAGACTTAGAAATTCACTGGAAGCAGACGATGGCATCGCTTTCGGGGAGCAAGGGAAAGGCTATAGATCCAAAGAAAAGGACAAAGCTGATGATGAGTGCTATCAAGCAGTATGAGATCAAAGTCGTGCCCGAGTCAAGGTCGGGGATTTACGGAGGGATCTCACTTCTTCTATTCATGAATGAGGTGGTGAAGGGACTTGCAAATGCCAAGGAGCCGGCACTGTTGGTTCCACAGTATTACACAACGCTCAAGCCAGGACAGAAGGAATTGTTTCTTGAAATCTACAGCTTGGGCGTCAGGATTTGGGCCGAAAGCAACAAAACGGACAAGGATATCCTGGCCCGCAGCGAGTTGTTCAATATTTTTATGGGGAACAACAAGTTGCCAGACGTAGCTCCCGAGGCTTACGTACGTTTACTCGAACGGTCTGAAGCTGAAACGATCGACGCCATTCCTATCGTAATGTCTTCTTTCACAAAACCGGGTGTGGCAGAGAGTGTGGGCTTTCAGCGACCGCAGAACGAAGAGCAGACCCTGGAGATGGCTGGCAAAGCCGCAATCAAAGTGTCGTCCTTTTTCAGAAGCGCGCGAGAGCGGTACAGGTAAAAATTTGAGGCATTCCAGTCCCTTGTTTACTGGAATGCCTCTTTAATATAGTATCTAAGTAACTTAGTTACACAAAAGGAGTAAGCATGTTCAAGCTCGTAGGGATTGTAGTTGTTGTTTTAATAGTACTGGCAGGTCCGGGTCTAGCACAAACAGTGCTTCCTCCTGTATCTAGTCAGACTGGTCCTCACAAGGCAATAGATCAGTCCAAGCCACTTTCAAAGGACGTACGTGAAGTCCGGAGTGTTCCTGGGTTTGTCTTAGATACTGTTTCCACAACTGCTGGAGAGCAGCGAAGTGGGGTACAGAAGTTTAAGACCAAGCCCTGGTTTGGCGGTCGGCTGCGTGAGGGCGAGAAGGTAGACACCTTCCTCACCGTTCAACCGGTGAGTAGACAAGCCCCATCCATGCCGAGTGTTCCTCGTGTCCCAGACAGAGGAAATCAGGCTGGAATTACATTCCAGTGGAAGACTGCAAAGGAGAAACAGAAAACGAAATGTAAACGTTTTCCTAATCTTTGTTTTTGACCGCATCAAGTTTTATGGCGTGAGCTTTTACAAGCTCACGCCTGTATTTTTTTACCTGATTTTTATGGCTTGAAAAAATCACTGCATAAATATATTATCTGTCATTAAGGAGGTATCAGATGCGAAAGTACTTTTGTGTAGTGATTGTCTTGCTGGCTCTGGCCCCGATTGTTGTTGCCAAGCAGGATGGAAAAGCACAGGAGAAACCAAACCGAACAGTTAAATTTTCACTCCCTGTTGAGAAGCACGTAAAAGTTGCTGAATCAGACGGGAAGGAAGTAATTGTTGGGTTCGGCATCAAGGACAACCGTGTCGGTGCTGTCTGGGGAGATGGAGGTAAAAGTCCAACTCCATTCTGGAAGGTAATCCTGCGTTGGAAGAGCGGCCAGAGAGATAAGTAACTCGGCCGTAAGATAAAATGCTAATTTTAAGGAGCTAGGTTAATGAAACAGCTGTTGTTAGTTGTACTGATGCTATGCGCGCTGCTTACACTGCATGGTCTTTCTCAAGACATCTTGAAGGAAAAGCAGAACCCTTCTTCAAGGATGTTCAAGAGCGAAATTCAGGCGCTGCAGAAGTCAAAGAAGCCGTCGCTCGGGTGGCTTCTCAGGGAGCTTGCAAAGGAAAAAGATGGCCTAAGCCCCAAGGCTGACCCTATTGTAGAGATGTCAACCGCGCTTGATCTCGGGTTGCTGTTTGAGCGGTTGGTAGTCTGCAGCGTGCGTGATAAGATTGTGTACATCAACAAGGGAATTGTTGAGGGAGACCGGAAGCAGCAAGTCATTGAAATATATGACATGGCTGCAGACATTGTTAAGCGCTCCCTTAAGCTTCCACCTTCGCCAGACGGCACCCGACCTGTTCAAACCCTCGGAGAGCAAGGACTGGTGCAAATTATCTTTAACCCGGGAGCGAAGTATCCTGGGCAGGCGGAGTTGCTTGAAACTATACGGGATGTAGTCCTAGACCATATACCGCATGTAGCGGAATGGGTTGGGAAAGAACCTCAATTGCTGAAGCTTCTGTACATGACAGAAGTGAATACACTTGAGCAGAAGGTTCAATTCGCGGATGAGGCAACTCTCAGAATCACGAATTTTTTTAAGCCGCGCGTTGAGGAGGCGAGGATTACAGCCAGTAAATAACTTTAGCGACTCGGAACCTATGAAGTTTCCGGGTCGCTTTCATTTTTGTTTAGGAAATTAAATGATATTATTAAGATATAAATTAATTTAGCTCACATGTTAACCATAAGAAAATTTCTATTTAGTAGTGTGCTGCTGGGTTTGTCAGTGGCTGCCTTTTTCTATTTTCATCCAAGCCAGGCTGTAACGCCTAATGAGGTGCAGCAGGGACCTCGGATCTTCATTAGCGGAGGAGAGTACCAGGCTTCGTCTGAAATCATCCCTATGTCCGCAGCCGCTGCGCCTGAGGTTCAGTTAATGTACAATGGCGACTACGGGTACAGTGAACCTAAGAGTCCTCTGGTTAAACTTTCCCTGTACGAAGTTACAAAAGAAGACTTGTTTAAGTATTTGATTTACGACGGCAAAGACAATAGTAAACGAAAGTTTCCGAAACCTGACTACAGCCGTTCAGTGAAGGTATTTGAGAATACCGTAGATCTAAAAAAGAACGAAGGCAAAATAACGCTTCCACTGAAAGAAAGCGCGGTGTATATAGTTGAAACGGTTACTGACGGTGCAATAGACCGTGCTTTTATTGTCCGTTCCAGAAACGCAGCTGTCATGACGGAAACAAAGGATGACTATATGTTCTGGGTGCAGGACCTTAAGACAGGTACTACGGTAAAAGATTATACCGTAACCGCTTATACCTTTGAAGATGCAGCGAAGGAAACAGGTAAGGCTACAGTCTCGAACAACAACCTAGGCTTCATGCCTATTTCCACGAACGCCGAGCTTGTGTTGGTGGAGACAGAAAGTGACATGAACCTTATCCCAGTCAATATTCGCACCGCGTACTATAATTTCACTGGTTCTTTTGGTTCGACCTTTAATTCTCGCAAATTTTACTTTATAACCGACCGCCCTATATACAAGCCAGGGGATACTATTTCTTACAAAGCAATTATCCGTGACGACGATGACGGTGCGTATACACTCCCGTCCGGTGTTGTGCATGTTAAACTCTTTAAAGACTGGAGCGAGAGAGAGGCTCTAGTACAGCAGACAAGTACAATAGCCAAGGATGGTACAGTTGCTGGAAAGTTGGTTATACCTAAAGACTCGGGCACTGGTTATTTCCAGATCTCCATACAAGACCAAGCTAGTAATGAAAATAATAATTGGAATTATGGGAATTACACTTCGGTTCAGATTGAAGAGTACCGTAAGCCAGAATACACACTAGACTCTTCTTTTGACCGTATGTCGTATGCGGCTTCAGAAAAAATTACAGCAAAGATTTCCGGCCAGTACTTTTTTGGTCCCCCGCTTGCTGACCAAGAAGTAAGTTACCACATTTATACTAACGATGTGTATAACAACTGGTATTATGGCGACAGCGAAGATGAGCTTAATTACTACTTTTACGGTGGTAATGAAGTTGGTTCAGGTACGGCAAGATTAAACGAAAACGGAGAGCTGTTGTTAGATATGCCTCAAGTAGACTTTGCTGAGTCTGCGGAAGGCACAACAGCAAAAGTAATTTCTGTGGAAGCTACGTACAAAGACCGCACCCAAAACCAGGTCGTAACCATGAGCCGCGCGCTTGTGCGAAAGAATAATATAAAGATTACTAGAACAATTGCTGGTTCAACCTACGGTTGGTACTATGCCGTTGCTGGAAAACCTATCAACCATGTATTTACGGTCTCAGACCTTGCGGGAAAAACATTGCCTGATGTACCTGTCACTATGCAAGTGCACAGAGAGAGCCATGGGTATGTTAACGGCGACTGGAAAGGCACCTCAGAAGACTATAAGGCGCAAAAATTCATTTCCGATAACTCTGGAAAAATTGCATATAACTTTACCCCTCAGGTATCAGGGTCGTATACATTTACTCTTACTGGAAAAGACACTTCAGGTAAAGACTTCAGTGTTGTATATAACCAGTGGGTTTCTGGTGGAGAGTATGACTTCTGGTGGTCACAGCAGGACACGCAAGCAGGTGTGACGTTAGCTTTTAGCCAGCAAACCTACCAACCGAACGCAACTATGCGTCTTCAGTTTACCTCTAATCTACCTGACCATGACGCCTTGTTAGTCATTGAGCGTGACTATGTAAAGGACTACAAAGTGGTACGGGTAACGGGCGGACGTGCAGTGGCTGAATTCCCAGTTGAAGGGAGTTATATGCCAAACATCTTTGCCCGAGGGTACGAGTTTGGTCCTTACGACTTAAGATCAACTACAGCTGAAGCTGAGGTTTCTGCGTTAGGACAAAAGCTGAATGTTTCAGTACAGACTGACAAACAGAGTTACGGACCAGGAGACAATGTACGGGCAACTGTAGTGACGACAGATCAAAACGGCAAGCCAGTGTCTGCTGACACAGTGCTCTATTCTATAGACAAAGCAATATATGAGCTTGCAACTGAAAATAGGCAACATATTTTTGACTCCTTTTATTCTAAGCGAGGACAAAACACTGCATACCGCCATAGCCTCATGCAGTCATACAGCAGTGGTGCAGAGCGAGGCGGGTGTTTCGTAGCTGGTACAAAGGTTACCCTTACGGAGGGTACAGTAAAAAATATAGAAGACATTTTAGTTGGAGACAGTGTTTTGTCATATGACGAGTCTGCCAGGAAATATGTTTCTCAGAAGGTTACCGCAACGCATAGGTTGTCAGATATGGGGTACCTACTCATTAACGGAAGTCTCAAAGTGACACCAAACCACTTGCTTTATGAAAGCGGTGCATGGAAACCGGCGGGTGATTTGCAAATTGGTGATGTATTGCTCACAGAAAAAGGTCCAGCCCCAGTCGAGTCGTTAGAATGGGTTTTGGGCGAGGTGACTGTATATAACTTAACTGTTGCCAATACACATAACTTCTTTGCAGGCCATATACTTGCGCATAACGACAAGGGAGATACAGCAGTGCGCTCTAACTTTAAAGACACTGCCTACTGGAACCCTCATGTGGTAACTGGAGCGGATGGTAAAGCCACAGTTACTTTTAAGTTGCCTGACAATTTAACAACATGGGTTATACGGGCAGTATCCGCGAATGCAGCAACTCAGGTTGGTGAAACAAAAAATGAGATCGTGGTCACCAAGCCATTTATAATGCGACCTATTGTTCCAAATGTACTGCGGGTTGGAGACAAAGTTGTTTTGGCTGCGTATATAAGCAACTACTCTGGTAAGGAACTGGATATAAATGCAGATGTAACCTATGAAGGCAAAAAAGTGCTTCCAATCCAGGGTGAACATGTTGCACTTCAAAATAAAAAGTCTAAACTTTTGGAGTTTGAAGTTACACCTACCCAAGCGAGCGAAGCAGCAGAGTTTCAGTTTAACGCCACAGATACAAAAGACAAGAAGCTTTCTGACTCATACAAACAAGTACTGCCAGTTCGGTATACGGGAGTAAAAGAACTTGTTTCAGAAATTAAGGAAGGTAGTGGTGACTTCACTGTCCGTTTTCCAAAAGATGCGGTTAATGATTTATCTAAGGCGAAGCTTGTCTTAACTGCTTCTATGGTAGGACAGGTGCCAGAAGCCATGCGGTACTTAATCGACTATCCGTATGGTTGTGTTGAACAGACCATGAGTCGGTTTGCTCCTGTATTACTTGCTCAGGGTTACCCTGAAATTTTGAAGGAAGCCTCAGAAGGCAAAGACCTTAATGATATGGTGCGCGTGGGTATTTCTAAGCTTAAAGAACTGCAAAACCCTAACGGCTCCTGGGGTTACTGGCACGACGGGTACGGAAATGTGTTTAACACAGTATATGTTGTCGAGTATTTGAAACTCGCAGAAGCACGTGGTTTTTCTGAAGCTACACCACTGCTACGTTCTGCACGCAGCTATCTGGAAAACTCTGCTACTGAAATACATAACTACAACCCATCGTACTACCCAACGTTTGGGTACGACGGGGTTAGAACAGAGAAAGAGGTAGCGGAATATGAAAAGAAGACCAACATAATTTTACGAGCATACGGGCTTGCGCTGTTGGGTAGCGGACTAGACAAGTTCCCCATCACAGATGTGACGGGCGTAACTCCAGACACGTTGGCAATGGCTGCAATGACTAACCGATTGAATGGCTTCACGGCACAGGCAGATGTATTGAATGCTGAGTTGCTCAAACAAGGAATCTCTGAAGGTTCAAGTATGCACTGGAAAACAGGTCTTGGGGTGTACTATGGGAGCGAAGAAGCATCCACAGCTTTTGCGGTAAAGTCTTTGTTGCAGCAGAAGGACAGGTACAAGAACCAAATTGTTCAGGCTCTAAACTTCCTGGCGCAGAAAAAGAAAAGGAACTACTGGGTAAGCACATATACTACAGTCCAGGTTGTTTCTGCGTTGCTAAAGTCGAGTGATGGAAGTACGAAAGTAAATACAGGGTACACAGTAACGCTTGGTTCTCAGACGCTTGCCACTGGCAACATTACTAGCCCCACAGCTGAAGTTGTTGTTCCTCTAAAAATTGATCCTGCGCTTGACGGAAGTAAGCTTTCTGTAGCTTCAAATGGAGGTACATTGTACTCCATGCTGGTTGAAAGCCTGTGGCGAACTGATGTAGACAAAGTCCCAGTTTCTTCCAAGATAAAGTTTGAACGAACATATGAAAATGCGGAGCATGAAGGTTGGGCGGTCCGCGTAGGAGATATAGTAAATGTAAAAATTAAAGTAAGCGGTGATCTGTCTTCAGATTACGCGGTAATTGAAGACCGACTTCCCGCAGGGTTAATACCGGTTAATAAGAATTTGCTCAACGAAAAGACTGGCGGATACTCACAACATTATTACTACGGAGACTGGGGGGCCGAAACTACGTTAGAAGGCGCGCGGATTTCACAAATGTATGACTGGGGGTATGGTGGAGGGTCCCAACGGGAGTACTCCTACCAAGCACGTGCGGTTGTCTCTGGTGACTTTACAGCGCCTCCGGTAATGTATGAAACTATGTACACGGGCAAGTCAGCACATTCTGGCTCTCAAGTGTTCCATATTGAGCCACCATATGCAGAACGCGCTTTCAGCTTTACTAGAGTAACTGAAGAGGGTATAGGTTGGAAGAGTATTGTCGGTTCAATTATTCTTATCATCCTCATATTCTACCTCGTTCTGCTTCATAACCCTGAATGGCAAGTAAAACTTCTGAGTTACATACAGAAAGGTAAACCTGCAGAGCCAATGTAAAAAAATAAAAGCCATCTTGTTTTGCTACACCGGGACAAGATGGCTTTGTAGTTTCGCTAAAATGGCCAGAGAGGAAGACCACTTTGTATACGCATTAGTACGTATACTCCACAGACCATGGCTAGTCCGCACACTGCAAACCAGACCCACTCATGGCGGGATGGCGGGCGGTTAATTTGGACTATCACAAACGACAACTCGTGGCGTGATACTCCTGCTGCTTGACCATGTTTCTCGTTGCAGTAGCACGAGTCAGTAGGTTTGTGGTAGGCAAAGTTTTCGCCAACCGAGATTACTGCATTACATTGTGCACAAAACATCTAAATACCTCCTTTGCAATTTTAGTATATCAGAAATGTAATGGTGATTTTTTATAAAGAATTAACCTTGGTTACCGTAGTTTTTAGCCTGATTTGTGCTGGGTTTTTTCACTTTGCAGCAGTAAAGATCCAACATGCAGATAACGTGCCCTTGGTACTTGTAAAGTTTTTTGACCCATTACTTTTTGAACAGGGAAAGGCTGAAGTAAAGAAAAATGGATGTTGTCGGACTATATCTGGAATTAAAGGACTTATAGTCCCCCACCACCTGCTTCCTTCTACTATGCTGTCTGAAGCTTTTCAGACTTTAGTACAGGCACGTCCGCGTACCGTTGTACTTATTGGTCCTAACCATCATGAAGTCGGAACAGCCTCTATTCAGCACGCGACATTTAACTGGCTTACTCCCTTTGGCCAGGTGTATGTGAATTCATCACCTGAGAACATTTTTGCTCCTGCAAAGCTTGAACACGCTGAGAACGAACATAGCCTTTCCGGAATGATGCCATATATACGCACTTACTTGCCTAAGGCCACTGTCAGATCATTTATGATACGTAGGTATGCTTCGGTAGAAGAACTGGAACGATTTATTTCAAAAGTAAAAAAACTGGATACAGAAGAAACAGTGTATATAGCTTCTGTAGATTTTTCTCACTATTTAAGCTCCTCTGTTGCCGAAGCAAATGATGCAAAGACCCTGGCATGGATTAAGAGCTTTTCTTTAAAATCTATTATGAATTCAAATAATGACTACATGGACTCTCCACCGAGTATCTATGTTCTGCTCCGTCTTATGCAAGAATTTAAAACAACAAAATTTACGCTTTTAGGTAACACAAACTCGGGCAGAATACTCAAAGACCCGTATATAGAAACCACGAGCTATATTACCGCTACATTTTCCCGATAGTTGTGGATTCCTGACTTTAATAGTAAGCTGTGAAAAGTTAGATAAAGTTTATTCCAAAAGGAGTTAGAATGAAAGAGTATTCGATTGTGAGGTTTTTCGTGTGGGTTGTGGCTGGGTTCAGCTTCGGAGTGCTGGACTGGCTTTTGCCGCAACTGTTCTCTGGCACAGCACAGTACGTAGCTGCCTTGTTCGCATTGAATTTTCTTCCCGTGGCCCAGACTACCTTCTTGGATTTGCTGGTTACCAAAGGGAAGTTTCCACCAAGTAAGGCCGGCGAAGGTTTCTTCGCCGTTATCTTCATGCTAGCCTCGCTTCTGGTAGGCTGGGCAGTGTGGATTCCGCTCTTGTTCGGCTCAGTGGTAGGATTCAGGTGGGTGCTTGCGTTGATCCCCACGATGCTGACCATGTGGCTCGGCGCCAAATTCGGCACTCTCATCGCAAACCTGGTAAGCCCAGAACCTCCTTATGAGGAGCTGGGCAAACATCAAACATAAAGACGGAGAAAACATGAAAGTTGTGAAATGGCTTATGAGTTTACTGGCATGGATGGGAACAGGTGTGGCGTTTGGTTTTCTTGACTGGAAGTTGGCCCAGCTTGGTGGGACAGGGGGTGCCACTATGTCTGTAGTGGGGCTTGTGGCTTTAAATTTCCTACCTGGCTTCCAGGTTGGAATTCTGGAGAGCCTTGATGATCGAGGGCTCTTTCCAAGCAATCTCCTTGGGATCATCCTTGTTGTGCTTGGGCTCATGTTACCAGCATTTGCCTTAGGGAGCGGTGTATGGGCAAAGTTGCTCTTTGGGGAGGTTGAGAGTGCCTTAGAAAGCGTAATCGTTATGGTATTAGGATTTACCGTTGTGATAGGCGGGAAATTTCTAGGTAATTACTGCTGCAAGCACACCCTCGGCCCCAGAGTCCAGATCACAGAAATTCTTTAAGGTATACTGGATTTGTAAATTGCCGCTATTCTAAGAATAGCGGCAATTTGTTTAATAAAAAGTGCAATTGAACTTTTCATTATTAAGATTTTTATTGTATGAGGGCATCTCCTAATGGCATTGATTTTAAGTCTCTTTCGTTAAGCGTAAACAGGCGATGCTTTTTTAAATTGTGGGCAATGTAGTAGCCATAGTTAATAGGGTGGAGGAGTCCATCCATAGTCCAGTACAGTGTCTTGTCTTTTTTAGCAGATGTCTTAACTAGCGTAGCGTTAGTGGGAGGAAGCAGGGGGCCTATTTCTAATCCAGCCGCTTCCGCCTTACTAATAACTTTTACATTTTTAAATGAGTATTTTCTTTGTTGGAATACTTGGAGTGTAATGGGCCGCAGCTGTCCGTCTTGGACAAGGTAGGTAGTTTTTGATCCACGAATGCAGATAAGTTTACCTTCGTATGGACTTGCTGTCGCTCCTACGCCTAAGACTTGCGGTGTTACCGGGGTACTGGTACCAACTAAACTGATCCCGCCTTCGCTAGTTCCTCCAACTTCTTCAAAAGGTGGTGTCGAGGTCCCAGTGCCGCCACCGGGTCCGCCCGTAGACCCCCCACCTCCGCCTCCCGCGCCGCCACCGGGTCCGCCAGCGCGGTCTACTACAAACGAACTAGTTGCTGTATTGGTGCTCCGCACCGGCTGCAACGTTGCATCTAAGCCTTCTGCGTATGCTGAGTTTACATATGTACCAGAAGGTGCGTTTTGTGTAACACGGAGTTCGTATGAAATATCAGCACCGTCTCCGCGGTTTAGGGTTTGAATAGGTATTTCTCTGGTTATTACTACACTCCCATCTGGCGCGCGTAGTGTGTCATAGACCACAAGATTCGTAACTGCATGCGGCAGGTAGTTGTCTATGCTAACAGTGAACGTAATCACATCTCCAGCATGTTTTGTCCCAATTGCGTTGTTGACTTTGGTTATTACGAGGCCTGTGGTAGGTGTTCCCCCACCAACACTTCCGCCACCTCCTCCTCCACCTCCACCTCCGCCAGTTGGCGGTGGATTACCAGGAGGCGTGCTCGTGCCAGGCGATGTGCTGGTTCCCGGGCTGGTTGTTGTTCCAGCAAATGCCAAGACTGGTAAGTGTAGTAGGGACTCGTTATTAAGTATATTTATTTCCGGTCCTTTACCAAAGATTCGGGCATACGAATCCACGGTTGAGTTAACTGTAAAAGTTTTCAGGCTTTCAATGGTTAATTGCAAATTTCCGTTTTGTCCGGGCATAACTTGGCCGAGCGGGAAGAATGCTATGCCCGGCTGCGTTATGGTTCCATTGTATGTACCTATGTTCAGCGGCTTCATTGCACTTGCGTCATAGTGCCATTCTATTTCCGTGTCTTTCATATACCCATCCCCTGTGTTTTTATACGACAAAGTAATTTGTTCTGTTTGTCCCGGTGTGTTTGGGAATATAGGCGGAGTTGCGGTTTGAGTTATTCCAAGGTCAGGGTAGCCAAAAGTGATGTTGCCGTTCCATTGGCCAAAAATGTTTATCATGCCTACTTGTACATCAGCAGAAATCAAATTGGTATTTACGAAGTTTAATATGTTGGCCAGGGCTTTACTGTTTCCGGTAAAAATTGCTGAGTTTTTTACATCATCCCCCGCTGCTATAGCATTGCCGCCGGTATAGGAGGTAAGGTCAACATTGTTTGTGACTGTGGCGTCATTTTGGTTGTGTATATCTATAGTGGCCGTACTTTGATTGTTAATGTTTGCAAGCGATTCTGAGAATGCTTGGTAGCTTCCATCAGCGTTAGCAGCGTTTGTAGCAAAGAACGAGAGCCCTGTGGTCGTGGTAGCCATGGCCACTAATCCAGGCAGGGAGTAAACGTTACCTGACCAGTTGCCAAGCATATTTACAAGCCCAAGATACCATTTACCGTTTACTATGTTTGTGTTGGCAATGTTTTGTACATTTGAGCCGCTCGCTGCTGCCCCACTTTCTGCAGTGCTGGCTCTAACATCACTATTGGTGCCCATAGCGAGCAATTGGTTGTCTCCAGACCCTGCACCAGTATTTATGTTGTTAGTAATGTCAGCTTCGTTTTCATTTTCAATGTTGAAAATTACTTCTGAAACAGAGGAGAGATCAGCAGCTGCAGAATTGCCTACGGTCATGGCATGTTCGAAGAATAAGTGGGAAGGCATAACTAAGTCGCCTGTCCATGTACCAAACACATTGAAGTTTACTACGGTAAGTCGGGAGTTAACCAGGTTGGTGTTTACAAAGTTAATAACATTAACCACCGCATTCACATTTCCAGTTTTTATATTTGAATTATTAATACCATCACCTGCTGAAAGAAGGTTTTGGCCCGAGAGACCCAAACCGGACACATCGTTTTGCACATTGGCCGTATTGTTGTTAGTAAGCTGGAAGAGGCTGTAGCTTTGGCAGTTAAGGTCAAGCGTGGAGTCATCGTCCACTGTTTGTTGAGCGGTTCCGCACATTCCAGTTACCAGGTCCTGCGCTACTACTTCAGGTGCAGATTCGATTTGGTTTAAGAACAGGGAGGTTGAGAGGGTGTTAAAGTTTTGGACAGTCTGTACGATGTCTGAGTTAACCATATTATTGTTTGCAACTGTGAGCACATTTGCAAAGATGTTTATATTTCCAGTTTCGATCGTTCCATTATTCATGTCGTCTCCGGCAGAGATGGTGTTATTACCGCTGTTCCCGAGTGTGTCAACGTTTGTGGTTACGTCAATGTCGTTTGTGTTTATGATGTGGAGCTCCGTGTTATTTTGTACGGTAACAGTCCCTGAGCTGTTGTCTGTTACGGAAATTGTACCTCCCCCTAAACAAGGCTGCTCAGGAGTGGTAGTGCCTGAGGTGCTTGGGATAGTTGCGGTGCCTGTAGTAGGTGAGGTGCCATAGTTAGTAAGGTCTGTCATACACCCATCTAACCTAGGGGCTTGTGTAGTAGGAGCTTCATAATCCTCAGAAGTGCTAGTACCGCTAGTTCCCAGAACTGTTTCTTGAGTCGCGGTTCCAGTTTCCAGCATCTCTGGTGAACTTGTTCCTGTATTCCCTGGTGGCGCCGTCGGTGTACTGCTGCCCATTTCATTAAGCAACTCTTGCATTGCCTCCTGTGTTGGTTCAGTGTCCGCGTATACAGTCTGCATCAGCCCGGAAAAAGTGAGCGTGGCAATAAGAAAAAAAGATACTAATGTGAGCCTCGTTTTGAAAATATTTTGGTTGAGTGGCATGTTTCAATTTTTTTGATTAAGATGCATATCCAGTTTGGCCAGGAATGGCCAAACCATATATGCAACCTATTTGTGAAATTTTTTTGCTATTGCAAATTTTGTACACATTAGCGGTTGCGCCGGACGGTGATAAGCTGGGCAATAGCGTCAAACATTCCAGTGAAGAGGGTGGTGGTTCGTGCGTCGCCAGAGGTTATTCGGGTATTGAGTGAGCCGTCGCCAATTGCTGCGCCGTTGCTGCCGCTTGATGAGGTGGTGTTTAAGCTGTTACCAATGCTGTTAGTGTTGTCATTATCAATGAAGTGAGTGATGTTGTCATTTTCATTCACATTAGCACTTGAGTCATCGGTAATATTTACTGCGGTTGCACTGCCAGTTCCACTAGGGCCAGATGTTTCTATGAGAGCGTCAACTTGAATTTCGTTTGCCTGCACGTCTGCCCCTACTGCGGAGTCAGAAACACCACTTGAAATGTCTGTATTTTCTGCGTCGTCAGCAACGGTAATGAAGTTGCTTCCGCTGCTTGCTACACCATTAAGTGAATTGCTCGTGGTAGAGTTATTGCGGTTAAGCATTTGGAGCAATAGATTTAAGTTAGTGTTGTGATTAAGACTGGAGGAGTCATCAACCCAGATACCTGCTGCTGAGGCTACTCCGGAGAAGGTAATCATGGTGGCGAGCGCCGCCGCCGCGGTTAGTACTTTTTTCATATTTTTTCCTTCTTTAGTTTCCACCATTTTTGTGCATCGACTGCCTTTAGGCAGCGGCATCCCAATTGCAATAGCAAGGTAGGATAATCGCACAAAAAGTGGGGAAAATTAATAATTGTTCTAATGAGTTAGTCTGCGGAAGCGTATATTAACGATTACGTTATTTAGTGCTTCCATAAGTGCGCTGGTAGTTACCGAACGCCCGGTTACAATGCTCGCTCCGTTAATCCCGTCACCGGAAAAAATTCCGTTGCTTCCCGTGTCAGCCACGGCAGCCATGGAATTGGTCGTGTTAGCTACATTGTCGTTCGTAATATCTTGAGTTGCCACGTCATTGGTATTAACGTTGGCACTTGATTCATCAGTTACGGTAATATCTGGTAAGACATCCACTGTGTGAGTGGTAATGTCTGCTGTGACGCTGCTGGAGTTTGCAGTAGTCTGCACACCCGCACCGGCATCTGCCGCACCAGTTCTAACACTCACATCATCTGCGTCATCTGCAGCAGAAATGGTGTTATTGCCAGTACTAGAGACACTCGTAACTGAGTTATTGATGTTGGCGGTGCCAGTGTTGCGAACAATAAAGTTTAGTACTGAGTTTCGGTTCAGGTTTAGAGAAGAGCCATCTGAAACCGTTGCCGCAAGAGCAGTGCTGCTTGCAAGAGCAAACATGCCGAGAGCGGTGAACGTGATGAGTTTGGAGTGTGTTTTCATTTGTTGAGTATTAAAATGTTACTAACATAGTTCTTACTTGTTGTTCGACCTTTAGCTTTGGTTCGTCCATGCGTATGCGCTTTGACGACCTTATGCGTACACAGTAACGTTTACGAATTAAATTAATGTGAGTGAAGGGATTATGAATTAAGACAGAAACTAGGAAGAATTAAAGTGTGAAGTAAAGTCTAAATAAAAAATCTCATATTTTTTATGAGATCATTCATACTTCAGTTTTCATGTTGGCTTATAGGTCACGGTCGGGGACAAGGTCTTTGTGTTTCTCCAGTTGGAAAATGAAACAGCGCTTGTCCCCGAACCTACAGACCGTGCATACACGGACTGTTAACAGGAAAGTTTATTCTGGATTGTGAGCTTCCCATTCGGTATTGCCAGCGGCGTCTTGGGTGTACTCTTTTTCTAGCGGTACGCCCTTATGTTTCTTGTCGCGAATTGCGTCAAACACCAACTCTGCGCACGAGAGAGCGAACGCTCCGCTGGGAAGATGAAAGAACCTGCTTAGGTGCGGTTCTTGTGCAACCTCACTATCAAGCCGTGGAGAGCATAGTGAGTACGCTAACGCTTGCACTGGAGTTAATCCAGTTCCATCGTTAGCTACTCTACTGTTCCAGCTCAGTGGGCTATATGAGAGCGAAATATGAGATGTCATAAATTTCTCCTCTGTGTTGCGTGTTCAACGCAAAACTTTAAGTACTCACAACTTATTCTAATGATATTGTCTTAAGAAAACATGAACTTATTTTTCTGAGAGAGAGTTCACTTATTTTTCAGTCGCTGTGTGTAAGCTGTGTGTACGTGCACCGCAGATATGTTGTGTGCGACTATTTAAAAAAGTACGCAACGCGTACTTAATGAAAGGAACTAATATATGTTTGCTGAAAACCAAGATTTCACTATGGAAGAAGACAAGCGCCAGAATAAGGGCCGCGAGGACTCAGGGCAAGGTTCAAGCTCTGGGGGTGGCAACAGACAGTCGCAGTCCTAAACTCCCACAGGAGGAAGTTTCAAAAAACCTGGGAATTACTCCCGGGTTTTTTTCTTGTTCTTTTTCGTGATCATTTCAATACACTTTTCAGCTGCAAGTGGCTCACTGTATAGGTATCCCTGTGCAAGGTTTGCACCTGCGTTAAGCAAAATGTCTTTTTGTTGGGTTGTTTCCACGCCTTCCGCTACGAGCTCTAGACCTGATTCCGTGCAGAGAAAAATAAGCGCGCGCACAATAGCAAGGTCCATTGGACTTTTATGAATATGTTGAATATACGAACGATCGATTTTTATCCCGTCTACCCGAAGGTCCTTAAGGTAATTGAGCGAGGCATACCCCGTGCCAAAGTCATCAACCATTACCCTAAATCCAAGACTCCTAAATTTCGCAAGCAGTTCTTGAGAGGCTTCTAAGTTCTTTATCAACAGTGTTTCTGTAAGTTCGAGCTTTATAAGTGAGGGGTCAATGTCATGCTTTTGCAGCGTGAAGGTGACTGTCTGAAAAAAGTTTTGTTGCAATAGTTGACGCGCAGAAATATTTATACAAATAGGAATTTCTAACTTTACCGCTCTCAGATTGAGTATCATTTCACACGCCTGATTAAACTGCCATTCGGTTAAACCCACAATTAACCCTGAGGCCTCTAAGTACTTATGAAACGCAACCGGCATCACAAGACCCCGCTTAGGGTGATTCCAACGGAGTATGGCTTCTAGTTGGGTTGTAGTGTGTGGCTCTGAGAGGGTAAAAATAGGTTGGTAGTAAAATACGAATTCGTTTCGTGATATTGCTTTGCGAAGGTCAGCGTCTAGCTGCCAATTGTCTTGGGGTTTGACATCTGTGGAGTTCAGCGGAAGCCCCATATAGGTGTTGCCTCCTGCCTCTTTTGCTAAGTACAATGCATAGTCTGTGTGGCGTAGCAATGTGTCAAAATCTTTTCCATCAGTTGGGTAAAATCCGAGTCCAATAGATGCGGTGGAGTACACTTCATGTGCACCTACTTCCATAGGCATTTCAAGGAGTCGGAGTATGGTTTCGCATACAGTAACCGCTGCTTGTTTCGAGTTTTGGTCGCGTATGATTATGGCATACTCATCGCCACCTATTCGGTACGCACTGTCAGATGAACGTATACATTTTTTCAGCCGCTTGCCAGTTTCCTGAAGCACTCTGTCACCTTCTCGGTGGCCGAGAGAATCGTTAATAAACTTAAACCGGTCCAAGTCTATAAGGATGAGTGAGAACGTCTGGCTGTTTTTGCGAGCCGTTTCTACTTCAGCTACTAAGTCCTCTTCAAAGTGCATACGGTTGGGCATACTTGTCAGGCGGTCGTAGTATGCTAGTCGCTTAATTTTCTGAAATGTTTTTTTGCGTTCCGTAATATTGTGAACCAATAGCACAACAACAGTACCCCAGGGCGAGTTTCGTAGTGGCTCAATGGCAATTTGAAGCACCGTACGTTGTGGGTTTGTTATGGTTGATTCAAACTCCTGACGGGTATTTTCTTGTAAGGTTTTTTTAATAGCAGCTGAAAGCATTTCCATGTTAAGCGAAGAAAAAATCTCGCTAATATGAGTGTCAGCGTGAGTCTTCCCTTCAGGTGCATACCTTTGACTTGCTGGGTTACAGTACAGAACAGCTTTTGTTTGTGGGTCTAACACTAGCAGCGCCTCAGAGGTACTGTCAATTATTTTTTTGTACCCAGCGAGCGACCCTACAAGGCGGTTGATGGTCAAGGCCTGGGCGATTGCATTGCCTACTGCGACGCAGAGACTTTTGTCTTCAGCGGAAAATTTTTTGGGTTTTTTAAAACAGATTACAGCATTACCATACATGCGATTCTGGTAGGTTATTGGAATTATTACAAAGCTAGACATGTATGCAGAAACATCATACTTTGTGTCTTGATAGGGAATTTTCTCTAGGTACTGCGGGTTTCGGGTTTTGTCTGCTCGTTTGTTGATGCCGTGTTTACGTGGGGGGATAGGGTTATATGGAAGGTTTGGGGATTTATATGCCAAAGAGTAGTCGCCAGATCTGTCTTTGAACCACATAAATCCAAAATCACCGCCCAAAATTTTTAAGGCGGAACGAGTAAAATGTTTTGCAATAAGAGTTTTGTCCGGCGTGCTAAAGCACTTGAGCGTAGTCTGGTTTAAGAGTGAAATTTTTTGAGCACTTGTCAGAGTCAGCATATATAAAAATAGGTGGGAGCCTGTGCTAGAAACAGGCTCCCGATGCTAATAGGGCATCAGTAATAGGGGATGAAGACCACTGGCCGATACCGTTTATGGTAGTAGCTAATGGTGTCTTTTGAGGGGAGAACCTGTATCTTGCGTGCTGATCCCCGCTGTAGGTAATCAGCAAACAATGACAACGGTCGCAACCGCATAGTCGGACCTTGGACCACATGAGGGTTGTCATTACTAAAGGCTTCAATGACAACCAACCGCACGGGATGGTCTTGGTCCAGGAAGTGCCTGCCAAACCCGTTAAGCGTTAAACGCAAGTCAGTATCATCAAGTGCCCCTAGCAATCTGCAAGCGTATATGAGCGCATAGTCATGGTGTGGCAGTGCTGAGAAATAACGCACGTCGGACACGGTAACAGTAGGTGTGAATTCGCCCCACTCCTCACGGTGACTCTCAATGTACTGCTCAGCATTGTGACATGCAACAGTACTAATATCATGGATCTCCGTATGGAGACCACGATGAGCTACTCGGTGAATGAATGAGCGGTCATAACCCCTTCCATAACCATAATATAGAACTGACCGACCCTTCGGCCACAATCCGTACGGGGAGTGTGGTAGAAGATCTACTTGTCCCCCAGCATACGCAGACGCTTTTCCCCCGAATCCTTGATTTACAATTTTATTTTGTTCGGGAGTTATACCGCGTCCCTTTAGCTCTGTTGGCAAGTAGCTTAGTGGGTTTAAGTTCTTTTTATTCCAACGCTTCTGCAGAGATAACGAGATCGTCATCTCTGTTGTTAGCATCCCCCTGATGCTTTGTTTCATACCTCCTCCTTACTGGGAGATAGTTTTGTTATACGGTGTTTTTTTCATATTGTCAATAGATTTTTTTCATATGCAATTCATCTAAGCTTAACTGCTGTACTTTTCATTTTAGAATAATGTGTGTTCGATATAGTAATATTATGAGAACATCGAAGAACAAAGCGTCGCACAAGCGTTCGCTTGCAATGCGCCCTCTGGGCGAGTATAAAAACCCAAGGCGTTCAAACCAAGGGTATCGTTAAATTAAACAACTTCATATGTAGCATGAATCTAAGCCCATGCCCAGCATGGACAACTACGGGGGTATGCACTCCGTAATAAGCAAAACCTGACGTGATGTCGGGTTTTTTATATTTTACTAATAGTATAAAAGTTAATCTTTAATACCTCATTCATTTTCTCTTATACTATAGGGGCTTGCGTCGCCCCCTCCAACGGGCAGAGCCCTTATGGAGCCTCCCCCTCTCGCGGCCTTGCCGCTATAAATCGATAAAGATAAATTAGTAATAAAAGTTAATCTTTAATACCCCATTCATTTTCTCTTCATATTTATACTGGTATACTGAAGTTAGACTTAATTTTCACCAGTATATGGTAATACTCATAATTGAGGACAATAAAGAACAGAGCGAGCTCATTAAGACCGTTTTGCAGGAGGAAAACTACGTAGTTGACACTGCTTTGGATGGTAAGCAGGCATTAGAGCGCGTAGAAGTGCGGGATTATGACTTGCTAATAGTTGATTTGGACTTGCCTTTCGTGACTGGGCAAGAGATAATCAAGCGAGTTCGTGAGCTTGAAATTTCTGTTCCTATTTTAGTCTTGACAGCAAATGACCAGTTAAGTAGTGTGGTAGATGTGCTTGATAATGGAGCTGACGACTATGTCACCAAGCCATTTGCGGTTACCGAACTGGTTGCACGAGTCCGTGCGCTCTTAAGGCGTCCTAAACAAGTCCTAAGCAATACATTCACTATAGGTGGTGTTGAAGTTATGTATGGGACCCATGAAGTTTTGATAAACGGCGTAAGGATAAAGCTAACCAAAAACGAATTTAGATTGCTGGATTTCCTTCTTCGTAAAGCGGACCGTGTTTGTACTCGGTCAATGATTCAAGAACACGTCTGGGGATACAATAAAGAACATCAAAGCAACCTTATAGAAGTGGTTATGTACAACCTGCGCAGGAAACTACGAAAGGCAAATGCAGATTTTATAGAAACAGTGCAAAATATTGGATACCGAATCAAGTCCGACAAACTCTAAAATATGCCCTACCATTTTTTCCCTGCAGACGCACTCCACGCTGCTTTAGTGGAAGATGCGTTTGAAGAGGGAATGACCTTTTTAGACCCCAATGGGAAGATTTTATCGGCCAACCAAAAGATATTGGCGCTCTTAGATGTGTATGATACAGAGTTGGTCGGGAAGGATTTTTTTGATGCGATCCCTCTTTGGGCAAATGTAGAGGGGGATGCCATTACGCCTACGAGTCATCCGGTTCAAAGAATGTTCGATACAGGTATAACTCAAATGTTGCCGTTCTTCTGTTTTTACCACACAAAGCACGACACCATGATGCCTATGGTGTTAAAGAGCATACCGGTTAAAGATTTAGAAACAGGCGAAGTTCTTGGAGGGGTGGTGAAGTTACGTAAAGCCGAGCGAATGTTCAATGTCAAAGACATGCAAAGCTCCTTGGTTTCCATGGCTGCGCATCAGATCAAGACCCCTGCAGGTGTGTCTCAAGGATATTTGGAATTGGCTCTTGCACTCTCAGAAAAGCAGGCGATTCCTGAACGTATGAAGTCATACCTATTGTCTGCGTATGAAGCAAATTTAAATTTATGCAGAGTAGCTAAAGACTTGTTAAACGCAACAAAACTTGAGGGCGGCATTATACAACCAGAAGTTATGTCTATGGATTTTGTGAAACTTTTTGAACAGCGGAAACATAGTTACGAACAATGGGCGAAAACAAAAAACATAACTATAACTTTTGAGACGCAGACTCCAGAATTCGTCGCGCAGACCGACCCAAATTTAGCTACAGAGATTTTCGATATTTTGCTTCATAACGCACTTAAGTTTGTTTTCCCAGGCGGGAATGTGAAAGTAAACGCAGTATGGCTCCCCCATACAAAAAATGTTCTTGAGGTTTCAGTGGAAGACGATGGCCCGGGAATGGGTGGGTTAGAAAAAGAAGCAGATATGAAGAACGAAATGTTTAACAAGACCTCACATGGCATGGGGCTTAGATTGGCCACGCAGTATGCAGCGCTCTTGAAAGGGAACCTTACCCATTCACCGGTGCAGCCTCATGGTACCAAATTTGTTCTCAGACTCCCCAGCTGGACCTAACCTATAGAAAAAACCGTCCAATGGAGTGAAAGGCGGGTTTTTTCTTGATAACATACATTATTAGCACTCTACTTGACAGAGTGCTAATAATGATTTATCTTTAAGTTAACCACTATAAGCATGCTCTTAGTGCCAAGGGCACGAGAGGGAGGCTCCATAAGGCTTATGGCCGATGGAGGGGGCGACGCTAGCCCCGTATATGGTCGTGCTAATAATGATTTACATTTATAGTATGGCAATAAAACCTTCAAGAAACAAGGAGCCTTTATTTGTTCAGATTCCGCAAAGACAAGCTAAAATTTTGGCAGCTGTTGTGAAAGAAAACTGCGAGACTGGGGAGCCGGTTGGATCTAAAGAAATTCTTGAAAAGTACCATTTTGAGTGCAGTGCAGCAACTATTCGAAATGAGATGCAGGACCTAGAACAACAAGGGTACATTTCTCAGCCTCACACTTCAGCAGGCCGTGTTCCTACAGACAAAGGTTTCCGCTACTTTGTAAACCAGCTTATGGAGAAGACTAAGCTCTCCATGCAAGAGCAGGAACGCCTCCGGACAGAAGTCTTAAAGCTCCAGGGAATAAACGCAGAGATTGGCAGGCGTTTAGCTAAACTGCTTGCAGAGTCTACACACGCCGCCTCTTTTACCCTCCTTCCCGACGAAACTTCTGCGGTTGGCTTGTCTAATATTATGTCCGCGGCTGGACTTCCCCAAGAAGATGTGAAAGAAATTTCCAAATTTTTCGACAACCTGGACGAGCATGCTGAAGGCCTTATACAAAAATACCAAAATAGTACAGCGCAGGCGTATATAGGTAAAGAACTGCAACTAACTCCAAAGAGTGATTACTCGGTAATCGTTACTGGGGTTCAATTGCCAGACGGCAAAAAGGGCGTGGTTGGGCTAATAGGTCCCAAGTCCATGAAGTACGAGAAGAATTTACCGTTCATGGAATACATTTCCAAATTACTAGGAATAGGCGGTTCAATATTTTTAATCACAATTATTAAGTAATTATGGACGACAAAGTACAAACTACAGAAGAAAGTTTGGAAGATGTAATTAAGCAGCGCGACCAATACCTTGACTCATGGAAGCGTTCAGCTGCCGAGTTTGAAAATTATAAACGGAGACGAACCGCTGAAGATGTGGAATTGGGGCTGTTCTCAAAGCAGGTAGCAATTGTTAAACTGCTGCCTGCCCTAGATTCCTTAACGCAAGCCCTTACACACTTGCCTGAGTTAGGAACGGGCGAATTTCAAGAATTCCAGAAGCGGTACTCGGAATGGCAAGAAGGGTTACGTGCTCTTGTTAAGCAGCTCAATGATGCTTTAGGAAGCTTAGGGGTTAAAAAGATAGAATCTGTAGGGAGAAAATTTGACCCCAACCTCCACGAAGCCATCCGCACCGTCCCAGGCGACGAAGAAAATTTAATAGTAGAAGAGTACCAAACCGGCTACACTATAGGTGATATGGTAATTCGCCCTTCGCAGGTAGCAATTACTAAGAACGACGGTCCACAGCAATAATAGCCGCAAGGCGGCGAGAGGGGGAGGCTCACGTAGGGCTCTGCCCGAAGTGAGGGGGCGACGCTAGCCTCTATGATAGAGTACCAAACCGGCTACACTATTGGTGATATGGTTATACGTCCCTCGCAGGTGGTCATAACAAAGAACGACAGTATTATTAATTGAAGGTTATAAATTGCTATGCGAATAAGTGAAATGTTTGAAATAGGTCAGATTTTTGAATCAGACGAGAAGTCGCCAAATATAAAGGCGTTGAGTTCGGATGATGCAGTAATTGTGGGCAAGATGCTCAACAGGAAAAAGATAATCCTACATATGAAGCGTGAATCAGACGCTTCTGAAGGGAATGTGTTCGTAAGGTTGAAAGACGAATATCAAGATCAGTTTGCTCTCTCTAAGAAGCTACTCGCAACTAAGCACATTTTAGGCCTCTCTTTAAATCAACTGCGCAACCTACAAATTGACGCATTATAAGTACCGTCCGGCGCCCCTACCCTTCTCTTTGTCATTCCCGCGAAGGCGGGAATCCAGGGCTAAGCACATGGATTCCCGCCGGAGTTTACCCTCGTGAAGACGGGGGCGGGAAAGACAACTGGTGTATATGAATATTCAGAAACAGTATCATGTTTATATTTTAGCAAGTCAAAGGAATGGGACAATTATATATAGGTGTTACCAATGATTTGATTAGAAGGGTATGGGAACATAAAAATAACTTGGTGGAGGGGTTCACAGAGAAGTACAATATCCATAACTTAGTTTATTTTGAAACAACGGAATCTATTGAAGCTGCTATTCAAAGAGAGAAGAGGGTAAAGAAATGGAATAGAGAATGGAAGATTAATTTGATTGAGAAATCAAATCC
>DASPKA010000047.1:0-3930 GCA_035628335.1 Patescibacteria group bacterium | reverse complement strand
CCAGTTTGGGAATACTTTTATAAATGCCTCATATTTTGGTATCACGCGTTTGGCTTGTGTCTGCTGCAACATAAGCTCCGAAACTACAATGTAGTATGAGTTGCGGGTTTTCCTCCAGGGAAAGTTGCGGCTATGGAGTTGATAAAACTTCCAGATTTTTTTTTGGAATTGAGAGATTTGTTTGGTCGATAATTTTTGTTCCCTATTTAAAATATTCCCGCCTGCGCGGGAATGACGGAAGGGAGAGTTCTGGAAGTTTGTAAATTGTTTTTTTGTCAACTTTAGCTGGGAGTCATTCATTATGAGTTTATTATATCAAAAGCATGGTATTATTAAAGTACCACGTTATGAAGTTAGCTCATGCGGAAGTAGCCGCTGAAACAAAACCCACAACTGATTTTCCAGTGTACGGCAACGCATTTAGCGCGCTTTTTGCAATGATTGTATCTGCTATAGTGCTTTTGGGTATATATAAATTTTTTGTGTATCTACTGAAACGCGCAAAAAAGCGTGCAGTTCCTGTGGAGCAGCAAGTAGGTTTGGCAAAAGTTACCACTGGTTTAATAGTCGGAGGGGTTATGGCAGCGGGCTTAGATGTGTGGTGGCATAGGGCAGTAGGAAGAGACACACTGTTTGTCCCTCCACATTTACTCATGTATTTTTTTATTGGGATGGCTGTGCTTACTTGTTTTTACGGTTTATATAAGTATAGAAGTATTGCTTGGCAGCGGATTGCGTTTTTCCTTATACTTATCCTACTTTCTGCCCCTTTTGATAACTACTGGCATGTACTATTTGGGGTAGAAGACTTAACCAGGCCAATCAGCTTGTCCTGGGCACCACCTCATATGATGCTAGACCTTGGAGCAATGTGCGCCCTACTCTCACATATCCCTATTTTGCTTCATGATCATAAACGCACAACAAGAACTTTTTTTATCGATGTTATTTTTGCTACCACGCTCGGTATGCTTTCGTTTCTTGTCATGCCGCTCCACCCTACTGAAGGTTGGGGTGCTGTCCTAGATTTTTATGGTGCTGGGGTGTTGGCGTTTGTATACATCTTCGCACTGACAGTTGCACAAAAGTTACTAAGAGGAGAGTTTGATTCTGTGAGAATTACTGCATATTTTATCGTGCTAACCTTAATAGGTTTTGGAAAAGAAACAGCACCTGGCGTTCGACTCCTACCACATGATAGACCTCCAGTTTGGATTTTCGTTTTTTCATTCATAGGTTTAAGTGTAATTTTAGACACGCTCATGAAACTACCGCTCTGGCTCCGCGGAGGTTTTGCGGGAGCAGCTTGGGCAATCATCACCTTTGGTCTTGAACGTTATTTCTTTGCTCCTGAGTTTGTCTTTGGGTGGAACTCGGTAGTTATAGCAACTTTAAGTAGCTTCGTAGGTGGGACGTTGGGTGTAGGTTTAGGCAGTGTTATGGGAAAACAAGTGCAAAAAAAGTTGTTTGGATTTTAGTTTTTAAATTCAAAAAACTCCGAGATAAGTCGGAGTTTTTTGGTGGACCATACCGGATTTGAACCGGTCGCCTCTTCCATGCCATGGAAGCGCTCTAGCCAAATGAGCTAATGGCCCTTACGATTAGATATAATTGTATCAGAGTTTTGTCTCATAGTCCATACTATGAGTTATTTTTTGAAATAATTTTGAGGGTTAAATTGAGTGCCTGTTGCCTGTATTTTGGTATCAAGCCATGAGTTTAGTTTATTACCAATTTTGTTTGGTATATCTAGGGCGGAAGCAACAACACCGAGAAGGGCTATTGCAAATACTACTCCAATTATAGAACCTACGCTTGTAATAAAACCGTGCATCAAAGCTTTCCACCATGGTAGTTGTAGTCTCTTCAGTTGGCGAGTTATGTCATCAAGTTTTTTTTCTAGTTCTTTTTCCATATTGTTATTTTAACATAGATATTCTCTGGTGCCCCCGAAGGGAATCGAACCCCTATCTTATCCTTAGGACGGATCTGCTCTGATCCATTGAGCTACGGAGGCGGGCATAAAGTAAATTATAACTTTTTTGCGGATTATTTTCAATCTGTTAATGTTAGGTTATGTGGCTTGGTGTGACGACTAGTCGAATCGACAAGTTATTTTTATTTCTTGCTATCTTCTTTATTTTTTTTGGGGTAAAGAAGGTTTTTGTAACTACCGAAAGTTATTTGACAGGGATGTATTCTGACTTTACCTCCATCACCCTTTATGGCTTTCAATTAGTCGTTCTAGTATGGGGACTGTTTAGTTATAAAGAAGCTTCACAAGGGGTAAGAGGGCTGTATGTAAAATACAAGTTTTTGTTTTGGGCATTACTAGTATCTCAAGTTCTAACATTAAGTTTCACGTTAAACGTAGTACTGTACGCGAAGTACTTGGTTTCATTTCTTATAGCAGGTCTTTTGTGTTTCACGTTAAACAATTACATAACTAAGTATGGTGTAAAACATATACTTGTATGTTTCACAATATTTTGTACACTTGTGTCAATACTTTCCATTGCCCAGTTCCATGTGAAACATGATTTTGGATTAAAATACTTTGGGGAACCAGAGCTCATTCTCGGTCACCCAGGCGTTGCAAGTGTTTCACATGGAACGTATAGGCTGCTTAGGCCATATGCCACGTTCCCACACCCAAATGTGCTGGCTATGGTCTTAGCAGTAGGTGTGTTATTTTTGGCTTTTGATGTTTCACGTGAAAACATTACTAAGAGTAGATTTATTCGTATGCTATTACTATTACTGTTTTTGGCTGTTCTTGTACTTACTTTTTCCCGTGGAACTATGGTTTCACTACTATTTGCGGTTTCATGTGGAACATTATATTCCCTCCTGAAGGAAGGTGGGAAGATGATTCTACGTGAAACATTTCTAATAGGAATCATTGTTGTCTTAGGAATAGGTTTCACATTATACGCTCAGGCGACTCGATATGACCTTTCGGACCAGTCCGTGAGTCTTCGGTGGGAGCTTCTAAAAGTTTCACGTGAAGTGATAATTGAAAATCCTATATTAGGAGTTGGTTTAGGTCAAGTCTTACCTACTTATGCATTTAGCGGTAAGGAAGTGTTTCACACGGCATGGGCTATTCAGCCAGTACATAACTTTTTTATATTATTCATTCTCGAGAATGGCTTACCGCTTTTCGTTATATTTTCAATATATATAGTAAGAAGGGTGAGAAAATGGCTTAAATACATAGTTTCACATGATGAATGTTTCACGTGGGGCGCTTTTCTGATTACTGTTTCGATGCTTGATCACTATTATTACACTCTTCCACAGGCTACTGCCATATTTTGTATAGTTTTAGTGGTTTCACAGACCCTGTGTGCTCAAAAACCTCTTAAACAAGAGGTTTAGTGGATGTTAACTAAATGTTTCACAGCTATTTATGGTATTCAATGCCTTTTATAATTGTTAAACATCTGTATAACTGTTCCACAAGCATTAGTCTCGCCAAGTTATGTGGGAACGTGAGAAGGCTAAGGCTTATTTGGTAGTTTGAGTAACCCTTTAGGTTTGGGTGAAGCCCAGCACCTGACCCTATAACAAATGTAATCTGTTCCCCAAAGCTTCCTAAGCGTTCTATAAACATAGACAAGTCCTTTGAAGTCTTTTGGGAACCCTTCTCATCCAGCAGTATTACAATACTCCCTTCGGGTATATTTCGGATAATTTTTTCGGCCTCTAGCACTTTGGCTTGTTCCTTTTGTGCCTCGGTCTTATACGGAACCTCAGGAAGTTCCACAAGGCTGATCTTGGAAAACCCCTTTAAACGTTTCATATATACTTTTTCAAGCTCAAGGTAGGCTTTTTCTTTAAACTTCCCTAGGGTGATAATAGTGAATTTAAACATAGTATTGAGTAGTTAAAATGTATCTACTATAATTATGATTGAAAGCAAATAAT
>DASPKA010000046.1:0-26876 GCA_035628335.1 Patescibacteria group bacterium | reverse complement strand
AGGCCTCTCTTGGCAGCCCCCAGTGCTCAATCTGGCTACCTCTACAGCCCCAGGGTCACCTGCTACTGGAGATCGTTATATTTTACAGACTGGTTTTTCAGGTTTTGGCTCTTGTGTCCTAAATGACATTGCACAATACAGTGGAGCGAGTTGGACCTGCTTTACTCCAGGCACTGCAACCACTGTGTTTGTGTCTCAAATTTCTACTAACTATACCTTTAACGGTTCAGCCTGGGTCTCTTTGGGCTCAACCGTGAATCACAACACATTAGTTGGCTTGCAAGGTGGCAATGGGTCAAATCAATTTTATCACTTAAACCTTGCTGATTACACCAATCTAACAAGTGCGAATGCTCAACTTGCCCAACTCTTGACTACCGGAGGACCCACCTTCCAATATCTGACCTTAACTGGAACTCAATCCTCATCAGTGGCTGCCAACTTCTCAGTTGGTGGGACTGCTACTTTTTCTTCAGGAAATCTCTCTATTCGAGGTGTTAACTACCTGTTCCCGGGCAGTGATGGCGCAGGCTCTGGTTATGTGCTGGCGACCAATGGCTCTGGCACCTTGTCTTGGACAGCCCCTGGTGCGTGTGCAGCCTGCATTGTGCAAGGTGGAAACACGCTTGGAGCTCCCATTGTCTTAGGCAGTGATGATGCCCAGAGTGTTATCTTCCAAACTAATAACATAAACCGCTTCACAATCGATAGTGATGGAAACTTCATCCTCGGTTCAACTACTCAGGCCACGGCTCCTACATTTAGCTTTGTTGGCACGGGCGCAGCCTCTTTTGGGGGCAGCTTGGCGGTTACTAACCTCTCTACATTTAATTCTGGATTTATTTCCATAGGATCTTCCACTATAGTAGGAACATCCACCTTTACGAGTGGTGTTGTGTTGCCAAGCTTTGTACCCACCTTAACCTCAAATGTCCTTTACAACAACAACGGCACGCTCATGTTCAACGGCCAAACTATAGGTAGTGGAGCAAACCAGTTTGGCACAACCACAACAGGTCTCTACACCTTGAATAATCTAGCAGTGGGAACAAATTCCACCAGCAATATTTTCTTGGTTGGAACCGGTACCAACTCATACCTGACGGTGGCCAGCTCCGGTAGTACGACTATTGGCTCTGACCTGCAAATCCTTGGCAACCTGCTCATGGCTGACAATGACGTAACTGGCTTTAACCTAAACGAAGCTGGTAACAACTATATGAGTGTGACCACGGCAAACGGCAGCGAAGGGATTAATTTTGGTAACTTTACCACTAACCCTTACTATGCATTCTTAGGCGGCGGACAAATTCGAGCAGGCACGGGCACGGTAGTGGCGCCAACCTATTCCTTTGGTTCAGATACTACCACGGGCATGTTCCAACCGGCTAACAATGTTCTGGCTTTCAGTCGAGGCGGCGGTGAGTCTATGCGAATCAACGCCAATGGTTATGTAACTATAGGTAGTACTACCACTTCTTCATATCAACTTGACGTGCAAACCACATACCCAGTCCCAAACGGTATGCGTGTGACTAACAACAGCACCACTAACACCGCTGCGACCGTTTTCCATATGGGCAACGACGCCAGTCAGAGCGCCTTAACCATTCAGGTGAATGGCTCGCAGCAGATAGGTGCTAATGCAAACGCGATTTTAATTAGCCAAACTAATGCTGCGCCACTTAGCTTCTTTCAGAATGGTGGTGAAAAAATTCGTCTCGCAACCAACGGTAACATCGGCATCGGTGGCACCGCGACTCCGAGCTTTGCATTTTTGACCAATATTAAGGACAGTTATCAAACCGGTACCGCCACTTTTGCCGGTAGCGTAGTCTTAAACAGCTCAACTCCTGACGTAACTACAAACGCGCTCTACAATACATCCGGTAACCTCTACTGGAATGGAGGCCAGCTTTTCACCGGCCTGGAGTGGGGCACAACTTCAACCGGTAAGTATACTTTGAACAATGTTTCTGTAGGTACGTCGGTGACAAACAATCTCTTCACTGTTGCCACGGGTACCCAAGTTGGGTTTAATGTTACGACTTCAGGAAATGTCGGTATTGGCACATCTACTCCACAAGCGTTTTTGTCTATCGCGCCGAAAACAGGAGTTAACCAAGCTGCATCTATCCACCTCGTACCAAATAGTACTAACAACTACGCGGACATAGTTTTCTTTGGTACATCAACCGCCTTAGACAGTAGTACGTGGCAGATCAGCAAACGAGCTCCCAATGATCCACAGTCCCCCAACGGATTGATGTTCTTCCAGTATGCGGGCGGCGTTCCCACGGCTCGTTTAACCTTGGATCAAAACGGTAATTTTGGTATCGGTACTTACACACCACAGGCGTTATTGAATCTTCAGGGTGTGGGTACGACTTCAAATACAAACGCTGTTTTGCTTTCAGCCTATGGTGTAGGTACAACTACTAACAACACAAATGCCACAAGTCAGCTGCTCTTTGCTGAACTCAATGGTAATGGCTCCAATACCGTAGGCTTTAAAGCTCCAGACTCAATAGGTACAAGTACCGTCTGGACTCTGCCCAATGCGGATGGTACAGCAGGACAGTGTTTGCAAACCAGCGGTGCGGCAGCGCTCCTGTTTGGTTCATGTGGTGGTGGTACCTCTAATCCTAGCTACACCTATACAGAACCTATTAACGCTGGCGATTTAGTCAAGATAAACGCAGGCGGCACGGTTTCAAAAATCGTATCCACGCTTTCCGGTGTTGGTACCTCTTTCAGCACCGTAGGCAGTCCAGTGATAGGAGATACTGGTACTGTAGTACAAGAGCAGATCCTGGCATTAGACAGTACAACCTATGTAGCTTTATTCCGAGACACGACCAAGACTAATTACCAGGTTAGGGTAGGTAACCTTTCTGGTGGTACCGTGACTTGGGGTAGCGCGCAAGATACCGGTGTTTCAGCGACCACCTATGCCGCGATCTTAGATTTTAAACCTTTCAACACTGACCGCTTTATCATAGCTTTGGCAGGAGCTCACAATGGAAACACCAATCGCGTTGTCTTCATGGGCCAAATTAGTGGTTTAACTGCTTCCTTCGGTTCTCTTCGCAATGTTAATAGTGATACCAGCGGAACTCCATACCAAATCAATGTCACTCAGATTAATGCATCAAAAATCATGGTATTCTTTGGTAATGCCAATGGCAGCGGCGAAACCCGTCTTGCAACCTATGCTGTTTCCGGAACAACGCTTAGCTATGATAATAACTATACTCAAGTATCAGCTTCCGGAGATAGTTGTAACTGTTATGGTGGTTCCTGGGCAGACATTATCTCTACTGATGCGGACCGGGCGATCATTGCTTATTCCGTAGTTACATCTAGTACTGCAGTCAGGTATCGCGGCGTGTCATTATCCGGAACCACCATTTCGTTTAGCGGTGCGACTGATATCACCACAGTTGCCAATGAAACTACGGATTCTATTAAATCAATTAGATTAGCTAAGTCAAATACCGGTGTAGCAGTGCTTGTAATCGGTGGAAATAACGGTGGAACTACTCAAAATACGCTTGCATATAGATTTACCCAAAGCGGGACAACGGTAACTAATACGGGTAATGTGACTCTTAACTCAAATACCACAACAGCTAAATATGGTGTTTCTATTGCATGTTCTTTAAACAATATCTGTGTGGTCATGGAATCTACAGCCATTGCCAGCAATGGATTAAAGCTCTATTCAGTAGACGCCACTAATACTGCGCCGCTGCTCGGTACTTCAACTGTTGTCGCTGCAACTACTCCCAATACTGATACTCAGTACGCATCTAGACGCTTAGCCGGTACATTAAATGTGCAGTCTGGACAGTATGTGCTGGTATATAATGACTCGAGCGTAAGCGACGACCTTACTTCCCGCTATATTCGCATGGGTAACAGTATTTCTGTTGACCAAGCTAACTATGCGGGTATTGCATTAACCACTGCTGGAACTTCTTCCACTGGAGTTATAGCTATATTGTCCGGACAGGCAACTGGCTTAAGCGGACTCGTCCCAGGACAGCTCTATTATATAGACCCCACCACAGGCGGGTTGACAACATCAACAACGGCATATGTGGCTGGTCGTGCGTTAAATACAACCACGCTACAGCCTTTCACAAACAACTTCCTAACCACCACAGGAGCGGTAAGCACTTCAAATGCGCTCATGTCTTCTATCTCTGACGGCGTAAATAGCAATACATATATTACGACAAACTACGACGGGTTTGATGAAGACAGAATCCGCATGTTCACCGCAGGCCAGCAAAGATTTATGATAGACACTAGCGGTGCTGTGTCCATAAACAACAGCGTTGCCGGAGCACTGTTCCAGGTGACTGGTACCTCATCCGCTGTAGGAAACTCCGTCTTCAAGATCCAGGATGCGTCTTCAAATAGCCTTATCAACATTGTAGATACTGGAGTAATCAGTGTAGGTACGCAATCACAAATGTTTGCAAACACGCAAGGAGTAGCCTTTGGTACCTCTACGGTGTACAACGCCTTGACCATTGGTAATACAGGTAACAGAGTTGGCGGCATCTATCTGGAAGGATCTTCTTCTGCTCCGTCTAACATGACCAATGCCCTCTACAACATCGGCAACACCCTCTACTTCAACGGCATGATGCTCGGCACTTCCAACTCTGCCAGTACCAGTTATATTTTTGCCAAAGCTACTTCGGTAACTAATCCGGCAAATGGGTCGGGACACTATCAATTCCAAAGCATAGAATCTCAATACGGAAATGACATTAGCCTTGACCTTACCACGGCGTACACCACAACCACAAATGCTGCTTCTAGAGGCAGGTTCACTCTAAAAGCCGGTAAAACCTACAAACTTCAATCATCTATTGTCGGCGCTAGCAGTACCTTTGTTGGCTACGGTTGGTACAATGCGGATACAAATACGCTCATAGGAGCACCAAGTATGGCGCATGACTATGGCGCTGGAAGCGTAGGCTATTCATCAAGCGGACCTGCGTCAGCTGTAATAACTCCTACCACTGATACAAGAGTGGAAGTAAGGTGTATATCATCTGGTAGTGGCGCCTGTGAAGCTAATAGCACTTCGTATGGACAGTCGTGGGCTAGTGTGGAAGTCATCGCCGGCTACGCTCCAACTCTTGGACAGATGGTGGATTATGTCTTTGCTACTAAATCAAGCGACCAAACCGGCGTAGGTGCAAACATTGATATTACCTGGCAGAATTATTCGGGAAGTATTTCCAATGGTGGCTCAGCTACAACCTTCTCTTTGACCGCTGGCAAGACCTATGAGCTTACTGCTTCCCTCAAGATGGATAGTTACAGTAACACTACTACTGGCAACATTTCTTACCAGTGGGTTGACTCAACCAACACACCGTTGCCAAACCAAAAGGTGGGCTCTGTTGATCCAGTAACCAATACCGGTGCAAATAGTCTCCAGCCTACTGCCACCGTTATTTACACTCCAAGTGTAAATACTCTAGTCAAGCTACGAGTTACCGCAGCAAACGGTACCGCATCAGTTAACAATTTAGCCTCCTTTGCAAAGATCACACAAATCGGCTCCACTGCCTTCACTGGCCAGGGCATTAACTGGCTCTCATCCGCAACCGGTACTGCTTCCATAGATAACCTAAGCTACCAGCAAGCTTGGAACTGGTCAACGGCAACTTCTACGCAGGCTTTCTTGCTCCAGGCTAACGCACTTACGACTGGATCCATCTTGCAGCTTACCTCTTCGTCTAACACACTAACTTCAACTTCCGGTTTGCTTGGCATAAGTTACACGGGTACCTCCACATCTGGTAACTTCGTGAACTTTAACTTGGGTACTGCCTCACCAAAGTTTGTGGTAGACACAACGGGTGAAATTGGTGTAGGCACCTCTTCTCCTTCCGCTCAATTCGACATTCGAGTAGGCACAACTACAGCTAACTACGCTGCGTTCCGTATCACCAACTTCGGCGGCACTGCAACGACTATGTTCGCCAACAATAATGGCGTGGCTTTTGGTACTTCCACGGTGTACAATGCCTTGACCATAGGTAATACTCCAAGCACGGTTGGTGGAATTTACTTGGAAGGTTCGTCCTCAGCTCCATCAAATATTGCCAACGCCCTCTATAACATAGGCAACTCCCTCTACTTCAACGGTATGCTACTTGGGACCTCTAACAGCGCAAGCACGAGCTACATACAAGCCACGTATTCCGGAGCTACAAATTCAACAAACGTATTAGCCAATGATCACTTCAAGTTTAATACCGTAAATGCTCAATTCGGAAACGACATTACTTTAGACACGGCGTCGTCGTATCAATCAGGAAATAACCTGGCATCTGTCGGTAGATTTACTTTGAAGGCAGGCAAGACATATAAGTTGCAAGCTTACTTAAGCGCTGTTACGTTCTCTTCTACCTCGGCAAATTTCCAATGGTACAATACTGATACTGGCGCAGCAATAGGAAGTGTGGCAGATCTCGTTGCTACTTCTCATACTTCAAATTATGTTTCTGGTGATGGACCAACCACCTACTTTACTCCTACCGTAAATACGAGAGTAGAACTCCGCTTCCTAAATGCTCTGACAAGCTATGAATCAGATAATGTCTCCGCAATTATAGAAGTCATTGCCGGCTACGCCCCAACGCTTGGCCAGATGGTTGACTACACTTACGGCAATATTACGGCAGTTACTAATGTGGCTGCAACTCAAGATTTGAACTTTACCACTTCTGCAAGTAACATGTCTCCTACTTCGCCCAATATAGTACTTAAGGCTGGAATGACGTATAGATTGGAAGCAGCAGTTGAGTTTGATGCTGATACTGCAGGTGATCAAATTATAGTTAACTGGGTAGACAGCAACAACGCCATCCTGACTGGTGCAGCGAGAGGAAATACTGATAGTGTATCTACAGATGTGAAATTGAGGAACAATCAACCTATCGCCGCTGTAGTCTACACCCCATCCGTAGACACGACAGTGAAGGTCCGAGTCACAGGTGTGAGCGGTACAACCGGCGACATTCAGGCTGGTTGGTTAATTGTTCAGCAAGTTGGCTCCACTGCCTTCACCGGCGCTGGCATCAACTTCTTCTCCTCTGCAACTGGCACAGCGACTATAGATAACCTCAACTTCCAACAGACTTGGAACTGGTCAACGCTGGGTACTGGCACCGGATTCCTTTTGCAGGCTAACGCCTTAAGCACCGGTAGTCTCCTACAACTTTCTTCCTCTTCCGGTAATTTGAACTCGAGTTCCGGTATCCTGGGCATCTCTTACACCGGCACCTCCACTTCTGGTAACTTCGTGAACTTCAACCTAGGTACCGCCTCGCCAAAGTTCGTAGTGGGGGTAGATGGAGAGATTGGCATTGGTACAGCATCCCCATCTGCGGCGTTTGACATTCGCGTGGGCACCTCTGTTGCCGACTACGCGTCATTCCGCGTCACTAACTTCGGGGGTACTAGTACGACTATGGCGGTTTATAATAACGCGGTATCCTTCGGTACTTCCGCTACTCCGAATGCATTGAACATAGGTCATACTGGTGGTGTCTATATTGAGAGCGGCACAGAAGCACCGGCTAATATCACCAACGCACTGTATAATCTCAACAACTCACTTTACTTCAATGGTTATCTAGTGGGTACCAGCAATAATGTAGCACCGTCGTATATCTACAACCGTGCTTCGGCCGTGCAAGTCGTATCCGCTAATGAAACAAGACTAAACATAGACACCACGGATGCGGTGTTTGGAGGAGATATTACCTTTAATTCCACGAACAGACAGTGGATGCTGAAAGCTGGAAAGACGTATAAGCTGTATGTGACGGTACCTTACGACACCGGCGACCATGACTTCCAGTGGTTTGATGTAACCGCAAATGCTTATATGGGCACACTGCAAAGTAAGTCTTCAAACTCTGCAGTTGGTGAAACCAGTTCCTTCTTTACGCTCTATACACCGACCGTAGATTCCACCGTAGAACTTCGCGCGCGTACAACCAGCACCTCGGGTACAATAGGTTTTGTGTCTGGTTCAAGAAACCTAAACCCACAAACAATTATTGAAGTTGTTGCCGGCTACGCGCCAGTCGTTGGGCAAATTACTGATTATATCTATCTGAGAAAATCTACCAATCAGGCTAATATTGCCAATAACACTGATGTCACCTTCCAGACTAAAGTGGCAGGCAATATGAACTACTCACTCAGTCCGACAAGTTACGTGACTTTGAAAGCAGGTAAAACCTACCGCCTTGAAGCAGGATTTGATTTTGCCGGTGAAGATAATGGGACAGCTGATGATGTGACTATTGAGATTGTAGACTTAAATAATGTAACTTTGCCTAACCAGACAAATGCTAACGCATATACTAACTCCAGTTATGGTACTGGAGGTACCAATCCGGAAGCCAGCTTGCAGCGTGTTTCGCCTATTACTACCTTCGTATACACTCCAACGGTTGATACGAATATAAAACTACAAACAGTGTCAGTTTCTGGAGGTACTATTGATGTGGTAGCTGGCTACCTAATGGTAACCCAACTTGGTTCTACCTATGCAACTAGTTTTGACTTCGGATTACTCAGTGGCGCAAGTACACCAAACTCCTTGGATAACGGCGACAAGTCTCAGACTTGGCTTTGGGGGACGGCTACTACGGGTACAGCTCTGACCTTGCAAGGCAACAGTTTGACCACAGGCGGAGTCTTACAACTCTCTTCAAGTTCCAACGCTTTGAACTCTACCAACGGTATCCTTTCTGTTATTGGTACTGGCACTTCAGGTAATCTGTTTACTATCAAGGGTGGAAGTACAGGAACAAGTCCGTATATGACAGTTACCGCTAGCGGCAATGTCGGTATGGGTACGAACGCACCGACTGCGAACCTATCTATCATTGGCAACAACATCCTTGCTTCAAATGGAGCCCGCCCTGCGTTGCTTTTGGCTGGTACCGACACTAGTACCAACATTGCCGGTAACTCACAGGCCTCTCTTCTTCATATTGTGAATACTTCAGGTATAGTAAACAGCTACGCGAGCATCGGCTTCATTACGACCACGAGCGGTGGTTCCAATGGAAGTGATGCAGCTCGCATTAGTACTGTATTTACCACCCCTGCCTCAAATTATGGTGACTTAGTTCTTATGACTAAAGGAGCAAATTCCTCCAACGGAGTCAGCGAACGCATGCGCATTACTTCCCTGGGCAATGTGGGTGTTGGTACGGCTACCCCAGGCGGTTTGTTCTCGATTGGTTCTAGTACCCCAACCTCCAATCTTTCACTCTTTAATATCTCAGACAATATTACTGGTGATATGTTCCAGGTTCTGGGAAGTGGTAATGTTGGCATTGGCACCACTACGCCAAACGCGAAGCTTGGTATTCAAGGTGGCATTGGTGTAAATAATTTACATCTCTATCTGGCTGCAAATGGCAATGTCGGCATAGGCTCCTCAAATCCATCATCTAACTTGCATGTGCTTGGGTCTGCGACTAATGCCATGGGGGCGGTTATCACGAACAACAGCAGTAGTCTAAATGCAGCTGCTATGCTCCAGTTGCATAGCGAATCTCAAACCGGTACCTTGCTTTACAACAACAGTGTTACCACGAGCTTCGCTGGACCAAACTCACTTAATCTCATAAATAACGCCAACGCCCCAATCGGCTTCTTTACCAACGCATCCACAGAACGCATGCGCATCGACACCAGCGGTAACGTCGGTATTGGGACGACGACACCAGCATACCCGTTGCAAGTAGTTGGAAACATCCTGGCATCTGGGGCGATGTGGAGCAACAGCGTCATCACACAGGCGAATGGTGTTGCAAACCCGTGGCGCTTCAGCGCCTGTGATTCAAGTGGAGATGCTAATTGTCCGCCAAGTGGTGTAGTAATCCACCAGGATAGCGTGGGAACAAGGTTAGCGATTGCGAGTAATGGTAATGTTGGTATAGGTACTACATCACCTGCCCAGGCGTTGACCATAACCGCAACCAGTGGCGGCGGCGGTTTGCTGCTGGTCGGCACCAACAATCCTCGGGGAATCATCAGAGCTGACTCAGCAACAAACGCGGAACTGAACCTTATGACTAAGAGTTCAGGCGGACTAACTCAGTTTGCAGCACTCTATAACAGTGCGTCTGATGGGAGTCTGCGGTTGTATGTTAACGGACAAGACCGTATCACGGTTGGTTCCGCAACTGGATCTGCATCTATCCGCTTTAACAACTACGGCGCTGGTTCCCTGGTTACGGATGGTAGCGGAAATATCACAGCTTCTTCTGACGAACGCCTCAAGAATATTACCGGTACTTATACCAAAGGTTTAGCAGAAATCCTTAAGCTTGAACCGATCAATTACCAATGGAATGAGTTGTCAGGTATGGATACGACTGGTGCATACAGCGGTTTCTCTGCCCAAAACGTGCAATCCGCAATCCCAGAAGCAGTTGGCACAGATTCCCGTGGATACTTAACCTTGCAGGACAGACCACTGCTCGCTGCCTTAGTCAATGCGGTCAAAGAACAACAAAAACAGATTGTTGATATCCAAACTGCTATAGAAAAAGCAGCACCAAAGTTGGCAGGCCTGGAGGTTCTGCTAGGCAATGAAGAAACTCTAGCAACCCATCTTGCTAAGCTTGATGAACGCTTGACTGCAGCGGAAGGCAAGATCAAGACCTTAGAACAAGCCATTGCAGAGCTGGCCAAAGGGCAGGGCGCAACCTCGCCAGCAGTGCAAGGTGTGCTGAACACCCTTGCTACCACCGGCGGCGTGACTGTGCTAACTGACGTTGAAATTACGGGTCAATTATATGCCTCAGCGGACATCGCAGGTTCCGTCACTTTGAGTGCAGGTACAACCACTGCCAAAGTAGTCTTCAGTAAAGCCTACAAGTCAGTACCAACTGTGTCTGCAACGCTTTATGGTAAAGATGCACATAAGCTCAACGTGAAGTACGCAGTGACAGAAGTCAGTAAAGAAGGCTTTACTATAGAGGTAGACCCAGTGCAAGACAAAGACTTGACCTTTGCTTGGATAGCACTAGGTAAGGCAGGGGTAGATCTCTCACAGGAAGGGCATAATGAAAAAGCAGACCCAATCGCAAATCCAGAATATCAAGTAGGCCCACCCCCTGCTGCTACCACTACAACTCCTGTTGCTGAGCAACCCGCTACTGAGCTTGGCCCCACACAAACAGAGTCAACCCAAGAGTCTAGTCAGGCAACAGAAACTCAAACGTCCGAGACACAGCCTGCAACTGAAACCACAACTTCAGAAACGAAAACTCAAAGCGAACTTCAAGAATCAAAACCAGCAGAATCCCTCACCGAAGCTCTCGCAGAATAACAACAAAGGTGCTCTTCGTTCACGAAGAGCACCTTTTCTCATAATGCCGACGCTAATAGGCCTTGTTCTACAAGATCAACGCCATAATAACCATAAGTTCTATATGATAGGTTTAAGACCTATACGTCCTATCTAGACCTATAAACCATATCATTAAGCCATTTTTGCCCCATCAACCATTCCCAAGATTTTAGTAAAAATCCGGTGGCTTCTCCGTAAATGTTTCGCCTCGTGAACCAGCTTCATACCTACGTGCTATCCATGATTGCATTTCTAAATCCCATGGGGTTTTCTTGGGCAACAGTTTCTCTTTCAAAAACTCATTACGTGCCCATTTGAGTCGTTCTGTTGCTTCCCCATGCTTCACAAGTCCGCTTTCCAGAACTTTAACCTGCTGGTCAAGTAAATAGTTAGTTTGGTTGATAAGTGTTACCAGGCAATTTCCGGCTGTTTCAGGATGGACCAAATAATCCCAATAGGATCTATATGACGTATAAGATTCATGGGTCCGATAAGTCTTATTTTGCCTTATTTGTTTTCTTTCCTTCGCTCGTGGATCATATGCCAATTTTCTCAGCTGCAGCGCTCTTGGATCTGCCTTTCCCCACTTTTGTAGACCCTTCTGTCTTAGAAAATCCTCATAGTCGAGCAATAGTTCTTCTAAGCTTGCACGCGCCACGTTCACCAGCTTCAGCTCGGTCATTTTAGAAGTGCTGCTGGTTTTGCTTCCTTCCGCGATGTTTTGTCTCCCACTGCGAGCTGCCTGTACCATTTGATCAACAGTTCTTGAAGAAGAGGGAATGTAGAGTTGGGTAAAGTCAACTGTTAAGTCAAAAATAAGTGTTGCGTTTTGAAAGGACTTTAAATTTTGGTAGTTCCCGGTTTTTGATAAAAAGGTGTTACTCATAGTTTCCAGATTATACAAGAGTATAATCCCAAAAGTCAAAATCCTCATACTATAAGACCATACCTTCTTACAGGTGGGTTTAATATGTTTGAAGTGAATTAGCTGTAACAACAGGACAGTGTTTAAAAATGTAAAATTGACTTTACATCATTACTACAGTGAGTTATAGTTAAGGTAGTAACGATTAATAAAAACATATGGATAAAAAAATTATGATCGGAGCAGGGGTAGTAGTATTAATACTTTTAGCCTTAGTGTTATACTCAAGCACAGCGTCTCGCAACAAATCTGAGGATGTGGTTAAGTCCATAACAGCGCAAGATGAAATGACTAACCATGCAATGCCCAAGGATGTAATGGGAATGGAAAGTAAATGGAAAACTTTTTCCGGAACAGCACCACTCTCTGTAGACAAGAGTACTGCGGCTTGGACTGGCTCAAAGTCCGCCATAGCCACATGGGTAGACACCGGCAGCATTAAGTTTCTCTCGGGAACGGTATTGTTTGAAAATGGGAAGATTAAATCTGCTGAAGCAGTGGCGGATGTTAACTCTATAACCGCACTTACCACCGGCAAGGGCGACGGACAAGACCAGCTGTCTCAGCATTTAAAGAGCGCGGACTTCTTTGACGCGGCTAAATTCCCCACCGCAAAACTAATCGTGCTTTCTGCCACTCATGAACGGGAAGAAGGCGGCAAGCACTATTACAAGTTCACCGGCGAAATGGAAATAAAGGGAGTTAAAGCCCCTGTCGAGTTTTCTGGGTATGTTCAGTACATGGAGGACGGCGCGAAGCTCACGGCAAAACTAGAACTTGACCGAACTAAGTGGGGAGTAAATTTTGGCTCCAGCAAGCTCAAGGACGCTTTCATTAAGGACACGTTCACACTAGACGTAGCTGTTGTTGCCACCATGGCAGAAACTATGATGATGGAAAAATCCAACTGAGGCAGTTAAAGTATAAAATCTATTCGAACAGTTTAATGATGTTTGACACAAAGGCTACTTTTCCACAGTTTTGAGGAAAAATAAAAAAGTGCTATAATCATAGTATCTAAAATTGGCGAAAATATCTAAATAAATGCAGAAACAAAGAATAATTCTACGCCGCATAGCGTTGACGTTGTTGGTTTGGTCCCTTATACCGTCTGTAAGTCTGGCACAAATGAGGAGTACCAACTACACTGTTTCGGGCGCAGCACTAACCGGTCCTTCAGGTACGTATGGCGCCCCATATGGTGGAGGCTCTTTGCCTGGGCAAAGTGGGGCTTCAGCCATATCTGCTAGTTATGGCTTAAACACTACTGTTACTTACCCAGCCATTACTCATGACCTGTCCGCAGTATGGTCCGGCGGAGGTTTGCAGTCATTGGGCGGAGGAGGCGGGTACGTCCCTGACCGTCTTTCTGTTCAAGCCCCGTTAGGTTTGGCAGGCAATGAGTCTGGTGTTTTACGCTATGACTTAAAAGACGGAAAAATAGTCCAGCTCGATTTACAGAAATACTCTTTCGGCAGTAACGTTAAGGTCTCAGTCGTAGAAAACAAGCTGCTCTACGGCTCACGTCCTTTGTCTGGTACTCCGGTTACACTCATAGGAAACACTAGTTTTAAAGTTTCGTTTAAAGACTCTAACGGTACGGATGTAGATCCAGCAAAAGACTTTCAGCTCACAGTGCTCCAGGCGCCAGGCAAGCCTATGCCTACTAATGCTGGTGTTTATTACTTCAACGAAGCAATAAAAGTATGGGTAAAAGTTGACGGTAGCCTGGTAAAGAATAACTATATTACTTTCATGGCTCGTAAGGGTATGGAGTATGGTGTGTTTGCTGGTTCAACTAGCACTACGCCGTTACTCGCTACTGACCAAAAGACTATTCTAGACGTAAACAAAGACGGTAAAGTCGACACTAAGGATCGCGATGTCATAGTGCCGGAGTACCAACAGGTCACTACTACACAAAACCAGCCCATACCGCGTGCATTTGCTCCTGGTATTATTAAGGGCGTGTCTTCTGAAAAGGAAGTGCAAGAAGGTATAGAGAAGAACTGGAAAGAGGTTGCTGACGCACAAGCAAAAGCAGCACCACAAACCAAGGACGGTGCAGAAATATCTCCAGCATATGAGCAGCCGCAGGAACTCCAGGCCCAGCAGGAAAGGCTTGCTCAAGCTCAAGCTGCTGAACAGTCACAAATTGAACAAGACAGGAAGCTTTACCCACTTGGTACAACAGAAGAGCTCGAACCAAATGACAGCTCCTGGGTGCTGCAAGCATTAATCGGCCTTTCTATCTTATTAGTCCTTTGTTTAGTGATGGTTGTTATCAAAAGCAAGCCTAAAAAGCGATAAAAACAAATAGGACCCATAAGACTTATAGGTCCTATACAAACCTGTAAGTCCTATAGGACCTATAAGTCTTACTCTTCTATAAAAATGAAAAACAAAGCCACATTGGTCACATTTGCATCCGCAGCGTTTATAACTGCACAGATCCTATTGAGCACTATTCCTGCGCGTGCGGCAAGTATTACTCTTTCTCAAACAGCAGCTACGGCTAGCGCGTTAGGTTCTCCTGTTCGTGTTGAGTACCGCGCAAGTGGTGGAACTGCACCGTATACCTTTGCTGTAACTGCCGGCACGTTGCCTGACGGGCTTTCGTTGCGCAAGGTTAAAGCAGAAGAGTGTCAGAATGTAGGCTTCGCAGACTGTTTTGCTACTACTGCGGTTTTGGAAGGTACCCCAACTCGCGCAGGCAACTTTGCCTTTACTGTAACAGCCACAGACAGCACAGGCCAAACAGGTACTCAGGCCTTCAACCTTAATGTTACAGATGGAAAGTCTCCAAGCATTATTGTCACTGGTCCGGTTCAAAATACAGTTATAAAACGTAAGCATGCGTATGAGATTACTTGGCAGGCTACCAACTACACCCTGCCTGTAGATCAGACCAAGGCAACTGTCACCGTTACTCTCCACCCGGCAAATACCGCGGTTAATCCTTTAGTGCTTACAACGACTGCGAATGAAAATGGCAAATTCCTCTGGCTAGTGCCACAAGACCTGTCTACAGGTTTTGAGGGTGCTGCATATTTTTCCGTTGCGATAAACGGGACTGGCTTGGTTGCAAAGAGTAATTCGGTAACCATAAGCTCAGAAATCTCTCAAGGCTTGGCTTCCTTTACTGTGCTTACACCCCAAACAGGCGACGTGTTTCGCCTTGGCCGGACTAACCGCATAACCTGGAAATCTGTCGGCTACCCAGGTTCTGTTATAAAACTCTTGCTTTACCCAATTCGCCCAGAATGTGCGGTAACGTGTGATGCCAGTTTAAAAGTTCCTTTTACTATAATAGACAACACATCAAACCTCGATTACTATGACTGGACACCCGCAGCTAACTTCCCCTACACTGGTCCAGCGTATGTAAGTGTAGTTTCAAACGACAGTGGCTTTTCAGGTGCAAGCGGGATCTTTAACTTGCTTAAGGCGGAGGCTTTGAACTCAAATGTTCAACTAACCTATCCAAGTGGTTTTGAAAGTTGGCAGATTGGCACTGTACAAACAATAAAGTGGAACCTGGCTCCGCAGCCATCCGCTTACACCATAGGGCTTTACCTAAAGCATAAAGACTTTGGCGAGGGACTACTTCAGTATGTAAACCCAGTGCCAAATGGTGGTAGCTTTAACCTTACAATTCCTAACTATATAATCCTACCCAGCAAGGAAGCAAAGCAAATCAACCCTGGAGCCTACTATTTTGTTATAAAAGTCTTATCCCAGAACCCCTGCGATTCGTTCTGTGACGGGTCGGTTGGAGAGCAGGTTGTATCTTCAGATGTTACTTCTATTCCTGTCATAATCTATGACTCTTTAGAGAACGAACAGCAGGTATATACTACTTCAAAGTTGCTGGGCTATAAGAATCAAAATTTCACAGCTGTATTCCAGTCCCAGGTACAAGGAGCAACTAACTGGCGCGTGACTTCAGGTAGCCTACCTCAGGGATTGAGCCTAAAGACGCTTGCTTCGACTCAGGGAGAGTTTGCGGAACTGAGCGGTAGTCCCTGGTCGTCTGGTTTGTATCGTTTCTCACTGACTGCTGATGCTTCAGGTGGAATCTACACCGGAAACTTCCAAATGGCAGTACTCGACGCGGTGGGGGCAGAAGCTCCCACAGAGGTGAAAGAGCTTGCGCGTGAAGCTTCGCTGTCACGATTTAAAGCTGTGAAAGCAGGCAAGGTGTACTACTACATAACCAAAGATGAAGAGAAAATAAAACTTACTGCCCAGTATTCCAAATTCAAAAAGACTGATTACATAGAAGTAAATCCGGCTGACATGGCGCGATACAATGAGCCCGCATATGTGAAGCTCGCTGGAAGCAGAAGTATCTACAAAGTAGAGAACGGTAGTCGCCGTCTCCTTTCAGCCCGCCTTGCAAAAGAAGTGTTCTCAGACGAAATTTCTATCATCCCCGCTTATGCGTTCTACTCACTTAAGTTAGGCAAATCTTTAAAATAAATTCAGTAATAAGCATGCGAGCTAACGAGCATGCAAGCAAGTGAGCTAGTCAAATCAGCTCACCTGCTTGTCCGCTCGTTTGCTCGCCCGCTACTAAAAAAATGACGAAAACAAAAAAACTAATAGCAATCTTCGTGGTTTCCACTGCAGCTCTTGCGCCCGCCCTCCCAGCGTTTGCACAGGAAGTATTGGCAGAAACAGTTGCAGTTCCCGTTACCACAACAGTTCAAACTAAGGTTACCCTCAAAAGTTCCTTTGACATCATGACCGCTCCATGGGTGGTTGGCTCTAACCAGCAAATTAACTTTGAAGTGTATCCACAGGTGCCTGAGACATACACTCTGGGCGTCTTTCTAAAAGATTACTACACTGGAACTGAGGGCCTGGTTTCTTTGCTTTCGCCTATTCCATCTACTGGCAACTTTAACTTTGCTGTGCCAAAGTTGGTTATAGCGGAAGGTCAGGCTGTTCAGCTTATTTCCAGCAAGTATTATGTTGTATTGAAGCTTTACAACGGTAAACCATGTTTGGCTGACTGTACGTCAGGGGCAGTACCAAGCGGTTCTTCTGCGGTTAATATTATTTACAAAGACACTTCAGTAAATCCGGTTACTATATTTGCAAATGCGAGCGATAAGTTCTTTGTGCGCCCCGTGGGCAACATAGATGGTGAGGTAGCAAAGCCATACTCTAAGATGGTTGAGGTAGTGGGTATGCAGGGTCCGTTCACCTGGTCGGTAAATGCAGGTGCACTTCCAGCTGGTGTAAAGCTTGTCTCTTACCCAACTCCTCCTGCAATTTACGCTAAGTACTGCCCAGGTGGTGACTGCGCTGCATTTGGCCGAAATATTACCCTTATGCGCGGTACCCCAACTCAGGCAGGAAGCTTCTCTGCTACCGTAACCGCGACTGACTCGCTTGGAAATACTGCTTCCGTTCCAGTTACCATCACCATTGCTGCAAAAGGCACAACAGGTGATATGCAATACGGTACAGTTATGAAAGGTTATCGGGTAATTAAACTAGACGTTGACAGCACGCTGTATATCATTACCCCAGCTGGTGAAAAAATCGCACTACATAGTCCGCTAGCCGCAAAGCCCTACAAGATAAAGCCTGAGAACATAAAAGTAGTTGATCTGCTTGAATTCCTTTCTATTCCAGACGCTCAGTATATGCGCCTTCATACCTCACGTACAATTTACATGATAGACAACGGCAAACGCCGAGTCATGTACCCAGCCGCCATTTCCCGCGCCGGAATAACCTGGCGTCAGGTCCCAGAAACCTACCACAACCACTTCTATAGCTTCCCAGATGGCGGAGGAGTCCGTTAAATAATTTTCTAAAACAAAAGGCGGTTCCGAAAATCGGAACTGCCTTTTTTATTTATAGACCCACCGCATCTTTAAGGTCTGTATCTGTTATATCCACCTTTGGCTCAGCTTTCCTGGTATGCAAGCTCAAGCGGTAGTTCAAACCTCCGCTATAGAGCAGCATTTCTACTTGTGTGAGTAGGTTTACCAAGTCGTTTTGCCAAATTTCAGATTGTGTTTTCAGGTTGGATAGTAATTTTGGTGGTAGCGTGCCTAGTTTCAGCAAGCCTGGCGATGCAGGTATAAACCCGTACAAAACTTTGCCTCTGAAAAAGCAAAGCTTCACTTCGCCGACCGTAGAACGGTCTGCCCCACTATTAAAGTAGACCAGTACCGACTTTTCGTGCACGAGATCGCTCACAGATACACCTGAAAGCCTTTCCAATTGAGCCTTAGTTATATCAGCAAACAAAATCCTAATTCCGTTGCGATAACCACGCTTCAAAAATATGGTGATAATGAACACGATAATCACTATCGCCGAAGCTATGTTTTCAAACGTTAGATACTTCATTGTTCCTCCTTGTTAGTAGTATATATTCTCTCCTCATTCCTGTCATTTTCACTTTACTTTTGTCATCCCCGTCCCGATGCTGCAACTGAGGGATTCTATAGCCTTGCCTAATACTTATGTGTATGGCATAATCACCAACAAGCGAACGGGAGTCGTTCGCATATTGCGTTTGATGATCAACTAATTGGAAAAGGAGATTTTATGACCCCAGAACAAGCAAGGGAGTTGCTGCAGACAGTATTCAAGCACCATCTGTACCCAGAAGTGGGGATTGAGTCGTTCATTGAAAATTTGCCGAGCCACCGTGTCTGGCCATCATACCGTGACACGGCAAAGTATCGTCTGGGACTTGCCGACGCCGCTGCAAGGACGACTCCGAAAAACACCAACTTCCCCTTGATGCTTGCGGTTTACATAGTCGCAGGTCACCTTAAGCTCGGGACGGTGGGGCTAATTGACGCGCTCCATAAACAAGGGGGTAGGCACTGCTTCGTCTACCTTGAAACACCAGATAGCGCCGCGGTATATGGATCGGGAAGCAGATTCCCAGGAGTACTGAATGATTTTAATCAATACGAGGGGTTCGAAGTAATGTAGGATCCTTTTGTAGATGACACTTATGCTATAGCCTCTCGCCCGCTTCACCCTGAAGCAGTGCAGCGCTATAGCTGTCTCCCATTCCTCCGCACTTGATCATCTACAGGCACATTTTCTAGGTCTGATCTCGAAAATGTGCCTTTATTATTTACACGTACATTGTAATATGGCAAGATAAATCTTACGATTAGATTTTAATACATTGAGAAAAAGGAGATTAGATGGATTCTGAAACATTGCGGCATAAACTCGCTTTCGTTGGCAACTATGCGGCGTTCCATTCATTCAACCCAAAACAGCTAGGTCATCATTTGCCCGAAATTGTACCCGGATACGGTGCCAATAATTCCCTCTCAGTAAATATTGAACTGCTTGCGCGGGAAGCGAAGAGAATGGTTAACCAGGTTAGCACTGGCGTGACGTTGGCAGTGTTCGCGCTAGCTGCAAAGTTTGACTTGGTTTATGACCTGCGACTGTGTTTTGTGGAGCTCGAGGACCATACCGTGCTCCGTTGGGTAGAATTTAGGGACAGCGGGCAGGTGGCGATCTTTGCCTCAAACGTAGTAGCAAAGTGGTTGAAGGAATTGCAGCCCAACAAAGTCATGGAATGCGTTGTGATTCTGGTCAAACCGAACAGTCCCACTGCAAGCACTTCGTATTCCCTCAATGACCTTTCTGAGGTTAAGCTACTGGTAAATACTCAAGGCACCTTAGTTACCTCTGCTTGGGTAAATTAGTAGCTGTGTTGTTTAAATTTGTGTAATCTTATTGCATTTGCAATAAGATTACACAAATTTTTATTCATATCAGGATACATGGTATAATACCCATAATGCCTATAAAGAACAAAAATCAGGAAACACATGGGAGTTTTAATCCCCGAAAATTACAGGGTGGCGCAGCTGCGCCAGCTTCTAGTCCCACTACCTTATACTGGGTAGCAGGGGTAGTGGCCGTGATTATTCTAGCTGCTGCAGCTTTTTGGTATTTCCGGGTACATAGCGGACCAAAAGTAGAAACCGCGAACTCTACTTCCTCAAAACAGAACCAAAGTGAAGCAGTGAAGGAAGCAGAAAATATCCTAGATCGTGTTGCAAAGCACATAGACTTACCCCAGGGCGAAAAACCTCAGGTAGCCAGGGTTACGGATGCTTCTAAGCTTAAGTCCAAGTTCCCAAGCCTCTCCAATGTTAAAACCGGAGACTACCTTGTTGTGTACTCTACCTGGACCGCAGTATACGACCCAGAAGACGACAAGTTAACTACAGTTACCCCTTTAAAATAGTCCCTGCAGGGACTATTTTTATATCTCCAGATAATATATGATAATCCAGACCTAACGAATATCGAACAACAAAAGGAGATTCTATGACAGAAGGACATGTGAGAAGGCTTCTCAACGAAGCCTTTGTTGCAGGTTTTTACGAACAGTTCGAACCGGACCCTCTTATGGAGTTCCTCCGAGGGCTTTCAATAAAACGAGGATGGATACCTGGCAAAACCATTCAGGAAATACTGTCTGCGCTTGAATACGATACCCACCCTCGGGTTCTGGCTGTTTACCTGGCAGCGGCTATGCATAATCTAGGCGACACCATAGAGCTTGGCTATCTAGGAGCCCAGGTGGGGACGAATGTTTGGTTCGCAACTGTATCTCATGGCGGTCAAACCGCTGCGTACGTGTACCCGGTGACTTCGGTAGAAGAACTCAAAGAACGAAAAAGGCGCGATGAGTTCAGGCGAGAGGAGTACATCAAGTGCGACCCCATAAGGGCAACTTCTGCATTGCACCAAATCCCAGATCTCGTAAGCTACCTCAGCAGACTCTCTTAGGAGGGACTGTGCTCATTTACTTTTTCGCTTGGTAAAAACCGCTGTGTTGTTTTCCTAAACACAGCGGTTTTAAATGAAGGGGGTTTTTGTATTTCTCCGAATAATATATGCTTACGTAGCTTTAATTTTCACATCAAAAAGGAGAATCTATGAACGAAGAAGTACTTAAGGAAATCGCTGCAACTGTTTTTTCAGCGGGAATCTTTGATGTATTTGACGTCAGTCTCTTGCTGCAGCGCGCAAGTGTTGTTCAGATTGACGAGAAGCTCGATGCAGCTCACAGGCTCACTTGGATTCGCACTGCCATCCCACTTTCACAGGAGTATCCACGGGCGCTGGTAATCTTTTTAGCAGCGTGCATGCATAAGGTTGGTGATTTGATTGAGTTGGGATACCTTGTTGAGGAAGCGACCGGCAAGGAAATCTGGTTCGTCTCTATGCTCCACGAAGGGGAGCGAGCCATGTATTTTTCCGAGCCAATGACTCGTGAGGATACGAATACTCCATGGAAGTACTCTACCAAAAAGTTGGTAGTTTGCTTGCCATGGGTTCCGGATCACTGGGTTGAGCCAATCGCTGATTTAGGCTCATATCTCAAGAACTATGTTTCACCGCGAAGGGAGAAAAATGACCGAACAGCAGCTTAATGCCTTGTTAGGCTTCGTATTTACCACAGCATTTCACCAACCTTTAAGCAGGAAAGCAACACTTGAGGAAATTTCTGCGGCAAAGGTACTGGCAACATCTGGGCTCGAACACAAGTTACGTGCCTTAGTAGATGCGTACCCGACAGACGATGATCTGAAAGTTCCCATCAACAGAAGCTTGTTTATATTCCTCAAAGCATGCGAGCTTGGGGTTGCCGAACGCGTAGAACTTGGATTCTTAAGCATCACCGGAGGCGGACACATGTACTTTGTCAGGCTTGTGTCTGCGGACGATGCTGTTATCCGATGGGCAGGTACAGCACAGGTGCGTGACCTCCTGTCGCTTTGCTACGACCGTAGAGGGGTGATTGTTTGTACTCCTAGGGACGGAAACTTCTGGCTTGAAGAAATTAGAGCCCTGCTTCCGTACGTGTTATAGCACAAAAAACCGTTGAGTTGGTTTCAGCAACACAATGGTTTTTGCTAAATTATTTTTTTATGAAGCTAGTTATCCCCAATTAAAAAAATAAAAATAAATATATAATGTAAACAGGAATCACTAAACGAAAAATTTTTTTATGTCGCTTCGCATAAAAATTTTCATGGGGACACTCTTAGTGGTTTTTATTTTGTCCGGAGCGTACGTGCTCACCCATATCTTGACTATAGCTATACCAGACAAAGTAACGGTTATGTCCCGCTTTCCTGTATCTTCCAAAATTTTTGACAAAGACGGCGAGCTGCTCTACGAGATTCACGGTGAGGTCAAGCGTTCGCCCGTCCCGCTGAAAGAAATTTCGCCGTACCTTGTTGCTGCCACTCTCGCGTCTGAAGACAAAGGCTTCTACGAACATGGCGGCATTTCTTTTACCTCAATGGGCCGGGCAGCGTATATCAACTTTAGAAACAAAAGCTTAAGTCAAGGCGGCAGCACTATAACCCAGCAGCTAGTGAAGAACATCATGCTTACCCGCACCAAGTCTTTCAAGCGGAAAACTTGGGAGATCCTTCTGGCATTACGACTTGAACGGGTAATGGGTAAAAACGAAATTCTTTCTGAATACTTAAACACCGTACCCTACGGAAGAAATACCTATGGTGCTGAGGCAGCAGCCATGTCATACTTTAACATCCATGCGAAAGATCTAACTCCAGCTCAAGCAGCAAGTCTTGCTGCGTTGCCTAAATCTCCCTCATACTTAAGCCCTTTCGGTAAACACAGGGACGCGCTTATACACAGAAAGGACGAGATCTTAAACAAGATGCTCGAAGCAAAAGCGTTGACTTTGGCGGAGTACTACAAAGCTCGGCAAGAGGTGCTGGTATTTAGAAAGTCACAAACCGGAATCAAAGCCCCTCACTTTACTAAGTGGGTAGAGCAACAGTTAATAGAGAAGTACGGACGCCCATACTTGGAAACTGCTGGTCTTAACATATATACCACCCTTGACCTTAAGCTCCAAGAAATGGGAGAGGAAATTATCAAACGAAAAGCTACCGAGAACGCTTCTCGGTATGGTGGGTTTAACGCGAGCATGGTGGCCATAGACCCGAAGACTGGTGGGGTGCGTGTTATGGTGGGAGGAAAGGACTACTTTTCACAACCTTTGCCATTGGGTTGTGCACCGGGACATAATTGTAAGTTTGAGCCTTCTGTTAATGTAGCTCTCGCACAGCGGCAAGCCGGAAGCAGCTTTAAGGTATACACTTACCTTACAGCATTTTTGCCAGCCTTTGCATACTCTCCATCAACTCCTATTTTGGACAGAAACGAAAATTTTGCCAGTCCTGGTTTTCCTCCATATGTGCCGCATAACTACTATAACCGTAATTACGGGCTCATGCCCATGCGAAGAGCTTTGGCTGGTAGTTTAAACGTTCCAGCAGTTCGTACATTGAAAATGCTTGGTGTAGAACCGGTGCGAAACACAGCTCATGCGCTCGGTATTACCTCATCCCTTGCATCATGCGGACTCTCTTTGACGCTGGGTGCGTGTGAGGTACGTTTGCTGGACCACACCGCCGGTTTTGCAACTATTGCAAATATGGGTAACCGTGCAGAAACACACGCAATAGCACGAATAACGGACAAAAACGCCAGAGTAGTCTATGAACACGAGCAAAAGCTTACGCAGGTCGCTGACCCGCAAAGCGTGTATGAACTTATAAGCATCCTCACTGACACCAACGCACGTAGTTTCATTTTTGGCTCGGGCAAAAATTTACGTTTGCCTGACCGTCTAGTAGCAGCTAAGACTGGCACCTCCCAAAACTTCAGAGACGGTCTAACCATGGGCTTTACACCCTCTCTCTCGCTTGGTGTGTGGTCGGGAAATAATGATGCATCTTACATGAACCCTGGTTCAGACGGGTACTTTACTGCTGCTCCAATTTGGAATGAATTTATGCAGAAAGCTACGACTGGCACACCAGTAGAAGACTTTCCAGTACCGGAAGGTATAGTCCGAGGCGACTTCAACGGCCAGAAAAATGAAGTAATCTCCAGTTTTGCCTTAAAGAAACTAAAGCTTCCCTCCCGAACCATAGCCATAAATCCCCGCCGCACAGTCCAGCTGCTCTCTACAAAAGGTTTGCTTATGGCTCCTAGTGCCCGGAACTAGGTGTATACTATATATATGTATATGCGTCGAACATTCCTGTTTGTGGTGATGTCCGCGGCCTTTTATGTACCGCTTTCTTTGGCTTTGGCGCAAAATCCTTCAGGAAATAGCTACCAAATCAAAAATCCCCAAACAGTTCCTGCGACTTCGAATTCCTCAGGAAACCAGTTTAAATTGAGCGGTGCCGTAGCTTCCATGGTAGGGCGCTCTGTGGGCGACACTTTCATACTCAACTCCGGCACTCCTGTAGTAACTACGCCATCTAGTTATAGTGGTGGGGGAGGAGGGGTAGTTATAACCACTACTCAGCCAGCTCAGACTTCCAAAACCGAAGTATCTGTTTTTAATGTCCAAATAGTCCATGTAACACAAGACTCAGCTGTTATTCACTACGACACAGACATTCCAGTTCAAGGGTCAGTGGCGTTTTATGAAAAGAACTATGGAAAAGCACAGGAGCAGGTATTGCCTTTCAGTGAAATACAAAAAACAAGCCATGCGCTCACCATATTTGGGCTTAAACCCGCCACCTCGTATGTGTTTGTTTTGTTGGTAAAGACTGCTAGCGAACAATTTGCCTTTGGTGACGCTAGCTATGTCTTTAAGACGCTTGTCCAATCTCCAGAGCAGACTGCACAGCCGTCTGTGAGCACACCAAGTCCGACAAAGCCAGCACAGAAAGCAACACCAAACCAACAGGCAACTAAAAAGCCTTTACCAACTACTCCAACGAAACCAGAAATCCAGTACCCACAAACTCCATCAAACTTTGTTGAGAATTTCCAGGCGCTTAGTATAGAGACCGGGGTATTTTTAGTGTGGGACAATCCCCGTGGGGCTTTTGATCGTATAGAAATCTACCGCAGCACCACAGACTTCCCATCGCTTTTGTTACCTGAGGAGCGAGTATACGCCGGTTTGGGCGCGAACTTTACAGATGCTACAGCAAATCCAGGCGAGGACTATTACTATACACTAGTCGTGCTGAGCAGAGAGGGTACAGAGCTTTCGCGGAGCGTGGCACGGACTGAGGGTCGTGAAGATATAATTCCATTCCCAGAAAGTTTAGTTGTGAAGCCTACCGAAAATGAATCGACGGTGGAACAAAACAAATCACTTGTCTCACACACCACTGCGTCTGCATTTCCATTGTATATCTTTGCAGGTATTTCACTTTTAGCAATCTGCATTTTAATATTTTTTTTGGCTAAGAAATTCAAAAAACAGCTATAAAGCTGTTTTTTCTTGATTAATCTAAAAAAATATTATACCATTCAAGTCAAGTTTCCAGGTACAAATTTGCCCTGAACAAGGGCTTAACAACTTGAATGGAGAATTATGAATTTTTTTCATTACTTGAAGCTATGCGGAGTTGACTTTGGAATGTTCAGGGGCCGGACACCCACTGTGTCAAGGCCTGGCCTAGGTCCAGGTGCTAGGCAAAAACAACAACGTTTTGTGCATCGAAAACAATTGGCTGCAAGACGAAAGCAGGCTGAGCAAAACCTTGCGAACCACAGTAGGGCCCACAACAAGACCGCGAAGCGACTGGCAAGAGAAGCTGCCAGAGCTGCAATCGCGAACACGCGATAGTTTCCCCTGTTAGAACGAATAGTCCCGACTCACTCTTGAGGTAAGTCGGGACTATTAATTTAGTCGCCTGGTGGCCTTATCCAGTTCGCATATGTGTCTGCGTCTGCGCCGCGCACAAGCAGGGAAGTCATTGGTGAGTACCTTTGCGTCTCAACATTGCCGGCTGCCATGGTGTAGATACCATTTGCATTTTTGTAGCCAATCACAAAGCCATTTGGCAACGTAATGCCAGCGACTGTGATTAGCTTAAAGCCTTTAGGCCCTGCAAACTCAATCTTGAGTTGAATCCCTTGCTGTATCATGAGCGAGAGCACGGTAGCGGGGACGTTCCTGTCGTTTATGACAGGATATGCGATTACGGGCTGTTCCGGGTCCAGAACTTGCACGACTGACGTACGTACCGGCGCTGATTGAGCTAACAGCGCACTAGGTGCAAGTGCAAGTGCACTTAGAACGTTTCTTCTTTGCATAGCATCTCCTTGAGAAGTATTTGTGTCGATGTTTGATTGCTGGTCTACTCAAGTTAGCAGAAAATAAATTCTCTTGCAAAAAACTCATATATTTGTCCAGTGGTTGTTTTTATGGTATATTGCTCGTGATACCTACTTTTTCAGAGGAGAATGAAATGACATGCTACATAAGTTGCTAGTTATTTTGGCGATTTTTTTAGCAAGCGGATTCTTCACGCTCGCATTTAAAGAAGACCGTATGCATGGCTGGAGACAAACGGTGAGCAGTGACTGTAAGTTCGCTCTGTATACCTGGTGCTCGGCTTTTGCTACACCTCGTAACAGAGTGACTTACCAAGCAGAATATGACTTGAGTTCTCAACATGTGCGTGTATCGGGTACACTCATTTCTGAAGGACA
>DASPKA010000045.1:0-10621 GCA_035628335.1 Patescibacteria group bacterium | reverse complement strand
CGCGTGAAGTAGATTTGCTAAGGCTCGCAAAAAAACAGAAAAAAGTAGCTGTGGGTATGTTTAAGTCATGGGATAATCCTACTTCAAAAGCAAATGTGCGTTTTTTTCCCGACTACATTATTTGTCTGACTAATTATATTGCCCAGGAAGCCCATTTGCTGTATGGTTACCCACTGAACAGGTGTTTTGTTTCTGGAGTGCCTCAGTACGATATGTATTCCAACCCTGGTATACTATGGGAGAGAGAAACATTTTGTAATAAGCTAGGTTTAGACCCACACAAGAAAATAATTCTTTATGCTCCGTCGGGCGATTGGATGACTCCAGATGATATAGATATTTTGCGTGAAGTACTGCAGTGGGTCAACACAGGTAAGTTTGGGGATACCCAAGTGTTGCTCAGGTTGCACCCAGCGTATTATTCAAGTACAGAAAAATTATCTGGCAGGCCTAACCTTATTGTTCACCGGCCAGGACATCATAGCACTGATGTCCTACGCAATTTTATCTTTGACAAAGATGACATACAGCTCTTGGCAAACACTCTGCATCATAGTCAAGTTTTAATAAATTCTGGTTCAACATTAAATATTGAAGCCGCGATTTTTGACAAGCCTAGCATCAATGTATGTTATGATGTAAGACGAAATTTGCCTTTCAGGGATTCGGTCGTCCGTTTCTATCAAAGAGAGCACTTAGTTAACATTATCAATACTGGCGCCCTGAATATGGTTCATTCTCATACAGAACTTTTTAACGCAATAGTACAAGCTTTTAAAAATCCAGCAGAGAAAAGCTTAGAGCGACGCCAGCTTTCGCTTAGCCAGGGCTATGACCCTGAGGGTAAAGCAGCAGAGAATATCGCAGAATTTATTTATAAACTCGGATCTAAGTAATTGGAAAAACAAAATATATGTATTGGAAAGAACTTACTCAAAAACAACCTTTCATAATCGCTGAACTCGGTAAAAATTTTATTCAAACTGAAGAGGTGAGGCCGGTAACGGAATATATTGAAAATGCTAAAACACTTATTGATATGGCGAAAGCAAGTGGTGCCGACGCGGTGAAGTTCCAAACGCATCAGGTGCAAGACGAGCAGTTGGAGATTAAGGTGCAAAGTCCTCATTTTAATGGGCAGGACAGGTATGCCTGGGTTAAACGGAATACTGAAGCTACACCGTTGGAATTTTGGAGAGCTATAAAAGATTATGCTGAAGAGAAAAATATAACATTTTTTTCCACCCCTATGAGCCGGAACTCGGCCAAGTTGCTTGAAGGGATCGGGGTTCCATTTTGGAAAGTTGGTTCAGCGGATATCCTGGATTTTGTTATGCTGGACTACATAGCAGAAACTAGAAAGCCGGTTATCATTTCCTCCGGGATGGTAAACTTCGACGACTTGGACATGTCGATCACCATGCTTGAGAAAAGGGGAGTTGACGTTGCAGTGCTTTATTGTATTAGCCAATATCCATGCCCCTTGTCTGAGTTCAACTTGAGGACTATTCAAAAAATTCAGCAAAAATACCCGCATCTTGTGGTGGGATTCTCTGACCATTCTATAGAGACTGAGCGAGTGGACCAGGCTGCGGTAAGTTTAGGAGCGCGAATAATTGAAAAACATTTCACTGGTTCGAAATCATGGTGGGGACCTGATCATAAAGCTTCTTTAGAGCCCAGTGAGTTTGCTGCAATGGTTAAGGCAGTGCGAAGCGAAACATATACCTTGTCCGAAGCTGATGAGTTTTTGGGTGACATAGAAAAACCTTTGCAAGGCTCTCAGAGTAAGTTCATACCTATTTTTTTTAAAACGCTCGTGGCTGCAAAACCTCTTGCTGCGGGCAGTATTCTAAAAATAGAAAATGTAAACGCTATGCGGCCGCTTGGGTTTGCAGAAGGCATCCCATCCAAGGAATTGTATACATACCTTGGCAGGGTCTTGAAGGTTGATATTTCTGAAGGCGCTATATTAAAGCCTGAATTTTTTTCATGAGACGACGAATTGCTGTAGTTATTACAAATCGAGCGCCATACGGACGGCTGCTCCCTGTAATCAAAGCGCTTAAAGACCATCCTGGCATAGAATTGCAAATTATCTTGGCCACGAGTAATATCTTGGATTCTCTCATCTTTGTATTGCGTTACGGTAATTTTTGGTATGTGTTGCAGAGACTTGTCTTGCATTTGTATTACCAGACTGTTGTGTTGCTAAAAAAACGTAAGCTTTTCTCACGGGCAGATCCTATAGAACATGACTTACTCGCTTCAGGATTGCAAGTCACGGTACGGGTGCCGTTGTTCATTCATCAAAATAACCTGGAGGATATGGCTAAAGTGATTGGTGTAGGACTTTTTGCATTACCCGAAGTTTTCAAATCTTTAAAATCTGAGGTAGTCCTAGTGCATGCTGACCGTTTTGAGATGCTTGCGGTAGCTATAAGTGCTGCCATGAGTAATTTGCTCATTGCCCATACCCAGGGTGGAGACATTACTGGTAGCATTGACGAGTCAGTTCGGCACGCGATTTCAAAGTTTGCGCAAATACATTTTCCAACAACTGAGGTAAGCAAGCGACGCCTTATTCGCATGGGGGAAAATCCTGAAAGTGTATTTATGGTAGGTTGTCCCACCATTGATTATGTGAAGTCTTTGACTTTGGATATTACCGATGATTTGTATGAACATTTGGCTAAAGGATATGGAAAAGTGCCAGATTTGTCATTACCGTATGTATTGGTAATGCAGCATCCAATTACTACTGAGCATAATGCTGCAGGCAGTGACATAGTACATACGTTGAGTGCGGTGCAACAGCTCGGCCTGCAAACCATAGTCATTGGGCCGAATATCGACGCAGGAAGAGATGCAATTGGCCAAGAGATTAACAAGTTTATAGAAACACACACATTGCCATCTTTGTTAATTCACAAATCACTCAGACCTGAGGATTTTTATAGGGTATTGGGTCACGCGACAGTGGCTATAGGCAACTCATCTAGCTTTATTCGTGAAGGGTCGTATCTCGGGACCCCATGCGTATTGGTGGGCAAACGACAGGGTCACAGAGAAAGAGGCGAAAATGTTGTTGAAGTGAATGCATATGCACAAGATATAGTAGAGGCAGCCAAAAAGCAGATTGCTCATGGTCGTTACTCTCAAGATATGCTTTTTGGCTCGGGCAACGCGTCTACACAAATTGCAAATATTCTGGCTGAGTATAATCCGCCAATTCAAAAAAGATTTTATGAAACAACTTAACATACTCGGCGTTATTACAGCACGTGGAAATTCCAAGGGATTGCCTGGGAAAAACATTAAAATGCTCGGTGGTCGACCGCTTATTTTGTATACGCTCGCTCAAGCCAGATTTTCAAAAACTATAACTCATCTCATAACATCAACCGATAGCCGCGAAATAGCGCATGTGGTCCAAGCCGCAGGTGGTGATGTGCCTTTTCTGAGGCCGCCCGCTCTTGCTACAGATACCGCAACCCATACTATGGTTTTGGAACATGCTATCACATACATGGAGCGTATGCATGGTTTGGTTTATGATTATATAGTCACGTTACAGCCAACTAGTCCGTTTCGTGCTGTAAGTGACATTGATCTCACTGTGGAAAAAATTATTGCCCAACAGGCAGACAGTGCGATAACCATTGCAGAGGTCGAACCAAACCGCGGCCCGCAGAAAATGTTTGAAAAGGACGTGGATGGGAATTTTCGCCCTTTAGTTATGGCTCCGCACACGAGAAGACAAGAAGTTCCCAAATATTATATGCGGACATCTGCGGTATTTGTTACCAAGCGCGATGTAATCTTGGAAAAACAAAGCATGTTTGGCGATTCCACTGCAATGCACGTGGTACCTGCTCAAAGATCAGTAGATATAGATACCCCCCTGGATTTTCATGTTGCCGAATATATGTTCCATCATTTACCTATTACTCCTGATGGGTTAGTTAATGAAGTCATGTCACAATGAAACCTTTTAAGACAATAGGTACTGGCCTTGTGTGGAACGTTGTTACCACGTATGCCTCAAAATTGGTAGGTTTCGGCACGATTTTTATTATCTTGTCTCGCCTATCAGCGTATGAGTATGGTGTTGCGGAATTGGCGCTTTCGATTACTGTTTTTATGAGTATTTTTTTATTACCGGGCTTGAGCAATGTCGTTATAGTAGATATGGGGGTTGAAAAAGGAGCAGGTAATTCAGAAAAAGCCCAAGGCATGTTCGTCGCATACTTCAAACTAGTATTTAGTTTGGGTATTGTAGCATGGGCACTGGTTTTTTTTGGTGCAAGCTTTATTGCCCAGTATTCGGGAGAATATAGTTCTTACCTGGTGAAAATTGTATCTTTCACCTTAGTAATGGCGCCCATAAGGTCTCTGTATACGATCCTGTTTTCCTATGCGTTGCGTTACGCGGAGCTTTCGTTTATTGGCTTTTTTGAGGAATTGATTAAACTGGTTATGGTCTTGGCTTTTCTTGTACAGTATGACAATGGGCCAGGTGGCTTACTGTGGGCTACGGTTGCCTCCCAAGTAGGCGCGCTCATACTACTCGCGCCAAAGTTTTACCAAATTTACAAACAAAGTTTTTCAAAAAATCCAATGCCAATATCTATTACCACTCTTTTTACTGGACATAGTTTTTGGAGTATTTTAGGGACATATATAGGCAGTTTTGGACAGAGTATGCGGACGTGGATAGTCAAGTTTATGTTGGGTACTGAAGCTGTAGCGCAGGTCAATGTAGCTTTTGGGTTGATCGGCCATACCCAGTCTTTAATGCCGCTCAGTAAAGTTATTGCACCGTTGCTGCCTCAGTACATGTATGACAAAATAAAGTTTGTAATGTTGCTTGTAAAGAGCATTAAGTACCAATTTATTGGTCAGATCTTAGTTACCATTCCAGTGTGTTTGTTCATACCTATTTTTATTCGCACTTTTTTTGGCGAGTACACTCAGGCGGTGCCAATTTTTTATTTATTCATACCTATGCTGATAACGAGTGGTTTTGATGTGTATGTAGTTGCCGCATTTATGTCGCTTAAAGCTCAAAAAAATATGCTCTTTGCGGTCTTTTATAAAGTAATACTGACCGCTCTAATCCTGCCAATTTGTATACAATATTACGGAATATACGGTGTACCACTGGGGTTGTTTCTAGTAAGCTGTTGGTTTGTATACGAACGGTATACACGTTTGAAAAAAATCTTGCCTGAATTCGCGCTTCATTGGAAAGACATTATCAGGTATGATGAGTTTGATGCTTTGATTCTTAGACGAATTTGGGCAATGTGTCTGAGATTTACCAGATTTATGCATCTCAAAATTAAAAATTGACAGACTAAAAGTATGTTGCATCATATTAAAAGAGCCACGCAGAAGAGAATTATCCGGTATCTAATTTCCGGAGGAACAGCCGCGAGTGTAAATTTAGGGTTATTTGCAATACTGATCCGCATAGTATCATGGCATCCGGTATATTGTTCAGTTATTGCCACTGGTGTGGCATTTTGGGTGAGTTTTCTTATGCAAAAATATTTTACCTTTCAAGAATCCAGCAAAATACACCTCAGACAGACCATGCATTATTTTTTAACATTTGTGCTCGGTTTGTCGCTCACTTCATTTTTCTTTTACATAATTCATCAATTCACTGGTTGGAAAGTGATTTCGCAGGCACTCGCAGCTATACTTACTGCGTGTATTACATTTTTTATTTATAAGCATATAGTCTTTACTCCCAAGAAGTTACATAATACTGATATCTATATTGAACCATGAATATATTAGTAACAGGCGGTGCAGGATTTGTGGGATCAAATTTAATTAAGCGTTTGGTGTTAGCAGGCCACACGATAGTTTCGTTAGATAACTATTTCGCAGGAAGCGTTGCGAATCACATACCTGGTGTGGAGTACATCAAGGGTCATACCAAAAATATTGAGAATCTTGTTGCTGAGAGTTATGATTTGGTTTTTCATTTAGGTGAGTATTCTCGGACTGAAAAAAGTTTGACTGAACCCGAGCTTGTATGGGATCTGAATTCAGCAGGTACCATGGCTGTACTTGAGTATTGTCGAAAAAGAAATGTACGCATTATATATGCCGGTTCATCAACTAAGTTTGCGGATGACGGAGCAGGAAAATACCAGAGTCCTTACGCATACAGTAAAGCGACAAACTCTGAGCTTGTTCGTAATTACGGCCAATGGTATGGTTTACCATACGCGATTGCATATTTTTATAATGTATATGGCCCGGGTGAAAGAGGTGAAGGACCATACGCTACATTAATTGAAATATTCAAGCAAAAATTTCTTAGAGGCGAACCATTGATTGTGACAGCGCCAGGCACGCAGCGAAGAATTTTTACTCATGTTGATGATATTGTTGACGGCTTGATGCTTATAGCAGAAAAAGGCCAGGGAGATGACTACGGTTTGGGGGCAGATGAGTCCTACTCAGTTTTGGAAATAGCTCGGATGTTTTCTACGGATATAATCATTGGACCTGAAAAACCTGGGAATAGAATGTCAGCTAATCTTGACGCTACGAAGTCAAAAACTTTAGGTTGGAGTGCGAAGCGGAGGGTTGAAGACTATATAAAAGATATCGTTAAGAACAAAAATTGACAGGCTACCAAACTATTGGTACTGTCTTTAGACACTTATATAGCAAAGGAGAAAGTGAATGCAAAGAAGAGTTAGTTTTTGGTCTGGCATTAACTTGTCGTGGACTGTGTTTCTCGGAGCACTAACTGTGGTATGCTGTGGTAGTCTTTCCTTTTACGTATGGGAGACGCCCGCGATAAAATCTGCTCTACATTTTCCTTTATGGGCAGGGTTAATTCTACACGGTATATGGGTTGGATGGCGGAGCGACAAGATTAATGCGATTGACGTCCGTGCAGCAGAGTATTTTGCGCTGTTCCACGCAATGTTGGCTTTTGGGGCAATAACTATATGGTTGCTTCGAGTGGTTCTCTTTGGGCAAAAAATATCATACTTGAGCTGTGCTGGTGCTATTGCGCTCATGGTATTGTCTTGGTCAGTATGCATGCTTATAGGGCTCGTTGTCTATGACATTGTACACAAGACTGTAACCCCTGCTTAGATTTCAAGCAGTCCTAACGAGTTGTTGGGGCTGCTTGCTTGTTTTTACAGGCGGCAATATACTTAGGATAGTTAATTTTTTCATTTTATGGACAAACAAATCTTTCAGGAGAATGTGAATAGGGAAAACAGTCAGGCGGTAGAGCCGAATGCCATTAAGCAGGACAAGAGCGGGTTGAAAATAGGAGTGATAGGCGGGGGTTTTGTTGGTGGGTCTGTGGCCCATTTTTTTAAAGTCAACAACGCAGATGTTAAAGTGTACGACAAATATAAGCCCCTGGATACCCTGGAGGAGGCCTTAGCACAAGATTTTTTGTTTATAGCGGTGCCAACTCCTTCAACAGTAGCAAGCCCGGGCTCAGCCGGGGCGGCAGTGCACTACAGTGGAGACAAAATAGATCTTTCCTACATGGACGACGCCATGGCAAATGCTGCAAAGTCAAAAGCAAAAGCAGTGATTATAAAATCTACGGTAATTCCAGGTACAACTGATGCGTACCAGAAACAGTACCCACATTTAAAAATTTTGTTTAATCCTGAGTTTTTAACCGAACGTACCGCGCAGACAGATTTCCTATATCCAGACCGGCAGATTATTGGTTATACAGACCAAAGTTTTGACATCTCAGGAGTAATACTGGGGCTTTTGCCGCTGGCGCCATTTTCAAAAGTTATCACGGCTGCAGCTGCAGAAATGGTCAAGTACTTTGGTAATACCTGGTTTTCTACCAAGGTAGTTTTTGCAAACCAAATGTACGACCTATGTGAGAAGCTCGGCATAGACTACTATGAAGTAGCAGACTCAGCAGGGGCAGACCGCCGCATTGGTCGCTCGCACTTAGACGTCATGCACGGCGGTTTCCGAGGCTACGGTGGAAAATGTCTACCAAAAGACACGCGCGCCCTCATAGCTTTTGGTAAAGAGCATGGAGTAGAAATGGATTTGTTACAGAGTGTGGAAAAAATTAACGGCAAGCTAACAGGGGGGATTGATAGATAAATTGCTCACAGGAGAGCAGTATTCTTTATTTCCACATTACAAACCAGAATTTTTTGAAGAAGTTTTTTGGGACCACAGCTCCGCCACTACAGGCTGCAGGGTCGTAGGTGTGGTTGAGCTCTTCGGCATTGTGTGGAATCTGTTTGTATAGTTCCCCTATTTCCGACACGCTTTGACTGCCATAGGAAATGAGCAGTACGTCGTGATTTGCAATAGTCAGGTTATAGATGCTGCTTATTGGTTTGCCATTCAGCGTAAAACTTAAACGTTTGCCGTTTGCACCGTCTATGAGTACGTCTTTACGGTCAGTGACTAGTGTCTTGTCAGAAATGCCAAAACCTAAGTTAGCAAGCAAGTGTGCCCAGGTTGCCCCCGAGTCATGTACGTGCACCTCAAAGCCTTTGTTGTTATGTAGGTGTACTCTATCTTTTGGTCCTCGGTGTTCTGAAATTGAACACTTGGAAACTTCCTCCATATACACAGGGTTAGAAAAGTCATACATTTTACCGTCTATACTTAAGCCAAAATTAGCATGGTAATGTACGGTATCATCCTGAAAGCGTATCATGCGAATAGAACCCACTAAGAGCATGCCTACAATGATTGCAATAAGCGAAATTATAATAGTTTTTATCATATTTTTAGTATACTTCTTTACCTTAAAAAGTAAAAGCTCGCAAGTAGCGAGCTTTTCAGAAATCAATGTGCAGGGAGATGGTCATACAACTGCTCAACCGTGAGATATGGATTGGCGTCATGCCCTTGAACAAATTGAAGTTTGGCTCCTCGGATTTTATTTGTTGATTTAGTGAGGTTTATGATTTTTCTATTGCGAATATAATGCACAATCCAGCGGTATGCGCTTCCTCTTGATGAGCTTTTTTTGGCTACAGTAATAAGTGTTCCTGGAGGCACTGCAACCTGCTTGCCAAATAAGTCCAAAAAGACTGTATTGGTCAAGAGGTAAACATCCCCGAAGTTACGCTCCACTGGCAAGCCATCTTTGAGTAGATCCGCAGGCCTGTGAACATCAGTTGGGTTTCCAACAACCTCATAAATCTCGCCAAGCGCCGGTGCAATGTACTGCACTTTGCCGAATCTAAACATCACATTACCTCCTTTATATTCGTAGTGTAGCACTTTACTCTTTTTTCATAAATAATTAGTATAAGAGTAAGAAGTAGATTGGGGTATTCGTTATGACGCGGAAAAAAGCTTTGTTTTGGTGGCTGTTGCTTAGTTCGATGGTTGTTTTTTATATTAGCCTAGCCGTTGGTCTCGTGGTCCGTTTCCATGAGTGGGATGGGAGCCGTTTTTTTGAGCATGCGGCTATTTTTAGTCCTTTGTTTTTGTTATGGGCTTTAGTTTTTTTTGTTTTTGGGTTGTATGAAGTAAGGGTGTTTAGGCGGTATGTCCAAATTCTTGGAAGCCTGTTTAGCGCCCTTATTGCCTGTGGCTTGCTTTCGGTGATTTACTTTTATACGCAACCAAATTTGAGCTTTACCCCTCGCCGAGTACTCCTGTTTGTGCTGGTTGCTGCGCATGTGCTCTTCGTTCTTCTGTATTTGGCAGTGAAGCGGGGAATAAAAAATCGCTTACTTGAGTACGTCTACATGTTGAAGCAAAATAATTTTTCCCAATCACTTAAGTCTGTGATAGAAGAGCAGGACTTTTTGGGGTACCGATTCGCAGGGTACCTGGACGTACCCGAGCCACGCATTACCCACAGAGACTCAACAGTGGTGTTCCCAGATAATGCCCATGATGACTCCATAAGCAAGCTCTACCAACTACGTAACTTCGGCGTGAAGTTTGTTGATGAAGCAAACTTTTATGAACAAGTATTACGTCGAGTAAATCTTTTAAGCCTCCATCAGTTATGGTTTTTGGAGAATGTATCCTACAAGAACTCGGCGGCTTATGATGCGATCAAGCGGTTTGTTGATGTGATTTTGGGTATGGTCGGTTTGTTGTTTTTTGCAATAACCTTTCCACTAATAGCCCTCGTAATTGTTATAGACTCTCGTGGTCCTGTGTTTTTTGTGCAGCCACGCGTTGGTCTTAACGGGAAAGTGTATAACGTATATAAATACAGAACAATGACGGTGGGGAAAGGGGATACATGGACTGCTCAGGGTGACAACCGAATCACCCGAGTTGGCCGTTTTTTGCGGCGCACACGTATAGACGAGCTACCGCAAATGATTAACTTAGCAGCAGGTAACATGAGTTTAGTGGGGCCTCGTCCTGAGCAGGTTCACATAGTCGAACAGCTTAAGCAGCAGATACCCTTTTATGATGAACGGCATTTAGTAAAGCCTGGAGTGACAGGATGGGCACAAATAAACGACACATACGCTGCTTCTTTAGAGGAAACCAAGGATAAGCTTGAATATGATCTCTATTATGTAAAACATAGGAGTTTGTTGTTTGATTTGGAAATAATATTGAAGACGATTTATTATATTTTGTGGCCAAGAGGAAGGTGAAA
>DASPKA010000044.1:0-5131 GCA_035628335.1 Patescibacteria group bacterium | reverse complement strand
GTCCATAAAGTCCGCGATAGTCCATAAAGTCAAAAGTCCATAAAGTCCATAAAGTATGAGTAGTTGTTCGCTTCGCGAACTCCAAGACTTTATAGACTTTCGACTTTCGACTTTCGACTAACTTTAGACTTTATAGACTTTTGACTTTCGACTAATTATAATGCCAACAATCAACCAAATTGTACGCAAAGGGCGAAAGCCCCTTAAATCCCGAAGCAAGTCTCCGGCTATGCTTCGTCGCATAAACCTCATTAAAAACAGGCCATTTAGTATACCAGGTTCACCATTTGTTCGTGGTGTATGTTTGAAGGTGTATACTACTACCCCTAAAAAACCAAACTCTGCGTTGCGCAAAGTTGCTAAGGTTAAGTTGACCAATGGTATGGAAGTACTCGCATACATTCCAGGTATTGGCCATAACTTGCAGGAACACAGTGTTGTTATGATCCGCGGTGGCCGTGTGAAAGACTTGCCAGGTGTGCGTTACCACATTGTTCGCGGTAAGCTGGACACCCTCGGTGTAGACAAAAGAATGAAAGGTCGCAGCAAATACGGAGCCAAACGCCCAAAGCAGAAGTAAGAATTATGAATTTAGAATTTTGAATTTGGGAATAACCCCAAAATTCATAATTCAATATTCAAAATTCATGTATTGATATGCCAAGAAAATCACGAAGCGTGAATCGTCACGCACCAAAGCCAGACCCAAAGTTTAATTCTGCTAAATATGCAAAGTTCGTAAACTACCTTATGGAGCGAGGCAAGAAGACCACTGCGCAGACTATTTTCTACACTGCACTAGACCAGGTTACTGAAAAGCTCCGCGGTATTGCCTCTGCTGCCCAAACTCAAGAAGAGAAAGACAAGTTGCCAAAAGATGGGCGCCAGGTGTTTGACCTCGCGCTTAAGAACGTGTCTCCGCTCATTGAAATCAAAGGCCGCCGTGTGGGTGGTGCAAACTACCAGGTGCCTATGGAAGTGCTCGAGCCTCGTCGTACCGCACTCGGTATGAAGTGGATGATCACTGCCGCTCGTACCCGCAAAGGCATGCCCATGGCCAAAAAGCTAGCCGCCGAAATACTAGATGCGTGGCAGAAACAAGGTGCAGCGGTTAAGAAGAAAGAAGATACACACCGTATGGCCGAGGCTAATAAAGCTTTCGCACATTTCGCCCGTTTTAGTCGCAAGAAATAGCGGCAAAGCCGCGAGAGGGGGAGGCTCCATGAGGGCTTTGCCCGTTGGAGGGGGCGACGTGAGCCCCTATAATAGCAGGCGTGGCAGAAACAAGGTGCTGCAGTTAAGAAGAAAGAAGATACACATAGAATAGTAGAAGCAAACAAAGCTTTTGCTCACTTTGCTCGGTTTTCAAGAAAGAAATAAAGAAAATTTTAAAAGTTTAAAAAACACAGGCGCATGAGCTGAATTGCTCATACGCCTGTTTATTTTGTGAAATAGTCAGCTCATGCTGGATTTGGCAATGTCGCCTAACCAGCCCATAAACTTGAGAAACACTTCAATGATGAAGATCGCAAGTAGGATCAGGATCACGGAGTTCCCAAAGACTCCCAAGCCTATCAATAACAACCCAAATCCGAGAGGCTCCCAAATTTCATTTTTGACCCTGCGATTGTTTATCTGGTCTGAAGCGTGCAGTACCAGGTTAAACCCGAATATTACCGCACCGATTAGCATAAATAGCGCCCCAAACCCGAATTTGCCAAACAAGTAGCCTATGCAGTCTGCAACAATACCGAAGGTTTGATCCATTTTTTTGACTCCTTTCTATCATATGTATGCCATATTTATGTAGGTTAGTCAAGGCGGGGTAAAGCGGGTTCAAAACCTATGCATCACCCAATTGCTAGACTATGTACATGCCATATACTACGAACCCACACCTGCCTAAGCTGCGAATGCAAGCAGCTCGGCTCGTCTTAAAACAAGGCTGGGCTGCTCGAGCAGTGGCCAGGCATACCGGCTTTAACCAGGGTACGATTGTACGCTGGGTAAAAGAAGCCCGCATGAGTAATCATCAGGTCATTCAGACAAATCTTCACGTCCTCACCATCGCCCAAAAGAGATGCCTGTTTCAACAAAACAGAGAATCATTGCACTTAGATTAAAAAGAAGACACCCATCGTATGGCAGAAGCCAACAAAGCGTTTGCTCACTTTGCTCGTTTCTCCCGCAAAAAATAAGATCTCTAAAAAATTGACCTCGACGCAAGGTCGAGGTCATTTTGGTTTTTTACTAGTTCCATAATAGGCTTGACCTAGGGTGCTGTAAATTTTATAGTGATTAATCTATTGCCGCTAATAACAAATTTCAAAAGGAGAACTGCATGGATAAAACAATGAGAGCTGTGGACGCGTACTTAAACACGTTAGGTACAGGCATTGATGAGTTAATGGGCAGAGCCCAGTATTTCTATGCTCGAATCGCCGGTGTGGTACCGCTGGCTGCTGATCAAGTTCTTGTCTTCTATGACTCTGAGAACCAAGAACTTGTGAACACTCTCGGGCTCGCGTCGGAGCGGAATGTCAACGCAGATTTTCGTTTCGCGCGTACGTTGATCGACATGCAACTTGTCAGGAAACAGCTTGGAGCTTATAACACGCAGATGTTGGAAGTGTTTGAGCAGACACATAGAACCTTCAAGCAGTTTGTCATTTTTGCCGGCGAACACTCCTTTGTCATGGTTGTCAAATAGTCTTAGATTAGAAAATGGCTTTGGTGATGCACATCATCGAAGTCATTTTTATATGGCTCATTGACAGGTAGGGGTAGTATGTTTAAAGTTGTAGAGAATAAGTTGAAAAGCGGAAAAACAGAAAGGAGTTTCATGGAAAAATCTGTAACAGTTATTTCTCTAGAATATGAGCAGGCAAGGATAGTAGTCCAAGTGCCAATGGTGCCTTATATGGACTGGGGTATTGTTGTTCATAACCTTCGAGTTAAATTCCCTGGTCCCTGGAAAGACCATCTTGAGCCAGAAATGCCCGTGGTTTTGGTTACTTTAGACGACAAAGGCGCGCGAATTAGTTCTTTCACAACCCGTAAAGAGCTGATTGATGCGGTCTTAAATGAGGCTACCTCAGTCATCACAAGGGCGCGGATTCAACGGAAGCTCGCCTATGCCCAGTTACCGGATCCAACACGTGACGCTGTTGAGCGTCTCTTTTCTCAACCACCATTCTTTAGCGTGGTGAGTGTAAATAGGGCTATGGGAAGTGTTGAATTTGTGAAGGACTTAGCACGTATGCCATATACTGCACAGATGTGGGGAGCTATCCAAAGCCAAGTTGCTTCAATTATGAGCGACAAACAAGTGCCTCGAACGTTGCTCCACCTCCCCAAATTACCTTACACTCTGTTGGTGTTGGAGATGGCGCAAGAACCGTTACGATACGACTTTGCTACCTCAGACGAGTTGTTGGACTCGGTCCATAGCATTGCGGTAGCTGTGAGTCATGCACAACGAAGCGGTTTTAGGGTATTAGGCAGAATATTGCCTGATCCTTCAAGAGAACTGTATGTAAGTCAGTACTCTCCTCATCTCTGGTTCGGGGCTACAAAGCTTGATCCAGCTCTCGTTGCCCAGGCAGTATAATTAAAACAGTCCCGATGCCTCACCGGGACTGTTTCTTTTTGTCATTGTCCGCGTTTTGCCTTTTCCATTTCAGCTTCGGCCCTCCTGTAACCTTCATCTAGCGCATAGACCAAGAGCATGCCTATGCCTACGCCAACCCAGACAACCCAGAGCTTTAGAATAACTTCTCTGTTAGCAATAAAGGCGATCGTTGCTAAAACCAAGCTCACAAACCCGCTCAGGCCAACGTTGAGCACGAGCCCGTAACCAAGAACTCGTTTTTTAGAAACTTCCTCTGCACCAGAGTGACTAACCAAAAGGAAGCTGACTACTCCGCAAACGATTAGCGTGGTTATGAGTTGCAACATTGGAAATGGTTCTTCCATAACGTCTCCTTGTAAAAACCCTAAATGCTGAAACAACATTTAGGGGGAAATCTAGGCGCGCAAAAAACATAGTAGATCCGCTTAGACGTTCGTCGGCGGCGTATGGTTGGATTTTTGCTTACCCGTATGTCCCCCTAAATGTTGTACTGTCATCTGCACCCGTATGCACGCTTGTGCAATTTGACTATATCTTTTTAACAATTTTTGGTCAACGGTACTTGAATTTTTTGAGCTTTTAGGTTACAATCTATAGGCAAATAAGCTAGTCGTAAGTCGTAAGTCGTAAGTCGTAAGCAAGCCAGTGTTGGCTTTGTTTTTAACTTATGACTTTCGACTGTCGACTTATGACTGTAAATTATGGCCCGAGAATATCCCATTGAAGTTACCCGTAATATAGGTATTATTGCCCACATTGACGCGGGGAAAACTACGACTACAGAAGGCGTGTTGTACAACACCGGCATGATTCACAAAATCGGCGCGGTACACGAAGGTGAAACTGTGACTGACTGGATGGAGCAAGAGCGCGAACGTGGTATTACTATTACTTCTGCTGCTGTTACTTGCTACTGGATCCCACGCCATGTAAAGCTGGCTCCTGAAACTAAATACAAGATCAACATCATAGATACTCCTGGTCACGTAGACTTTACTGTAGAAGTAGAGCGTTCTTTGCGTGTCCTAGATGGTGCAGTGACAGTGTTTGATGGCAAGATGGGCGTGGAACCCCAGTCTGAAACAGTTTGGCGGCAAGCTGACAAGTATGGTGTGCCTCGTATTTGCTCTATTAACAAAATCAATCAAACTGGTGGCGACTTCTTCAAATCCCTTGAATCAATTCATAAGCGTTTGAATCCAAACGCCATGCCTATACAAATACCAATAGGATTTGAAAAGGAAATCTGCGGTGTTGTAGATTTGGTACAAATGAAAGCGTACACCTATAAAGAATTTACTGACAAAGAGTTTACCGTGGGCGAGATTCCAGCTGACATGGTAGAGAAGTCAAAAGAATGGCGTAACAAGCTCGTTGAAAAAGTGGTTGAGTATGATGACGCTATGATGGAGAAGTACCTGGGTGGTGAAGAGCTTACAGAAAACGAACTACTTTCTACTATCCGTAAAGCAACTCAGTCTGGCAAGTTTTTCCCAGTTG
>DASPKA010000043.1:0-16555 GCA_035628335.1 Patescibacteria group bacterium | reverse complement strand
AGAGGGCGACTACGTGTCACTCTTCTTGACCAGCATGACCCAACCAGGGCGAGTCATTGCCCTGCTTGCCTTCATGCGGGACGAAGACAGGGTTGGCAGTTGGCGACTGTATGTTGACAAAGGGTTTGTGAATGCAGACCTAGAAGACAATATAGAGAAGCCACTTCTCGTAGCGCTGCGTAATAAGCTTGCTGTGCGGCTCCGGAGCGGTCAGGATTATACCTTCATCCCTCAAGGAGGGACTGAGTTCTCATACTGGCAGGGCAAATTCAACAAAAAAATGCCTTACATTCAAGAGGCGCAAGGAGGACGATGATGAACCGAAACAAACGAGCAATGACTTACATTGCAGGACTTGTGGTCATTACTATTGTCCTGCTTATCGCGGTCGTTGGTGGGCTCCTGGGCTGGGAAGTAACTGAGCCGATCGTGCGTAACACCTTTACCTTGGTGTACCATACCGAGGAAGAGATGGAATTACGCAGATACGCGTACGCATGGTGGGTACGCTGGCAAACAGCAGCAACAGTCTTCTGTGTGTTGGCAGTTGCATTCCCTGTGATTGCACTGTTCCAACTACCGAAGGTTGAAGACGCCGCAAAGCGTAATGCCTACTGGTGCATAGTTATCTTCTTGCTGAGTGCTGTGCAGTACTTTGCGGTGAGCTATTTCACGACACTGCATTACTTTGCGCGGCACTTCCACCTTAACCTGAGCGCCATGATTTGCGTCATGGCTGTAGTCTACGCTTTTACTGGCGGGCTGATGCACGGCGAAAGCATTATCGCTAGCTTCAGAGGCCGGACCGCAGACTACGACTCGGAGACTTGATTTTGATTTATAGGACTTGCAGAACTTAGCTTCTGCAAGTCCTTTTCTTTTTCATACAAAATGGTATAGTGTATGATTAACAACTTTCAAAAGTTGGAGCAAATCTGGCTTTGCCAGTTTGCGTAACATGCCGACGGGTAAACAGTAGAGTAGCCTTGGCAGCTCGGGGTCTCCCTGAGTGGACAAGACGTACTCACTAGGGCTCCGGAGGCAAATACATAGGAGAGAAGATGAAATATATTCGGAGATTGATTTTGTTTTTAGTTTTGGTAGGGGTTTGCGCACTGCTCTATATCGGCTTTCGGGCGTACTACACTGCGCTCGACATTCGCGATGGCTTTCTCAGCAATAAAGAGTATGCTGTGTACGCCCTTCTTGAACAAGGTAAATCGAGTGGAACTCGATACCACCCTGATGGCACCAGATTTGAGTGCAAAAGATTTACTGTCAACAATGCGGAAATCTCTTGCAAAGAAATGGAACAAGACAAGGTAAAAGCCGTGTATCATATTGACTACAACGGCAACCTGCTCGGCTGGTTTTCGTACCAAAGACTTGCTGGCGAAAATAACACCGCACAAGAACACCTGGTGCTAGCAATATACTCTGGATTCCGCTCGGACACCAGAAAGACGTTTATACCGGAGGTGAGTAAGATGCTACGACCAGCGCCAACCGTAGTCGTCTATGTTGGCAGTAGCGACCCCTCTGACTATGGCAAAAGCTTTGCTGACCAACGCATACAAGAACTCGCCAAACGAGGGTCAGAGGACAGTTTCTGGAACAGTGTTAAAACTGAAATTGAAAAACTGATCCAAACCCTAAACATCACAACTACCAAGTAAGCATACCGCACTTTAGCAGGCATGTACTCGCTAACGTGCTTTAATTTGAGTATAATAAAAGAGGTTTGGGCGCCCTGAGACACCCAAACCCCTACTAATTCCTCTCCACCGCTGCGGAGCCGAACGCTCCCTGTCCGGAAGTGGAAGACTTACCGCTGCTTACAAGCAGTAAGGCAAGCGCGCAACAGACAAGGAACGCCACTACGGCAGCTACAGCACCGCCAGATCCACCCGGCCCCTGGATCCGTTTCGTTCGCCGAGGTTTAAAGCTTTTCAGCTTTTTCCGCCGCCTCAGCGCTGCCTGTTGCATTGCCACTCTTGAATGGTGGTCCTTAGATGGCTGACCATCTTTGGAACCACTGTCGCTTCCGTCATTAGATCTAGGACTTCTTCTTTTCATTCACCCTCCAAAGTCTAAGCGGGCATAGGACACCCGCGTGGGAATTAGAATTTGATATATTATAACACATTAATAACATTTTTGCAATACTACGCTGTTTATGCCCCAAAATACCGCTGAAATAAAGGAAAAAGTCGCAAACGAAACAGAATCAGGAGAGCAAGATCCACCTATTGATGAGATTCTGCTTAATCTCGAACAATATATAGCCTCCTCATTTGGCCGGCGTGGAGGGCGTGAATTTGGGTACGACAGAACTTTTGATAGGATTTGGAATAAAGCAAAAAATTCTGCGGAACAGAAAGGTGAAGAATTTCATATTATTGCTAATTTCAAGCAGGCGCTCGAGCAACTTTGGGACACTTTTGAGAACAACCCGAGCACACTTGGGGAAACAATTCAAGTTGGCGGGGTCGAACTCACCTTACTTGGAGTAAGAGATAACCGCTCTCGCATGTATGTGCCAACAGAAGAAATTGCTCAAAAAAAACCTAAAGAGTACCGGTCATTTTTTTGCCACTTGAAAGCAGCGGGTAAGAACTTTTTTGTAAAAATCTCAGACACCGAGAAACCAAGTGGAAATAAGTTTAAAGAAAACAGGCCAGCAGGTGGCATGAGAGAGCTCATTGGCAGTAAGGTTGCCGAAGCAACCTTTGCAGAAGATGAATATTTGCGAGACAAAGTTGAGGTTATTCCTTCGCACCTAGGCTACGACTATGAAGACAAGAAGTATAAACATAAGCAGCGAATAGTCATTTCACAATACCGAAACCCTGAAGATGGCAGGAGTAACTTAGCGACGTTCTCTAAGTATGTGGATGGGCAGCCACCAGAAAAGAAAAACTACTATGGGGACTTACTTGCACGTGCGCAGTCAGCCCTCGAGCACAACAGGTTCAGCGTCGGCTTTTGGGACTTTGATGTTGATAATGAGAGTGGTCGTAGAATGCTCCCTAGTAGAAATGCGTTTGTAAACAAAAAAACAGGCAAGCTCATTGTCTATGACTTCAGCTGCTACTTGCCAAATTATGATGACCTTAAAATCGCCGATTTGCAGCAGCAAATAACTGAACAGCCCAAACATAGCCTTTGACTTTTCCCCTAGTTTAAGATAGTTTTCTTAAACTTAACCTACAACATTTTAGAAACGGAGGACCTTAGTATGCGTTACTTTGTTGTGTTTTGTTTGGTACTGGCGCTTTCTGTGCCAGTGATAACAAGCGGACGGAGGCGGGCGCGCAAGTCTAAGCGTCCTCCCCCATGCTCACTACGTGTCTCTGACGGAATCATGGACACAGACTTCGACGAACGGCAGCTAGAAGAAATGGAGCTGGTGCTGGAAGGTTGGCATCCTGGCCTGAAAGACGGTGACGGAGGGAAGATAAGCCAAGTGCAGCAAAACTTTCTCGCATTCGTTTTTCTGATGCGACGGCTTGCGAAGGAAAGCGCGACTAGAGAGTTTATTGATGAAAACTTTCTTGAGCGAATCTCTCATAAGTACATTGTACTGGAAAACGGGGCAGCACGAATGCCGTACCTTACTTGGTCCGCTAACCGTGTCTTTGAAGCTAGCGCGGAAGCTGCCTACAGGGTTTCTAGTCGACGTTCGACCACAATCTCTGCATTACGCAGTATGTACTACCAGAAGTGTAGGGTTAGGTCTAGAGGCAAAGCCGGCCTGTTTGACGAAGACGGCGACCTTGCCATAGACGCAACCACACACCCAACTGGGGGTACAGCAGACTGGCGAAACTTCCCTGCCCTTGAGATGATATTCGACTTTCTTGAATCTCTCGAGCTCGGCGAAAAGAAGCTGCCGCCGATTGAGGTGCTCAAAGAACGGCCGCCCACTTACACCCTTCACGTGATGGTGAGGACCTTGACCTTTGAAGAAGTGCAAGAGATCCGCAGAAGGCTCAACCTTGCACCCTTAAAAGAGTCAGACCGACCCAGAAACATAGTAGCAGCACGCTAACTAAAAGCCTCCCGATGCTGAATCGGGAGGCTTTTCTAAACGATTAAATTTTTAGGTTTTTTAAAAATTCCGTGAACTCTGCTTTGGTTTCTTCGTGGACAAGTCCGTGGCGTACCATTGTTTTTAGATAGTCCATTTTATTACCAGTGTCGTAGTAGGCTGCGTTCTTTATTTCTACTGCCAGTACATCTTCTTCTTTTGACAGACGGTCTATTGCGTCGGGCAGCCAGATCTCTCCGCCTTTCCCTGGGGCTTGAGTTTCAAGCAACTTAAAGATTCTTGGCGGTAGAATATATGCTCCTAGGGTAGCCAAATTTGATGGTGTGTCTGCCTTACCGGGTTTTTCTATAACCTTCTTGATTTTGAACACACCATCGCCCATGTCTTCACCTATTTCAACAAAACCATAGCGGGTATATGCAATGTCTTCACTCATACGAAGGCACGCTATACTTGCCTTACCGTATTTCTGGTATGCTGCAATAACCTGTGTAGCACGAGAAGGGTTGGCGTATAATATCTCATCTCCCCAGGTAGCAAAAAATGGTTCGTTGCCAACAACGTGTGCGGCATTCAGAAACGGAGTCCCATTTCCGTATGGGCCTTTCTGGCGAATATAGATGAAGTTTGCCATTTCGGCAATCCTTCGCACTTGTTCAACCTGCTCTGTTTTACCACTCTCTTCAAGGCGTTTTTCGAGTTCGTAGGGATAGTCAAAGTGGTCTTCAATGTTCCGTTTATGCCAGCCAGTGACAATTATAATATCCTCAATCCCGGCAGACACCAGGTCTTCAACTACGTACTGAATAATAGGGGTATCAATAATAGGCAGCATTTCCTTTGGCATAGCTTTAGTAGCGGGCAACAACCGCGTACCAAGCCCTGCCGCAGCAACCACTGCTTTTCGTATTTTTGGATAGGACATAGTTAGTATTCTAAGGTAATTCCAACTTTTTGGGCAATCTGCTTAAACCAACGATCGTATCTATCCATTTGGTGACGCATAACAATCATTTCCTCATGATAGGTCTTAATCTGTCCTGCCAGGTCTGCGATAGCACCTTTGATCTCCACTAATTCATTTCTAACAATTTCTTGGACATGTTCATTTTGCCGCTTTAGAGCCTCATCAATATAATCAAAAATAACTTGATAATCCTTTGTTTCCATATGTATAGCGATTAATACTTATTAAGTATACATTTTCTCAGTGTATAATAAAAGGGTGAAGAAAAGTAGTATAGTAATTTTCCTTGCTCTAATCGTCGGTATTGTGCTCCGTTCGCTGCCAGGCCTTAAAGCCCCTGCTGGGTATTTTGGGTATGACTTTGGGTTTTACTTGCAAGCTGCAAACAATGCACAGAGCGTGCTAAACATCTCTGGCGTACTGGGCGGGTTTAACCACCCGCTCTTTTATGTCCTAAAAACCTTTCATATTAACCCTGAAATCTTCCTTAACATTACCCTCTTCCTGTTTAGTATCCTCACCATAGCCATTTTTATTCTCACTTTATCGCAAATAAAAAGTAGAGTAGCTGGCAAGGAAGTGGAATTCACTTCCACTGGATTGTCAGCGTACTCACTACGAAAAAGTGAGAATTCTTTGGCGGTGTTTGGAGCTATACTGCTTGCGGCTTCGTTGCCACAGGCGGAATTATATTATACGTTTCTTTGGAAGAACATTGCAGCGTTGCCTGCGTTTGCATATGGTTTGTTTCTCACCGGCCGCATGTTACTGCAAGAACGAACCAGGCGAGATTGGGTGGTGCTGGGGTGCTGCATGCTTTGGTTACTAGTTACACACCGGACGAGCGCGATTATTTTCTTCCTTACTGTCGGACTATGTTTGTTCTTCTACCAACTAAAACATAAACTCTGGAAATTCATTGCCATAGAAGCTATGTTGGTTGGACTTGGAGCGGTTGTGTTTTGGGACAGGATATGGATGACAGCAACCAACCTCATTTACAACAACAACTATTATGTTCGCGAAGGGATTTTCTTAAACGCTCATAGTCTGGTTTACATTTTCTGGCTCCCCGCCCTGCTCGCACTCTTTTATATAATCTCTAACTTACGAACGTTCAAAAATTTGAAGCCACATGCAGTGTGGGGGGTACTACTAGTGCTAACACTTGGCTGGTATCTTTTCAAACTTCCATTCTATAACCGTATCTTGGTTTTCTTTGATCTTGCTCTGGTATTCTACGCAGTACTTGGCCTCGCGAAACTGTTTAGTTTTAGAAATAGCTTTCTGCGGTATGGAGTAGTACCGTTGGTTTGTATTGTTGCGGTTGTACAGGCAGGATGGTTTGTGCTGCAGAAAGAGCCTATTGTGACCACTGAACAGGTTGCGGAAATACAGGAATTCACAAACCCTGATACCCGCGCTCTACCGGGATTAAACGTAAGTGATTGGCCAACAATTTTGGTGGTGTCGGCGGATGATGCTTCCATAGTATGGGGATACGCTCAGCAGACGCATGTAAAGGCTCCGGGGTTGTTTGGAGACACTAAAACCTACGAAGAGTGGAAAGACTTCTGGGCAGACAAAAATCAAAAACAGTTTTTAGGCACCTATCAACGCCCCTTGTTCCTTTATCAGCGTAGCTATCATATCTCGGGCGAAGCCTCGCCTTGCTTACAACAAATAACACAAAACTTCTACGAATATACCTGTAAATAAAAATCCCAACGATTGTTGGGATTTTTATGCACCTTATGGGCCATTGTGGTAGTTATAGTCGCTTGAGCCGTAATTGTAGGAGTTGTCATAGTTGTAGCCAGGATAAGGATACGGGTATGGGTATGGCGGCTGTGGGTAAGGTCTGGGGTAGGTATGCTGACTTGTAACCAGGATAGTTCGAGTCAACGGTGGAGTTGTATAGCGACCTTGCCAATCAATTAAGAACACTGTGTAATAGAAGGTGCCTTGCCCTGGGGTATCAACATATGAAGTTGTGCTTGCAGGAAGTAAAGCTATTGGCCCGCCCTCAGCTGCTGAGTCTGCGAATCTGTTGGTACCACGGAAGATCACTATACATGCCGCGCTATGGGCATTGTATGGATTGCTCCATGAGAGCCTTACCCGGTTGGTCTGCTGTTGTGTCAGTTGGAGATTGGTCGGTGCAGGGATAGCGTATGTTGGAGTGTTAATTCTCGCCGGACAGTTTCCAGGTTGTGGGTTCGGGTTAGGAGGATACGGTGGGTACGGTGGGTACGGACTAGGATTGCTTGCAAATTGAATAGGCAGACTAAATGCTACAGGGAAATGTATGGTGTTGTTTGAAGGTACAAAGTTGAGTCGCTGGAGATTGGTGACAAACTGTGTTGTTATTGGATTCCACGGGTATGAATGACCCTGCTGCCTGAGACAAGAACCTGTGTCCACCATAATTGAAAACTGTGCAGACCCGTATGCGGGTATTCTGGTATTTATGCGGTTAGCATAATATGTGTTTCCCTGTCTGCTTGCATTTACAGAGCCATTTGGACCTGAGAATCGTGCACTTCTAACAAAATTGCCTGCGCAACTTGTGAACGTAAAGGAAGCTGAGGAGAGGCTAGCCGCTCTGTTTCCGCTATTACGTATCCGAAATGAAGCAACAGAATTTCCAGTTGAATTTTGACGGACAGCTTGATTAAGGGTTATGGTCTCGAGGCTCAACTGTGGGGAGCCAAACCTACCACCGCCGTAATACCCCCCCGGATATCCATACATATTGGTCTCATAGGAGTTGCTTTCATAGTCAGGATTGTTGAAGTCGTTCTCCATGTCTACGTAGTTGTTGTACTGGTCATATGTTCCTGAGTAGTAGGAGTCGTCGTACTGCTGCGCTACCACTGACCGCAGTGCAGGCGCTACCAAAAATCCGCTGGCCAAAACTACAGCAGCCAACAATGTCATTCCTACCTTGGACTTGATGAATTTCCGAATCATAGAAATTTGGGCCGGCCACAGAAAATTTTTGTTTGTTTAGAGTGATTTGCTATGCCGGTAGTTAATGGTAAAGGTATAAGTGATATATACATGATTCAAATGAAATTAAAATAAATCCCCCATTTTTGTGCAAATGTACAAAAATGGGGGATTTAGAGAGAATAGCAGGTCTACTGACTTTGTGTATATATTGTTTTTGTAGCAGGAGGAGAAGAGTACCTGCCTTGTTTGTCTACGGTTATTACCGTGTAATAGTATGTTGTATTTTTGGACACAGTGTAATCTTCATAGGCCTGCATTTCAACTGGGTCAGTGCCTCCTGGGATATACGGCAAAATGAGCATGGCATCACCCTCTGCTCCGGTTACAGCGAAATTCGAGGCGCGACGGTAGATGACGTACCCACCAAGATTTGGGTCATGAGTTGGATCTGTCCAGAGTATGCCAACAGACGGTTTGGCTGGAACATTAATGAGATTTAAATTCTGAGCTGGTTTCAAAGATGCGTTAAAGTTGCCATTTGTGGGCAAATCGACAGAAAATGTTCCATAGGTATGACTTGCAACCACTTGACCTGATGTGTTCTTAAGCTCGCATACTAATGTGAAACCTGCACCATATGCAAAGCGCTTTTGTGAGTAGATACCCGTAGTCTGAACATATACCCCTGGATGCCAGAGGATTCTTCCGGCAGAGTCTTTTTTAACGTCATCAATCTTTCCCAACCTGCTCCCATATTTTTCTAAGTAGCAGGCTTGTACTAAACCATTACCATTGTTAATAGCAGTAGCAATTACCTGGTAGTTACCAAAAAAATGCGCAGAGGTATATACAGTAGGACTCACACCAGCCAAAGGCTCTGTGATTTTAATCTGAGGAGTAACAGCTTGACTTACTACCTTTACCGATCTTGTACCCGGATAGGTTGTTCCACCAACTGGAACAAGAGGAGCTGATCCATACCCATTCATACGAGAAGTATAAGACTTTTCGCTACTTGACGACTGACATACACCAACGTTAGCCCAAAGTTCGATTGTATATAAGTGTCCTTTCACAAAAGCTTGTGGGCTTAGTGAAAAACTAACCTGATATTGTCCTTCGGACAGAAAATCGAAGCGTGGGTTAGTAAACGTCTGCCCGTTATACTTTAAAGTAAAGTCCCTTAACGTATGACCCTTACAAGGACCACCGACGTCAAAGCTAATGCCGCTCAAACTCCCATCAAAATTTGAAGTCATTGTCAAACTGTCAATGCGGTTGTTGCCACTATTTTCTACGACTGACAAACCTGCGTAGGCTGAGTTAGGTTGAAAACTAATATTTAAAGATGCCTGCACGTCAAACGGTGGCCCAGAACAAATTGGTAATGCCCTGTCTGCAGCATTGGACGGAACCACGTCTTGGAACGTAAAACCTCTTGAGGTGAACGCAGCAACACTAACATAGCCTCGAAGACATTTTTCTGCAGTAACCATATAGATAGTACCGTCAATGTTAACATTGGTTCCTGCTGGGTGTGGTTGTGAGGACTGCGTAGTTCCATTAACCGTTAAATTCTGTGGGTGGGTATAGTAATCAAAGGAAGACCCGTCTGCCAACACAATTTGAGAAAGAGTAGTGTTATACACCCCACTGCAGTCAGGCAGGTCAGCTGCGAGGACAATTCCTTTCCATGGATTATACTGGCCGCCCGAATACCGAGGTTTAAGTTCAATGTTTAAGTTAGTAAACTTGATTTGGTTGTTTGAGGGACCCCCGGACTGTGCCACTAGTTTTTTTACTGTTGGATTAAACGCGTCATTGTACTCAAGCAAACGCATTTGTGTAAACTGCTTGCCCTGGCAAGAGTCAAAGGTGTAGGTAAGTGACTTTATATACTTTGTAGTGTTGTCGCCAGCAATGCCGTAAATAGCATGCACTTCCTGCGCACAGTCAAAGTTTCCGTTTATACCGCAATTCACCGAAGCCTTGTAAGGTAGCGCGCCAGAATAGCGGAACACTGAAGTATCATAGACATTACTGTGGCGATTCCCAAAAGTAGTTTGAGTGTAGCCATATGATGGGGAATTTTGAATATACATAACCTGGTTTGCTGGCAAACCAGATACGTTAAGTGTAGCGCCATTACTGCCATAGATCTTATACAAGCCGATGTTAGAAATAGTTTGCGGAGAAATACCGGACTTTACGTTAGCAACAAAGTAAATCGTATTCTGACTATATGCAGCTGCCGTTTGGTTTACGGTAAACATTACTAACCGTGGATTTGTAGTATAACTTGAAGGCGCAGAAGATATTTCGACACCATTATAATAAGCACGAAAATCTATAAGTACGTCTGCAGTTGTATTTGGTTCTGGCACCCGTAGTGCAATCTGACTGATATATACCGCAGTACTACCTGGGTTGTAGTATCCGCCCGCAATACCTACATGCGGCTCGCCTACATTGGCAGTAAAGTTCGAGAACGGATTATGGTAACCATAAACAGCAGAAGGTTGCTGACCATAGTGAAACGATACCTGACTATCTAACCTGACACCCTTATTATCCCAAGTAGAAAGCATAAAGATATGCCTACCCTGCGGAAGGGTGCCGAACGGAACCTTGATCATGTACCGTGCGTTTCTACGGTAAGGGTCATTGTCCATTATGGAGCCAATATTACTATGAGGATATTCAGCGCCGCCAATATATGTTTTGATATATGCAATACCATCTGGTCTGCTCACCTGGGCTTCTACTGTAAGTTCGCTACCATGTACGCTCTGTTCTGGGTAAGGACTCTTAATGTTAGCGTACCCATACGCGGGCTGTGGTTGCTCGGACGACTCTGGCAATTCAAACCAAAGCGTACCTACTTCATAGTACCTGTTGCTGGCTTTAACAAAGATGGTATATGAAACATTGCCGCCAGCGCTTATGCTGCGGGTAGTTGAAAATTTTCCGCTTCGTAATTGTGCAATGAGCTCTCCATCATCCCTATCATGAGGCTCCTTAGAGGTTTCCTGATCCTCGCCTTCATACTCATATACGCGACCGCTTACGGCTTTAGTACATGATCTTCGCTTAAGCGTACAGTTGAGCACTGAACCTTTGACCGTAAAAAGATAGCCTTCATCCAAATCAGTGTCATCCTTGCCCGGGTAGTAGGAGAAGTTGTCTGCGGTGATGGTGTACGTGTACAGACGATTTCTAATTTGCTTTTCACCACTAGTTGAAAATGAAAGATTAGCCTTAGTTGCAGTAGCTGCCAGGACCTTTCCAGGCGCTTTGGCTGCCTGTACATGTAGCTTCCCGGAAGCCATAAAGGCTCCAAACAGTACGGCAGTGGCTAAAAGACCAAAACCTAGGGCAGTATGAAACTTAATGCGACGTAAAATTGCCATATAGTGTGAGCGTTAATTTTAATTAATGATATTAAGCCGACGTCCGTCTGGCCAACCCACCGTGTGCTGGTAAGGATCCGTGTCGGGCGTACCGTTAAACCCAATGAGTTTGGTAACAAAGGATTTGTCATTCTGAGAGCAAGTCCCTACTTTACCAATGAGTTGTATACGTTTAGAACTGCCAGGAGTAACAATTATAGAGAGGGTGTTGTCGAAGCTTAGTTGGATATACTCATGCCCCACGTCCTGAGAGTCTATAACAGAAGATGGGTAAACTATGGTTCCATTATCCAATACCAACCTCGTTTCTGAAACAGAACGTCTGCAATTTCCGCTAATTTGAAAAGTTAGCGAAGTAATTGTTTTAGTAGGCTGAGTGGCTGGATTATGGATGTCCAGGCTTTCAATTATCGCATTTGGCGTATTTGCGACTGGATTTGCTAATCCAATCAAAGCTGAAGGGAGGAAGTTGATGTACACCCCCGGTACTATGGAAGATCGTAGGTCAACTTGTACTACCTGGTCAAAGCCTGCATCAAAGATGTCAAAGTCCCACACGTTCTGGTTGCCACGCCTAATTTCAGCAGCAGTCAAACGAGAAGAAAGATTATAATTCCCGCTGCCCAGATTTGCACACGAAGGAATATCAGATGCCACGATCAAATGCTTGCGGTTGTTTGGATCAAGTATAGGAGAGCTGGGTACGCTAACATTTAGACTGGTGAAGTTTACATAGCGGGTATACCCGTCAGTTGTCACGGTTTTAAGGAGTCGCTTGTTATTTCCACCCCATGAGCCCTTGTACTCTATTAAGTTATAGGTTTTTGGTATGCGGTTCTGCTGGTCAGTACATGAAGTTTTTACTTCATAGGTCAGCGAGTTTATAACATACTCGCCGTTATAGTCTTGCCCAAGCGCGATTGCATTTAGCTCTGTACCACAGTTGTTTATACCGTCAGGAGAACAGCTACCAGCTGGTTGCGGGTAAGAGAAGTGCATAGGGTTATAGCTGCTCCTGCGGACTAACGTAGGCTTTTGGTAGCCAAAAGACGGACCTGGGCTTGGCTGCGCATAGCTTGGCAGGAATGAAATTTGCTGGCCATTGGGCAAGCCGCCTAGCCAGGATTGCTCTGTTGAAGTTACGTGGGGCTCGCTGTCAAACTGGTGGTACACCTTTTCCAAAGTGACCCAAGTTTCCCCCGTTGCTCCCTTGGTATCGCCTATCAACGAAAAGTCTATTGACGAGCCGTAGTGGAGCGGGAAACGATTACCAAAACGAACTTGAATATAGGTATTGCCGCCATTTACAAAAGTGTAGATGGAATTTGGGAAGTTACGCGCGATTACAGAACCGTTAACGCGCATAGTGAAGTTGGAGGGAGAAAAAGTACCTGGGATTTGGTATAATGCGCCAATTAAAGAAAGCTTAGTCTTTCCGTCGTTATACACCGCGCCCTGGTGAAGGACTTGGTTTGAGGTGTGTGGGTTAACGTGCTGTGTATACCCATAAGTAGGTGAAAAACGCGCAGCAGAAAATGGCACAGGATCAGAGGGATAAGGAGTTGGCACAGGCGTTGGAGCATGGGTCACACCTTCTGGTAACTCAAACCACAAACTGCCGAGCTCATAGTACCTACCGCTAACAGTAATAAAAATAGTATAGGAAGCAGCGCCACCAGCGCCTATTGAACGCTTACCAGAAACGCGACCTGAGCGAAGTTGTGCGACAAGGTCACCGTCTGTGCGAACATGGGGCCTTAGAGAATCTGCGTTTTCGTCGCCTTCAAACTCATATAGGCGACCTGTTACTGAACGGTTGCAGCTCTTGCGTGTCTTTGTGCAGTTCAGGACATTACCACTGAGCTTGAATGTATACATATCTTCCTCTGAGTAATAGTAAAAGTCAGTGGCAGAAAGGCTAAATGTATATATGCGGTTTTTAATGGTCTTTTCTCCACTTGTAGAAAAATGAAGGCTGGCGGCAGATGAAGAAGCAGCATTAACAGTTGGTGCTGCTTTGGCAACTTCACGGTTTGTAGAAACCATATAGGCTCCAAACAAAAATGCGGCTACGAAAAACACCACAACTACGCCCTGACTTAGTGATAATCTTTTTATAGTCATATGTGAGCAACCCTATGCCAAAAAGCATGGGCAAATACTTATACTTAAATTAAAACATAATTAATATTTTACGGCAATTAAAAACCCTTATATTATATGACGAGCCAGATGAAGAAATAGTTGCAAATTTAAAAACCCTCAGTGTATGAGGGTTTTTAAATTTATGGCCGCGCTCTGCGCATTTGTAGTACACCAGTTACTGGCTTTGGCTGAGGCGCTTGTTTTACATTCGTTGGTTTTGGCTGAGTGTAACCATATGATGGAGGCGTTGGGGTTGGCTGTGGCTGAGGAGTTGGCTGAGTATAACCGTAGCTTGGTGGCACCATATAGCCATAGCTTGGAGGAGTTGGCGGAACAGGAGCTGGTGCAGGCTGGGTGTATCCGTATCCTGGTTGGGTATAGCCGTATGCTGGGACCTGTTTAGGTTTTGTGACTGTATTTGCTACCGCGAATACATGTCCTGTAGACGCAGCGCTGCCAATTATTACAAAAGTTATAAAAATTGCTGAAGCAACCGAATAGCCGAAAAGGTTTTTCAAAGTCATGTGAGCGAAAACCCTTATTTAAGGGGTTAAATTAATTTAACAAATAATAACATCTAAATATATAAAAGTCAAGCGTTTTACTTATCTTTTTTCTTTTATTTATAAGCTTTTTTGTTGGTTTTTATTACTTATTGTTGACAAAATTTAAATATTTTGATATAGTACTTAATCGTTCATACCTTATCAACACCCCGCGGCTGAGGAGGCCGCGACAAACGATGAAAACTTTTTTCCTCAAGGCCGGCGCTAGGTGCGCGGCCGTTAAAAAGTTTACCGGTGACTACTAAGCACTTAGTACACCGGTACCGACGTTCTACTGCCGGCGGCGCACCGGCCGCTTCGGGGCATTTTACACGACGACCGCCCCAATCGCTTTGGCGCAGCGCGCGCCGGTAGTAGAACTCATTACATTAAAAGCGGTGCGGCGAGAACTCGCCGCCACAAAACAAAGGAGAACAACAGTGTTTTTTTCTTCGATTTGCTACCACCGGGCGCTCCGGTGGGCAACGAGCGGGAACTGAAAAAGGTGAGGCGGGCGGGAGCTGCTGAAAAAACTCCCAAAAACCTTATACACCAAAATATGACCCCGGCGGCACCGGCGTGCGGCGCATCATTTATTTACGCGCCACGCCAGATCATCTTTTAAACCGACGGCCGCCCGGGTCTCGACGCGAAAGCGCCGCGAACAATAGTTCGCGGCGCTTTTCCTAATATGGGGCTTGCGTCGCCCCCCTTTCGCGCCCTTGGCGCTATTATTGTACTACTTGAGAGATTGTATAGCTTGATTCTGGGGAAATCTCTTTTTAGCTTCTTCAATAACCTTGGTGGCGTCTTCTGACTTTCCGGTTTCACGGAGGAAGCGGATGACGACGGGGTAGATTTCAGGTACACCTGCTTTGGCTTGCATGAGTGAGCCTGCCAGCTGACCAGCTGGACCGTACTGTTTTTTGTCCAAAAGGTAGCTTGTTAGCCAAACCAAGTCATCGTTTGTGGGACTAAAACGAAGTTGCCTTTGCATAACGCTGAGTGCTGTAGTAGCAGCTTCGTCATTTTTCCCGGCTGCGCGTAAAATTTGATATGTAAGCCACGCGGACTGTCCGTCGTCTTTGTTCAGAGATATGGCTTTCTGTGCGTTGTCAAAAGCCTTTTGCATGTCCCCTTTCCGCTTGTAATACATGGCGGCATACGAGTAGCTTTCTGCCTTCTCAGGCCCTAAAGCCTGCATACGTTCTACTAAGTGGTCGAGATTTGAGTCTATAGGAGTGTTTGTGTCTTCAGAGTAAATGGTCTTAAACCATAAGTAGAAGCCTAAATGTTCAGAGTTGTTCCAATATTTTAAATCCAGTTTTTCCCAGGTATCTATTACCAGCTTCTCAAACTTTACCACAACATCCATAGGCAGTTGTGTCCCAGACGCGACGGCGTTCTTCAGTGCCAACGTAGTCTCCATGGCTCGAATAGCTGCAGCAGGTTTGTCAAAGTTTGAATCATCATTTGCTATTTCTTCCAAATACGCGAATGCTTGGTCAACTTTCTTGTCTACAGAAAGTGCGTATGCAGCTTTACCTTGCAAGCGACTTAGATATGAGGGAGAAAGCACAGTGTAATACAGCACAATGAATACAGCAATGAGGGCTCCTCCTGCAACCAGTAACGAGGTAGCAAGGTCAAGTTTTTTCTTAGTGTCTACACTGTCCTTCAAAGCTAGCCAGGCAATGGGCGTGGAGAAGAAGATGTAGTAAAAGACAGTCGGGCTGGTTGTCTCAAAAAATGCCAAATACTGAAGCAAATACCCCGCAAAACCTGAACTGAGGATAATAAACCCAGGCAAGTTTAGCATTTCTCTTTTTCTGAGCTGCCACAGGGACCAGTAAAACACAGCTATGAGACCCATGAAAACAAGGAAACCAAAAATACCAAAGCTATATAGTAATTCAAGGTAAAACTCATGCGGTTTGTCTTGCCGCTCTGTTAAGTCCCGCTCATACATTTCCGCTTCATAATAACGGTTAAAGGCATACGGAAAATTTTCCTGCCCATGACCCAAAAAAATAGCTTTGGGACTTTCTTTGAAACCCTGATACGCCATTCGCCAGAGTTCCATACGCATGTTAAGGTTCGGGTCATTAGCCGCAACTTTCAAACGAGCTATGAGTACATTTTCTTTCGCGAAGTTTGGAGAAAGCACTGCTACCAACATGAGAACAGTAAACAGACCTAAACCTGCAATAATTCCAGAACGAATTTTAGGCGAACGAATGAAGTAAAAGAATAAGATGCCTGCAACGCCAATTGCAAACAGCAGGCCTAAGGTAGCACCGCGAGCAGCAGTGAGATTCAACGCAACAATTTGCATAAAGCCCATAAATCCATACAGGGATTTTTGCCATTTAGACTTACTTTGCCAGGCTAGGTAAACCGCAAGGGCAAAAGGCATAATACAAAATGCCCCATAGTATACTGGGTTGCCGAACGTTGCAGAAATTTGCGCTGGCGCGAACTG
>DASPKA010000042.1:0-12006 GCA_035628335.1 Patescibacteria group bacterium | reverse complement strand
ACAGTCCCGTTTTTAGCCTGAAGCGTAAAGCTGCCGGTTTGTGTTGCTGTTATAGTTCCTTGTATTGAACGAGCGTGGTTCTTAATCCATCCCCGTGAACTACCAGCTTTAACCTCTGCCTTTATCTTTGCGTTGTTGTCGTTGTTTTTCGCATATGTGATACTTGGCACTAAGATAGTAGCTGCAACTGCCGCTGCAATAAGCTTATTCTTGTTCATACTTATATTCCTTTCGTGGGAACTATATCTTATTCCCTTAATTTCCCTTACGTACACTATATCGTCATGTCAGGAACATAGTTACATTAAAATTTTTGGCTTAAATAAAAGGAAAAAAAGACCTATCTTCCTGAAACAAATTATTACCAAAAACGATATACTATATGCGGATGCTATGGACTTACATACAATAGTTAAAAAATCGCAGAATGGTGACACAGGAGCTTTTGGGGAACTCTATGACCTTTTTGCTGACAAACTTTTTCGCTTTATTTTACTCAAGGTCAAGGACAAACAGCACGCAGAAGATATTTTACAAGATACGTTTGTAAAAGCATGGCATGGCCTTCCAACCTTAGACGCTGAACATCTCAACTTTAATGCCTGGGTATATAAAGTCGCAAGCAACACGGTAAACGATTACTTTCGTAAACGGTACCGTACCCCAGAGACCGTTGAGTTAGATGACGGCCTTACTCTCACTTCTTCAGACTCACCCGAGCAAGAGATGCAACTCTCCTACGAAAGTGCGGAAATTCACCACGTCCTAAAACTACTTCCCAGACACTACCAACAGGTTCTAGAATTAAGATTTATCCAAGACTTCACGGTTCAAGAGACAGCAGAAATCTTAGGAAGAAATAGCTTAAGCGTTCGCGTTCTCCAACACCGCGCACTGGCGCGACTTAAAAATGAACTTTCCAACATCCATGCTAACCAGACGCAAAAAATTTAATAAAGAAATTACCGCACTTAAATCCATAGCCCAAGAAACAGAGTTACACCCACTACGCAAAGCCCAGTTGCGTGAACAGATACTAGGACGAATTAGCTATGGACAAACACCAGCCCTATCACCAGGACTCCCTACACCCAAAGCACGCTTATGGAAATACTTTATAAGCCTTGTTCTTGGATTTTCTCTTCTTACTGGTACAGCGTTTGCTGCTTCGGTTAACGCCACCCCAGGTGACGTGCTTTTCCCTGTTAAAAAAGCAAGGGAACAAATCCAACTTTCTCTTGCACGTACAGAGGAGGCAAAAGCTGAGCTTGAAACTAAGTTTGCTGAAGAGCGTGTAAAAGAACTTAAAGTACTAAAGGCAACAGCGAAACTACCTAACCCTCCTGTGGCTACGCTTAGCGCGGAAATAAAGGCAGAAGCAGAAACTAACCGAGCCTTGGACCGCCTATATGAAGTGCAGGAAAAGCTTATTGCCAAAGACAAACTCAATGCAGCTACAAAAATTAACTCCACACTCTTGCAGCTCGAAGCAGAAACAGAAACACAGCTAGGAAAAAAGCGTGCTGCTAAACGTGAACAGCGCAAACAAGGAGTGCAAGAAATAGAAAAAAAACAAAGAACTGACAACGTTACCATACAAGAAACTGGGACAGTCACTTCAGCAACAGTGGATACTGGGACTGTGACCCCTGAAAAGAAGGAGAAACAAAAGGATCTGCTAAAAAAACGCTCACCTCTTAAAAATTTCCTGAAACGACATGACTAAAAGATGAACTAACTTTACGAAATTTTTCTCCTTTCTGCGAGTAGTACTCTATACAGAAAGGAGAATTTTTTATGCAGAAGTTAAAAGTAGCGCTCATAAGTTTTTTAGCAGTTGTCATACTCTCACCATTTCCACCATTTGCACAGGCCGCGGAAGACCCATTTGTTTACCCCGAACAAACACCTAAACTTGTCCGGGGGACAAAATATAGGATTTCTAAATCAAACATTTCAAGAACAGAAACGAACAATGAAGTCCGGGACGCAGTTGTTGCTATTAATGCTTATAGAGAACCACCCGCGTACACTGTTCGCCTTGGAAGACAGGGGCGAGTATTGGTGGCTTTTACAAATAGGAGTGAAGCACAGCGGGTCTCAGCAGGATCAGGCTTCTTTATACATAGCGACGGCTACATTCTTACCAACAAGCATGTTGTAGATGCCACTGAATCACGCTATATGGTTAGTCTGGGAGAAGGTAGAGACTTAGAGGCAACTGTGGTTTACCGGGACCCGGAGCATGATTTGGCAATAATCAAAATTGACGGAAGTGGTTACTCGACACTTAAACTTGGAGATTCAACTGCTGCTCAGATAGGTGACAGTATAGTAGCAGTAGGCAATGCCCTTGGCGTGTTTGAAGATGCCAGCAGTACAGGAACAATCACAGCCCTCAATGAAGATATCCGTGTACAAACAGACCACGGAGAACTTATACTCAGTAACATGATAGAATCCAGCGCATGGGTTTACCCAGGTGACTCTGGAGGTCCCCTGCTTAATAAAGCCGGTGAAGTGCTAGGTATAAACACTGCTGCAGCAGTTGGCTGGAGCGACCCAATAAGCTACGCCATCCCCATAAATTCAGCTGCGCATGTATTCAATAGAGCGGGCGTGAAATTATACTCTAACCATTAGAGTGAGTTAAAACAAGATACCTACCTGGTACCTTGTTTTAGCGCCCGCGCATATGTATATATTGCTTTACTCAAGGAGCGATTTGAGAGAATATGCATAAGCTTTATATAGGTTTTGCCAAGAAAGGTAGAGTCGCCTGTGTCCCAGAGCCAGCGGGTATCTATGAAGTAGACTTTTTGTTCTCGAGTGTCTAGCAGGATGTTAGATGTTTTTTGGAACCAGTCATAAAAGTGTTTACCTACTTCATGCGGCCTGCTGTCTATAAAGGTCTCTGTGTCAAAGTACATTCGTTTTACGAGGACAGAAAAAGTTAGTAACCGCTCGGTTAATAGGGGAAACTCAGTGTATTGTTGCTTAGAAAATTTGTACAATGGCAACACATGCTCTCCCCGCACTGCCCTTTGAAACAAATAGTACGTAAGTGGCGCGCCGTCTGAAAGCGGAGTACCAACTTGTATATGTTCGGCTGGCAGGAAACTCTCTTTTTTATGCTTTGCAAAAACCTCTGAGCATACAATGGCATACCTTCCATTATCACCAAAGAGAGATTTATAAAAAGCTGATTTTGAGTTTTGTAGGTCTTGCAGAATATGTTCTCTCAATCTATGCACCTCATCATTTGGTTTATCTTCTGAGCCAAAGTATCGGTGGAGCAACTCATGTTCAGCTAAGCCCTTTACCACAAACTGTTCGTCTGGCTGGATTTTAAACTTATCACCCAGCAAAACCTCCAGAAGTCTGCTAATTTTTGCTCGCGGAAAGTTTACTTTAAAATTGCCAGAAATCGGAGGCGCCCAGCTTGTAGTTTGCCCTATCTTTACTACAAAATCCACACCTCCATGGTCGAATTCATGAACATCTGCGAATGCACCTTCTCCAATTTTCTTTCCTATTTTTGCTTTTGTTTCATCAGAAATTTGTTGCATACTTAACTAGTATATTCGAAAAACTAAAACAGTCCCAATCCACCTCACCAAGTTAAATAATTTCGGAGTATCAGGACTGATTATGTATTCTAGTTTCGTACTGAAGAAGTAGTTATAGGGTAGCTATATATGAACTCCCCCGTTAGTGATGCTGCACCATTTACATCATACCACGTAAAGGCTTGTCTGCCTGCGGTTGTGGTGTCTAGCCCTACTGAAAGCACCGCACTTGTTCCTATATTACCGCCGACATTCGCAAATACACGGAAGGTTTTAGACCCTCCAGCGGAAATAGTATATGGCGAGCTAAAGGTTGCTGTTGCTCCGTTTGGTGTCATAGCAGTACTTACCGTAGGAATGCTTGAGCCATTTGTTTCCGCGAGCGTTACAGAGTTAACTGTAGCGGCACCGCCCACGCCTTGACTAAAAGAAATAGAAAGCGGTATTGCTTGAAGACGTATGTCCCCAGGGCCTGTATTGCTAATTGTAATGTCTGCAACTGGGACACTAGGACTAGTAGTTAAGCTCCCTCCCGGACTTGAAACAGTAATAGTTGGCTTGGCTCCTACCAAATATAGGGGTTGACCAGTTGTAACTGGAGTTGTTAATTCACCAGAACCGCTGCTAGTAACATACTTTGTGTATATTAAAGAAACTTGTGCACTTGGAGCAGCCCCACCAGTCCCTATGACTCCGTTTACGCCTACGGTATTAAAGTTAGCATATGCTTGGACATCAATACCTGAAGCAGAAATAGGGACTAGGATATCTAAGCCCGTTAAATATGCTACTCCGTTTATTACGGGTGCAGTTACATTTCCTACTCGAATTCCAGTTATTGGATAGATCCCTGCTGGAGAGGAATCGACCATAAATTTCATTTCGGTTATTCGAAATGAGCCAGTTGTTGAAGCAAAGTGGTAAGCAGCAATGGGAACATTCTGCGCTCCACTTGAAATATACTGTGACAACAAGGTCCCACTATTTAATATGTACTCAGGATTTGGGGCGGGAGTTGGGGCTGGGTTTGGAGTTGGCGTTGGAGTTACAGGTACAGGAGTGACCGGAGCTGGCGTTACAACCACAGGTGGCGATGGTGTCAGTAGCGGTGGTAATACGGGCGTTGGAGATACGGTTGGAGCAGGAACAGGAGACTGCGTAGTTGGCTCGATCAAGCTAAACCACAGAGTCCCAACTTCATGCAACCTACTACCTGACCTTACAAACAAGACATATGAGTGCGACTCATTGGTATAGCCTGTGCGCCTCATTGTGCCAGTCCCATTATTAACCCGAGCAGTGTGCTGAGCGCGGGAAAGCACATGGCTTCCGGTAGCCCTGGTGCCTGCCTCTCGATAATCAGCAAGTGTACCAGAAACTCGCTGGCAGTTCATTCCCAACGTATTACACCTCATAACATGAGCTTTAACTGTATATGTATATCTTTCTCTATTTCCCGAAGGTGTTTTAGTAAAATTACTTGCACTTATAGTGTAATGATAAACAGAAGTGCCTATGATTTTTTCTCCCATTTTAGAAGCGGCCATACTTGGAACACTTGTGGCCGCGCTAGCCAGGCTGGGAAGAGCACAAAGCACTAACGCGAGAACAAAATATGTAATTTTTTTCATATAGTAATTATAGATCTATTGATGGTGCCCATCAAGCTTGTTAATTCATGCCTTAATCATACCTATGTGATATGTTGGAGATATGAAAATTACACACTCTTTCCAACCAAGCTCCCATGACCACATGGGAAATAGCGCTGCGGGATTACACTGGGTATGGCAAGGCCGGCAATGGCGAATTGCCGACTGTTGCAAGAATGCTTTGTATTATTAAAATCTCCCGATGCCGCATCGGGAGATTTTAATGTCGCTTGAGAACTATGAATACTGTTGTACCTTCACCTAACTTTGACTCTAGGAAAATCTCTCCGCCATGAGACTCTACCACGCTCTTTGCGTAGTACAACCCAAGCCCAGTGCCATCAGTAGTACGTTGCTTCGCATTCTCTGAACGGTAATATCCAGAGAAGACTTTTGTTGTGTCTTCAGGAGGGATCCCTATTCCGTTGTCTTGCACCCAAAGTTTTACTGTATTACTTTTTACTTCTCCCCCAATCTTAACTTGCCCATGGTCTTTTGCGTACTTGATAGCATTTGAAATCACATTAGTGAACACTCTGCGCATTTTATCCGGGTCAACAGAAATTGTAAAGTCAGCGTTTTGAGAAAATTCAAAGGTCACTGTCAGGCCTTTTTCTTTTGCTGCAGACTCAAGTGGTGTATATGACAACTTCAATACTTCATCAACTTTGACAGGCTGAGGCATGAGTGCTCGAACTTTACCCTTCTCTAATGCAGAAGCATTTAACAAGTCATTCACTGAACCCAAAACATGATCCGCAGTCTTGGAAATATCCTGCATGCCTTTAATGTAAAGCTCAAGCGTTGCCTTAGACTCGTTCTGCAAACTTTGCGCCAGCCACTTAATACCAGTCAACGGAGTGCGCAAGTCATGAGCAGCAATGGAAATATACTCTGACTTCAGGTTTATATACTCTTCATTCTTCTTGCTCATACGAAGCAAGAAGTAGAGCAACATGTTTATAAGTAGTACTACAAGAAGCGGAATGGAGGCAAACGCAAGTCGTATAAACATATGGTGGTTTGCTGATATGTCTATACCTGCAACAGCCACTACACTACCATCATTGTCCAAAACCGCGCTATAACCTGAAAACCACTTACCCCACCTGTCCTGCCCTACTTCTACCTTAGAACCACCGGTCTGAAATAAAGAAACTATAGAAGGGCTTGCCTCAGTATACACCTGCCCTGGGGGCGAGTAGTCGCGTGAGTCAGGTGGTTCTGAGTCGGCTAAAAAGATTACAGAGTTTCCTACTATCCGCATGACGTAAAAAAAGCGTACGTCTGGGTTATATGCCTTAAGCTTGAAAAGCTTATCTTTAAGTTCTATATACGCACGGTTCCCTAAATCAGTGTCCGCTCCATCAAGCAGAATTAGCTCATCTGGCGAAAGCGTTGCCTGGAAGGTTTTAACCCTCGCAAGCAAGTCCTCCCGCTGCGTGTCGTACAGTTGGTAGTAAATAAAAATACTGGCCAAAACCGCAATTGCAATAAGCAATCCGGCTGACACCAGTATTAATCTATACATATTAACTGCAAGCTTAGGCATATGTATAGTATACAACAATTTTTTTCGACCTGGACATTAATGTCTGAAAATTATATAGTCATCTATCCGCTTTAAGAAAAATTGCCAGCGAGAAGGAGAAACTATGTCCGGTGAAATTGGGTTTTTAAACGTCTTCCCTTATCTGTGTCTTGTTTTTTTGTTCATCACCGCAGTGCTGATAGGGCTTGTATACCTCTTCAAGCCCTCTAATTCCAAATCCATAAGAAAAACAGGGTCGCATGAATAAGATAAAAGGCATCTAGTAGCTCAGCCGCTAGATGTCTTTTTACTTTATTCAACACTTATACGAGAGTGAATCGCACGTTTTGCGATTTTGCGCCAAAAGAGACCAATGAGAATAAAAAACAATAATACAACTAAAATCGAAACGTTTCCCAAGAAAGCACTTAGCGCCTGCCAGCTTCCACCAAAAAGATAGCCCAGTGAAGCGTATGCTAAAACCTGCGCAACTTCACCTGGACCGGTGAATAAGAGAAACCTGGGGTACGACAAACCCCGCAGAGCGGAAATAATATTTACTGAAACAGTGGCAATTACTTCAAATCTACTAAAAAACAAAATGAGCGGACGATGACGCTCAAAGAGACCGGATATGGCCAAAAAGGTTCCAGATTCCAGATATTTATGCCATCTCAGCTTATATAATGCTTTGTACCCATAAAGCCGCACAATCCAATACGCGGTTGCATCTCCGAAAATATTTCCCGTTATTGCAGTTATCACCACCCAGGTGAAACTAAAATACCCCTGACTTGCAAACGCAGCTGAAGCAATTAACGTTGCTGCCGCTGGTATTGGCAGAGCTAAAGCTGCCAAGTAGGTCACCCCAAATAAGACCGCGTACTTGTACAGCAATAAATATGAAAGCAATGAGCTTAAAATAAATTCCATAACTTGAGCAGCTATTTCTTATATGACTGCACTAAGGACTGAACCTGCATTATTAATTGGTCTTCGTTAAGTTTATTTTTCTGTGCGTATCTACCAATAGGAATTTTGGGGTACCGCGAGTCGTTAATATGCATTGCATTCCTTAAGTAATCAGTCGGCAAATCAAATGCAGTGTTTATATAGTCAAATGTCATCCAGCTGGAAATATCCGCGACTACTACTTGTGTATGTGGGTGAAAACGGTAAGGATTATTTATTTGTCGAACAATCCGAAACGCGACAAATACAGTCAGCATACACAAACACCCAATCCAAAACGACCGCTCAAGCAGTGTCTTATGTATAGATTTTTTTACGAAAGAGAAGATCGACATGTTATTGAGCCTGTCTTAATTGAATGCTCAAGGCGGTGACACTCCCATCAGAGTTGGGCTGACCATTCACCATTACATTGGACCCCACAGTAATGTCTGACAATGTACCCATGGTTGCTTTGCCTACAGTTGTCGAGGAGCCAAAAAACACTATTTTTGACCCGCCGTCCATAAGCTTGATTGTAATACTCGTAGCGTCCTTTGAAATTACCTCACCACCTGTTAACCCAACCGTCCCACCGCGCCTTCCTTGCTCTCCAGCTCCATTACCCATCCCAAACATTTGCCCACCACGAGCCTGGAACATTTGCTGCCTTTGCTGTGGGGTCATGTTTTGCATACCTTGCATAAAAAACCGACCGTCACCCCTAGACTGCCCGTACTTCATCCCCCCAAAAAAAGAACCAAGCCCAACTCCTATTATTGCCAGTATTATAATTATAATTTGTTGTTTTTCTTTCATAGAAATTGAAATATTAATTACTCATATCGCAATGCTTCTATCGGACTCAACCGTGAAGCTCTACGCGCAGGGTAGAACCCAAACACAATCCCTATGCCGGCAGAAACCCCACACGCGAGCAGAATAGACGACACTGAAATTTGTGTGGCAATGCCCGCAAATTTTGTCACACCAAATGCAAGGAGCCAGCCTAGCAAAATACCGAATATCCCTCCTAAGAAAGTCAGCATAACGGCTTCAGCCAAAAACTGCAAGGTTATGTCTCGGCTTGTTCCCCCGATTGCCTTACGAAGTCCTATCTCGCGAGTACGCTCTGTTACCGTTGTCAGCATCATGTTCATAATGCCTATACCTCCGACTAAGAGCGAGATCCCTGCAATAGACGCAAGGAGGATGGTAAAAATACCTGTAACACTTGAAGCAGCTGCTACTATGTCTGACTGATTTAAAACATTAAAATCAGCGTCAGCTGGGTCTATGATATTATGTTCATCTAGGAGTACTGCAGTAACCTGCTCCTGTACTAATGACATTACTTCTGGATTTGCAGCCTGAATGCTTATGTTGGAGAGATTATCGCTACCAGCCAAGAACCGAGTTGCTGCAGAAAGCGGAACGAACACCTGGTCGTCTTGGTTTGCAAACCCAGTTCCTCCCTTTGCTTTTGTTACCCCTACCACCTTAAACTCTATTCTGTTAATGCGGACACTCTGGCCTATAGGGTCTGAGTCTCCAAACAAGTCTGTTTTGGTTGTTGGTCCGAGCACTACCACCTTGCTGTTGTTTGAAAGATGCGCGGTAGTAATAAAGCTTCCAGTATCAAGTTGCACATTCCGTACTTGTAAGTACTTGTCAGTAACACCTACCACTTGCGTGTTAGTGTTCTTCCCTCCCACAATAAGCTGGTACCGTCGACTGAGCTCTGGAGAAACAGCACTAACTCCATCCACCTTAGATGCAATAGCGGTGGCATCTTCAATCTTAAGAGACGTAGCGTTTCCTCTGCCCGTAGAAACCTGTTGCCCTATCCCGCGCTGAAACCCTGGACTTACTAAAATTAAATTTGAACCAATTGACTGAATATTAGAAGCAACAGAAGCCTGAGCTCCCTGCCCAATTGCAATCATAGCAATAACAGAGCTGATACCAATTACAATACCCAAAATAGTCAGGCCCGTACGAGCCTTGTTAGCAGTAATTGCAAAATAGGTTTCTTCGAATAAATCTGATATGAGCACAATAATTTCTAATTCCTAATTACTAATTCCTAATAAAATAACTCAATGTTCAAATTTAAGCATAAAGTATTTCATTACAAATTAGTCATTGGCTATTTCTTTTCATCCCTTATAATATTCCCGTCCCTAATATAAATTACTCTTTTTGCATGCTTTGCTACGTCAGGTTCATGAGTAATGAGCACTATAGTACGACCCTCTTTGTTAAGCTTTGCAAAAGTTTCTAATACTATTTTGCCTGTTGTGGTATCCAAATTCCCAGTGGGCTCATCTGCCAAAACAAGCTTAGGGTTGTTCACTAAGGCTCGAGCAATAGCTACACGCTGCATTTGTCCACCGGAAAGCTGATTTGACAAATTTTCATACCTGCTTTCGTCAAAGCCCGCACTCTGTAATGCTGCCTTAGCGAGTTTTTCACGTTCCTGCTTCGGCGTTTCAGAGTAGATAAGTGGGAGCGCTACATTGCGGACCACAGTTGCGCGTGGTAGTAAGTTAAACGCTTGAAATACAAAACCGATGTTGTTTTTACGCACCTCAGCAAGTTCATTATCAGAAAGCTTAGACACATCTTTGCCATCAAGAAAATAGCTACCACTGGTTGGCGAGTCAAGCGCGCCTATAATATGCATGAGCGTTGACTTACCACTTCCAGAAGGACCCATAATAGCCACAAACTCACCATCAGCAATAGAAAAGCTTATGCCTTTTAAAACAACAGTCTCATGCTCCCCACTATCGTAAACCTTTTTTATGTTTTTACATACTATCATATTATCTTATTGCTCTGAACATAACACCACCCCCGCCTCCTCCGCCAAAGCCCGGGATACCAGAACCGCCGGTTCGTTGCGTGCCGGTAGTAATTGTAGCCTTACTTGGATCTATGGTCTGAGTCACCACCTGGTCGCCTTCCTTGAGTCCGCTGACTATTTCAACCGAGGTGTCGTTACTCAGGCCGGTTATTACACTTTGTTGAGTCACTTCAGCTCCATTTAAAATTTGTACATACTTTCCTCCTCCTTCGGCTGAATTTGCACTTCTTGTCTTTACTGCGCTTCCCGGAACTATAAGAACATCTGTTTTTACGTTCGTAAGAATATTTGCAGAAACACTCATGCCTGGGCGTATGCGATCATCTTGAGTATCTAGAATAATTTTTACTGTATATGAAACCACACCCTGAGACGCTGCGCCTATAGCGTCTATTTGTGCCACACTTCCTGTTATTTCCAGTCCTTCTACTGCCTCTACAGTCATGGTTGCTTTTTGCCCATTTTTTACTTTTGCTACATCAACTTCATTGAGTGCAATTTCTGCAATCTGCTGTTTAGCAAAAAACGTAGCAACAGTAGTGCCCGAGGTGACCACGTCTCCCACCTTAACACTGAGCTTAGCAACCACACCATCTTGAGGTGCTTTAATAGTGTAATCCGCGAGTTTTTGTGAAGCGTCATATAGACTGTTCTGTGCTTTTTGCACGTTAAGCTGCGCACTTTGAATATCCAGCGTATCTGCTCCTTTGGCAAGCTTTTCAAAGTTGGCTTTCTTTTCATTAAGCAAATTCTGCGCTGACTCAAGGTCGCGTGGATTGTTCTGAGCCAGGGTGCTTAGTGTATTTGTTGCATCTAGTAGTGCCTGTTTTGTATCCGCTATGTTTTTCTGAGCAGCCAAAATATTTGCTAAGGCACTGTTGGCTTGTCCTATGTAAACGTTTAAATTTGACTGGAACGTGGTGACCTGCTGGAACGTGCCATAGTTCTGCTGCGTGCGAAGGTCAACCCACTTGTCGAACATATTTCCAGCGCTCTTTGCTGCTTGCGCAATTGCTTTGATAGTGTCTACATTAAGCGCAAGCAGACTCTCAGTCTTCTCTGGCTTTTCATATCTCGTTGTGTTTTTAAAATCTAGAAACGATGCGTCAAACTTTTTTCTTGCAAGCTGGTAGTCGCGGTCCGCACCTGTAGCATACAAGTCAAGTACACTTCTGTAGTCAGGGCCGACGGTATTACCAAGCGAGTCAATATTTCGGCTACCTGGTGGAATAGAGGTTTGCGTGTTTGCAATCTCTGTTCCATAAAGAATACTGTCCAACTTGGACATAATAGTAGGCAAGTTCAAGTATGCGCTTGAAATTGTATTGAGTGCGTCCTCATACGCCTTTGCCAATGCATCTTGCTGGCTTTGTTTGTTTTGTTCTGCTTTTTGAAAATCTATAGGCTGAGAAACCGTCAATTTAGTAAAAGCTT
>DASPKA010000041.1:0-8033 GCA_035628335.1 Patescibacteria group bacterium | reverse complement strand
ATTCCGAGGGGGATCAATGGTAAGTAATATTTAAACTTCGGAAAAAACTTATATAACACCTGAAGCGGGCTCGTTATAATATGCTTAAACTGCGAAGCATACTTGGCCATTCTCTTGTCCCTGAGTAGCACATACACATCCGCACCAGGGAACATTTTCCCCAGTAAGCTAAAAACTCGTTCCGCTCCTCCTTCTTGCGTAAACGAGTCGTGTGCGAGTAATAATCTTTTTTGCTTATTTTCTTGCATTATCTAATTTATAGAGAAGATGAAAGGAAAAGTACTTGTTGGGAAGATTTCTCCGCGGCTTCTTCTCCCGGTTCTCTCCCAAGAAGTACTTTTCCTGGAGTCTTCCTACTTACTAGTAATCAAGCTTCGATTTAGGTTTCAACAACAAATGGTATACGGTCAATACTAATAACTTTATATCCATCCACATGTTCCAGTTCTCAATATACGAAGTGTTTAATCGAATCTCATCTTCAAATGGCAACTCTGGTTGTGAAATCTGCTCTAACTGAGTTACTCCAAAGATTCCAGGCTTAATTGAAAACATCCTTCGATACCTGTCACGATAGCGAGCAACCTCATCGAGCACATGCGCTCGCGGCCCAACTAGGCTCATATCTCCCTTCAGCACATTCCAAAACTGCGGTAGCTCATCGAGCTTCATTCTGCGAATAACCCTTCCAACTTTTGTCACTCGAGGGTCTTCTTTAATTTTTAAAAATGGTGAATCTTTCCCGCCTCGGTCATTTTTCTGCCATAGATCTTGTCTAACTTTCTCAGCTTCCTGTCCGCCATATTCATCCCCTACTGACAAGTGGGTATACATGCTGCGGATTTTGTAAAACCGAAAATCCCTGCCACATCCGCCGCGAAGTGCGCTATATATAAACGGGCCTTTGCTGTCCACTTTAACAGCAATGTACAAAATCAAAAATACAGGACTTAAAATAATAAGCGCGCTTAAACTGCCTATAATGTCGACCACACGCTTAAGCACCTTACCCCAGCCGTCAAGCGGACTGTTCTTGATACTAATCACTGGAACCCCACTATAGTTAGCAGTTTCCACGCGATTCCGCTGCGCGTCAAACAAGTTTGGAACAAAACTAAACTCCACACCTTTATTTCTAGCAAATCCTACCAACTCAGCATTCTCCACACCTGATACTTCATTGTTTGCCTGAATAATCTCGTCATATCCAACAGAAATATATAACTTTTCAAGTTCATCAAGAGCGCGAGGAGAATAGTCTATTTCTCTCACAACCTCATAACCCAACCTTCTGTTCTTAAACACCTGCTCAAGTACTCGAGCATTATGGCCTCCACCGTTTATAAGCACCACGCGATGCAAACCTTTACCACGCAGAAACATGATCTGCTTAAATTCATGAAGAAAATAACGGCCAATAGAAACAAAAATTATGACTAGTAACCATGCAACTAAAACTATAAACCTGGAGGGAAACAGTGACTTGTTAAAAAAGAACCCTACAAACACAACTAAAAGCCCGATGGATACCGCCCCAATGATTCGAGGCAGTTCATAGCTCAAACGCTTAGTTGCAGTAAGGTTATACAAACCAAAAAAGGTAAATAAAAGAATAAGACAAGGCAACGCAACTAAACAAAGCAGTAAAAACTCCTGAGCAGAAAGCAGATACCTTACCGGCCCAACTATGTCAGAGGCTAACGGACGCAAATAAAAAGCCGTAAACCCAGCCAGGAAAATCATTAACGCATCTACCGGGATAGCAGCTAGATTAAAGGCAATTTCAGATCGCTTCATGTCAGCATTATACCAAAAACGACTTAAAAACACAAACCGTTTCGACGCTATTCGCATCGAAACGGTTTTCAAATTACTCAGGCCACATAGTACGGACCATGGCCACGAACTCTGGGCTCAAGCCCCCCATTTTCGCAAATGTGGTGTTTTTGAAGTAGGGGCTAGCATGGAGGGCGTAGCCAAACAGGGCGTATTGCTTATGCTTTCCAAAGTAATCCTGGCTGTCTTTAACTGCAAGCCAGGCTTTGTAGTCAGCTTCGCTAATCCGATCTGTGTCCGCATAGAAGGCGTTAAGAGCGGCAAGATTTCCCCCGAAGACCCAATACCTCCCGCCTGTGCCATTGTCTAGCCACTCACCCTGGTTGGTCGAAATAAGCGAGAAACCCGCCGGAGTAAACCGGCACTGATCCATCTCCATTTGACCAACCATCTTGCGGGCCCCTTCCATCCCAAAGAACCTTGCGTAGACCCAGAACTCCTCTTCAGAAATTCCGGTCTGCCACTCTCCCGGTTTAATGCCAGTAGAGTCAATGTTGGCGAACTGCACCGCAAAGCTGGTTAGCTTGTACTCTTTAACGAACAAGACCCCTTCTTCGTCGTTGTACCCACGATCAACATACAAATTCTCTTTCAAGGTATTTTTTACCAAGTCGAGAATCCATATATTCCCTGAGTTCCAAGAAAGAAAGTCTCCGTTCTTAAGGTACCCAAGCTGGAATGCATGAACGTCGTTGTGCTTGGCGAAAAACGCTTGCATTCGCACAAAGTCGGTGAGACTGATTGGCATCGTAATGTCTTTTTTACGGGTGCCGTCAGAGCTATTGCTCCATGTCTCCCGCTCCAGTATCAGCATGGGGTAACAATTCAGATCATTTACGATCTGAGAGTTTGCCCACCCCAGTACACCTAAGTCTTTGGGGTAGTCTGGGTACTTACTGTTTGCGGCTGCCAAGTCCTCCATAAGGATATGATAGGCGTCGGCAGACAGAAGGGTATTCTTCTTGGCTAGTGCTGCCTTGAAGTCTTCATACAACTTCAGAATGCCCGCGACACGCTCCCCGAACGGTTGGAAGTGCTTTTTGAAATCAGCTGCCGCGTTTGGGAAGCGCGCGCAATACTCATTCAGTAGATTTTCTGAAGTGTTGAAGCGAAGCTGAAGGTCCTGAACCTTCGTAGTAACTTCGCTTCGCAGCTTTACTTCATATAGCGGGGCTGAGTCAAGTATTTTCTTGCGTTCCTCCCAGCGCAGCGCATGTGCGACGATTGCCGAGGTCTCTGATCGGATGGAATCAATAAGAACCTTTGCATTTCTGCTGAAAGTCTTATTTTTCCAAACTAGACTCTGTACCTCTTTAATGCGGTTCTCTTGCTCAGCGAGAGACTTGAGGTCTTTCTCAAAGCTGTTCCAGCCATCCACATCGGCGATTGCTTTATAACGGTCAAATTCCGGTGAGTTTTGAAATCTGCGAAATGAGCTTTGACTGTTAACCACTTTCGCCTTAGCATCAGCATGTTCGCCCGGCAGCTTCTTGGCCTCCATGCAAACGTCCTTTGGAATGCGCTCTCTAAAGAAGCGTACAATACCGTAAGTCCCAAATATCACCAACGATAAAAACACGATAACCTTTAACTTGCCCATCATTTCTCCTTTCAATTATGGGGTCAATATATTCTCACGAGCTTCCCACATGGTGGCTAGTATAGAATACTGAATTATACAATAAATACATAAAAAAACAACACCTACCCACCAAGTAATTGTTTAGTGTGTAGGTGTGAAATCATCTACTGTCCAAGCGCTTGCCCGGAAGTAATGAGGAAAAACTGAGCGGTGAGCGGCTCAAGCTCATCTTGATAGCTAAAGCCGTTTGGGCGGTAGCCAGAAGTCAGGTCTGCCAGCTTTATTAAGACTGGCTCGAGCTCAGCCACAAAGCATGCGTGTCCATGATGTCGCTTAAGCGCAACGCTCAGAATCTTTGACACATCCTTTGCGGTGTAATGCGTACCATTCGGCAAGTAGGCCGGGCTCGCGTACGCATTCAGTAAGTGAACCCAAAGGTACTTAGCATCGCCCAGCGCTGCATACTTTTGCTCAATGAGGCGAAGCCAAGCTTGGGACTGCGATCCTTCCACAGCCTGAATAGCCTCTATCATTCCTTTCTTATACACCCGTCCCATATCTTGAAACGCTCGAATGCGTTCTAGGTCCTGCCAAGCAAGCTCAGTTACATTATCCTTAGATAACGAGCACGTCTTGCCTCGATGCGGCTCTTGTGCATTTACCATGACAGTCAAAAAATAAGCTGCCACAGCGAAAAAAATAACTAGCTTTCGTTTCATTATTACTCCATTACATTGTTGTTTAAGAGAAGCGATTCGGATTCGCATTAATTAGGTATGTGCGTATCGCTTCTTGTTTCTTGCGACCTGCTTCGACAACGTTCAAGGCATTTTCTCCCAGAGCAGTTAACTTATAGTACTTTCTGGGATGTAAACGACCTGTTGACCGGTCACCTGCAAGAACTATTAAATGCTTTCTTTGCAGACGGTCAAGAGTAGTGTATAAACCTTTTAGGTTTTTCTCTTTCCCGCCCGCCTTTGTTATCAGTTCAACAATTCCTAGCCCGTATGCATTGGGGGTCAATGCTTTTATCGCTAAAAGCACTAGCTCCTCAAGCGGGCCCAGCAATACTACCTTTTTGTCCATATTTCCCCTTTTCAGAACGAAGTTTGTTGCCTTTTGAAATCCTAACATTATAATGATCTCGATCACAACTGATACCCATCCATTTTGCGTTAAAAAAAAGAGTCATGACTCCGCTCACAGCGGAGGTCGAGACTCTTTTTCAATTGCTAACTTTGGTTAGCCGCTCTGACAGCGTCACCAGCAGCTTTTGCCATGAACCGGGACTTTTTGGCTACCGCGAAAGCGGAGTATGTCTCCCACACCTTACCGACCTCTTGAGTGATATGGAGCAACTCTGCGGTAATAAAGTGGTTCACCCGTTCTTCAGACGGATGTTGAATGAGCGCCCTGAGCGTCTCGCATGCGTCGATCGTGTCATAGCGGTACTGCTCTGGAATGTTCCCAACTTCTATCGGGTATCTTTCCGCGATCATAGAAATATTTTCATCCAAATACCTATCAAGGTCTTGGAGGTAATATAACATCTCTTGGAGCAGGTCACCGAGCACAGTGCGGAGCACGCTTTTATTGCCTCGCCCGCGCCGTATGTAGGCAAGTATGTTCACTGCCGGCATGCGGTCAATGCCATTCCACACGACCTTGACGGTATGACCGAGCCATGACTTACTTGAATACGTTAACTTGTCGTGGTCGTATCCCAGGTACGATTGATCTTTCAAAATCCAGGGTGTTCCCTGACCGGCGTTTTTAGGGTGCTTAGCAAATACCACATTGAAAATTGCTGAAATCAGAGCGGTTACTAACTTCGGCCGCTCAGTAAAAAACTCTTGAAAGCGCCTTGTAACTCTAGTTTCCATATTGTCCCATTTTTTGGGTTCCAAAAACTTCGAATATCACACTATGACATTAATAAGTAAAAAAAGCAAATAAAAAAACCTCCGTAGTGAGTACGCCCTTTCCACTCCCGATGCCGCATCGGGAGTTCCAAGAACTACTCTACTTTAGAGGAGATTTAGTGCAAACCCGTAAGCCGAATTCTGTTTTAGTGGTAATCTCTCTGGGACTAGTGTTACCACTAGCCTCTTGCTGCCTACCAAATTTGGCATTGCATGCACGTAAGGATTTAGCCGTTTCACCCTGCGGTTACCCGCAGGACTCCGCCAAAGGCGGATTCCTCGAGCTTGCGCCCAAGGACCGTTTCTGTTCGCACCTCGTCCCGATGCAACATCGGGAGACGGGAGTTACCCGCTACGCTTGCTAACTAAATAGCTGCATGTTCGGACTTTCCTCACTTCATATTTCTATAAAGCGTAACCACCAATTTGCTGAGTAATTATAGCTTTTTTATACAAATTTGACAATACTCCTAAAAAACAGTCTATTACAATTAATTTAGTTAAGGTAAAAACGCCCTGAACTCTTCAGTTCGAGACGCTTTTTTGTTTAGGTTTCTTTTGCTGCAAACCACATAACCATGACTACTGTTATGGCCAAAAGACCAAATGAGACCCAGACACTGGGCAGCCACACCCACATAAAGCAAAGGGTGACTATTCCCCAGATAATCGCAATAACAACAGTTCCAATTTGAGCCTCCACTAGGTTAGAGTACACGTGGGACAAGTGTACGCGTGAAGACTGCTCTTTGAAAGCAGGTAACCTGCGCTTGAGAACCAGTCCCAAGAAAATACTCGCACTTATGGCAAATGCAGAAAAGAACATATCGAAGCTTCCTACCAGACGTCCGCCATGTTGCAAGCATTCATACATTCCCAGCATCCACCCACTAAGGCCAATAACCACCACGTAAAAAAACCCTCGTAGGTACCGCCCGTGCGTATCCCACACAGCTTTAGTTTCAACATCCATAACTACCTCCTTTCATTTAGTATACCTTAATTGACAGCTTAAAGTGAGAAAAGGTATAGTTGTGTATCACACCAAAAAAAGGAGGGTAATAGTGAAACGAATTTTCTTAAAAGTATGCACATCCTTCCTCTTGTTTGGAGGGGTGCTTCTCCTGCTCTGGCTGTCAAAGCTTGCCATACATGGAATATATCTGGTGTTTATACTGTTGTTTGGCGAAGGCCCAAAAGACTTCTTTGGCGGCATTCTCCGCTTGGCACTGTTTTGCGGGTTGATAGCCATGCCCATGTTGCGCCTCTCTTCGCATGCTGGACCATTGGCTGCACTGAGGCAGTGCTGGTTTTACAGTTTTGTGTTCTGCCTCATACCGCACCTAACCATGACCATTCTGCTCGCAGATTGGACCCGCCATGTTCATCAAAACACAGAAGTCATGATCTGGGTAGCCAAACGAACGGAGTACCTGTGGCAACACTGGTATATCCCTTCCGGCTGGTTACTGGTCGGTGGGTGGTACGGCGGAGAAGAGCCTTCAACAGAAATGGCGTACGTCTGGATCCCAAGTCTCGTCGTCATTTTTTTCTATATTCTGTACCGGAGGTATAAAGCTAAACGCCGGTACAAAAAACAAAGAAGCGCCCAAGCCACTACTGGCTAGGACGCTTCTATTTTTTATCTAAACTTTTTTAACTTGCAGGAAATCTAACTCAACTGGGGTTTCTCGGCCAAACAAGGTTACCATTACTTTTACTTTGCCTTTGGCTTCGTCCACATTACCCACCTTACCTTCGTAGTCTTTGAATGGACCGTCGTTTATCTTTACCAAGTCACCGACTATCATATCTACTTTAAACTGTGGCTGGTCTTGACCCATTTTCTTTGTTAAGTAGTCCCACTCTTCAGGGCCAATAGGCACTGGAGTGTTGCCGCTACCCACGAACCCGGTAACATTAGGTGTGTTACGGACTACATACCACGACTCGTCGGTTACAATCATGTTCACAAGTACATACCCAGGGAAAATCTTTTCTTCAATGGTGGTACGTTTACCTTCGCGGATTTTTATCTTTTTCTCCTTAGGAACAATTGCGTCAAAGATGGTCTCCTGCATGTTCATGGTTTCTATACGCTGCTTAATGTATAAAGCAACAGCATCTTCGTAACCACTATATGTATGGAGAACGTACCAGTGTCGCTCACCGGTGACTTGTTGGCGTGACATGAAAGAAAGTGAATAGTGAATAGTGAATAGTCGCCTCTTCGGCGACCCGCCGGTGAGGCGGGTGAAAAACTCTATAGTAAAGCTTTCAACAATTGACCACCAACTAACTTAAAAACGTTTGGAAAGAATAAATGCAAAGAGCTTGGTAAGGCCGTAATCAGCAGCTCCTAGTACGACGGCAACAAACAGAGAAAAGACTATGACTAAAGCAGTGTAACGAATAGTATCTTTCCTTGTAGGCCATATAACTTTAAAGAGCTCTGAACGCACTTCCTTGAAGAAATTGATAAGTGATGTCATTTAGAGAAATCGTATGTAAATCAAAATAATTATATCACAACCCCCATCTTTTAGCAAGCCTTGTACTGTTGCAGGGTTCGGGTTACCTCCCCGGGATGAGTAATAACTTTGTTGGCCATGGCTTGAAGTGTAGCTTGCTGTAATTTCTGTTGTGGAGTGAGCCCCTGCATGCCATAGCCATAGTGTTTTCTTCTGGTATTG
>DASPKA010000040.1:0-7509 GCA_035628335.1 Patescibacteria group bacterium | reverse complement strand
GTAGGTAAGCGAGGAACCTTACCAGGTCTTGACATATATCTGCACATCTGTGGAAACATAGACTTCTTCGAGAGTGATATACAGGTGCTGCACGGTTGTCGTCAGCTCGTGTCGTGAGATGTAGGCTTAAGTGCCTGAACGAGCGCAACCCTTATCGTTAGTTACCGTGTCTAACGAGACTGCCGGGGTTTAACCCGGAGGAAGGTGGGGATGACGTCAAATCAGCGTGGCTCTTACGACCTGGGCTACACACGTGCTACAATGGGTAGCTACAAAGGGACGCAAGGCCGTAAGGCGGAGCAAATCCTTAAAACTACCCTCAGTTCGGATTGAGGGCTGCAACTCGCCCTCATGAAGCCGGAATCGCTAGTAACCGTAGATCAGCCTCGCTACGGTGAATACGTTCTCAGGTTTTGTACACACCGCCCGTCACGCGATGGAAGCGGGGAGCGGATAAAGCCCAAAATTTATTTGGTCTAGTCCGATACTCGTAACTGGCGCGAAGTCGTAACAAGGCATGGGTAGCGGAAGCTGTCCATGGATCACCTCCTTTCTAAGGATAAATGAGTTAATTTAGGCAACTTTTCGAAGTTACTAAAACTCTATTCGTGGTCGATTGTTCTTTTACCTTTCCATACAGTAGCAGAGGACTGGCTTTGCCAGTTCGGCTATTGCACTTAGGCTGAAAGAACAATACACAAATCTTGATAGACGATGTATTCTGTATTACTTGCCACTATTTAGTTGTTAAATTATAAAAGCCTCACTTTAAAAAGTGAGGCTTTTATAATTGTTTAGGCAAGAATTACTTATGCAATGCTATCCATAACGCGTAGAGCGAGACTCCAATAGGCGCAATGTCTTTAAGGAGGAACTCTACCAGCATTTTAGCTTTTTGCAATCGTGCACGCTCGCATTGGTAGAATTGCATCGCCAATTGGAGTTGTCTGTCGTACGGCAGCTTTGTAAACTCTTCATTTACTGAAAGTTCTTCCATTGCGGCATGGATTGAAGTAAGTGTTTTTTGCCTATTTCTGTTTAGCATTTATACCTCCGATTTTGTCTTTAAAAAAATGCCCTAAGGCGCAATCGCCTTAGGGCATAGAGTACAAGAATATTAGGTGATGGACTTATCTTGTTCATCATGCTGGTATTATATAAGATTTTAATATTTTGTCAAGTTCTCCACAATATCTCGAACAATTCTTTGTGTACATGAATTAGGCTAGGATTTTCTATTAAAATTGCTGATATTGGCGCAATTACTTGGTGAAAAAGTATGCAAGATGGGGATATGGTAATGGTATTTGGGAAACGGGTGCCTTCCGGCAGGATTTTGACCTTTTGTCGGTAGTAGGTTTCCTTCGCTTTGTACTCCAGACTTGCAGGAGTGTTATTGACTAGAATCCTAGTAGTAAGGTGTTTTTTACTGCGAGTCGTTCGAATAAATTCAAAAAAGTCTGGGTCTGTGTTATACCAAGCTTCTACTTCTGAAATGCTGAGGTAGTAGTCGTCTGGTTTAAGCTGCGCAAGTAGCAAGGTATATGCGTTTCTCACCCCCTCAACTCCCTGAAAATACTTGATAACTCCAGAACTTCCTTCCAAATTGTATAGCGCAATGAGTTCCGGAAAGTTGCGAATGAGCTGGTCTCGCTTTATCTCCACCAGCTCTTTTAATTTGTCTGGGTGTTCTGGCACATACACCTTTTTTAATCCCTGGAGCTCAATATGCAGCAAACCCTTCTTCATCAAGGATTCAACAGCATAGTATGCTGAGGTTCTTTTTACTTGGGCGGCATCAGAAATAGCTTTTATTCCACCTTTATGAATAGGTAACAATGCCAAGTAGATTTGGCTTTCTAAGCTACTTAAGCCTATGTTTTCAAGGGTTTCCAGGAGTTTTTTATTCATTTTGTCGAATGATTAGTCAACATTATTTCCTTATATATAATACCTTTTTTTATATATTTAGCAATTGTATATCAAAAAAAATGATAAAAACCAAATATTCAGGTAAACTTAGAAATCAACCTAACGAGGAGGAAATCATGAGAGAATTAGTAAACAAAATTCTAGCCCTGAACTGGGCAGAAGTTAACCCTGAAAAACTTGCTATTGTCAGTTACTACTGCGCGTTGGAGTTTGCAGAGTGTTTGCGAAATTCAAGTCAGGGCAACTTGGCAAACCCGCGTATCCATAAGCTTTCACTGGAAGAGCTTAACACTGACAATCTTCAGTTCGGCAGCTATGGTCGTAAGGCTGACCATGCTGAATTTCTTTGCCACTTCCTGGTAGAGGAGGGGTGGCTTCTGAAGTACCCCGAGCTTGTGAAGCTTGGAGAATCGTACGTTAGAGAAGTCACGCTCAACCCACACCGCTGGCAGTTCGACACAGTGGTGTCGCGCGAGGAGGAGCTTAGCGGGATTTTTCACAAGATCCTTAACTCCGGACTGAAACTTCCGGACTGGCTTCGGTACTTCTACGAACGACACTTGGAGTTGGACCACGTGCACGCGGGTCTAGTCTCTATATTCGTGTTAAGCGAAAAGGTGCTCACGCGTTACTACGCTTTGCGGCTGGAGTTCTACCAGCAGGCACTCTTGAACCGAGGAGAGTAATTCTCTCTTCGGTTTTTTATTTTCCGTATATTCGACTATAATACAGTTACATATAAGTAAAGAGTTGAAACATGCAAAAGCTACTACAAATTTTAGAAAAAACTACAGGGAGTGAGATTGCGTACGCACATTGTGACTTGCCTTGTGGGATTTACGACCCCTACTCGGCACAATTAGCCGCTCTTACGGTAATACGTATGATGGACGTAATCAAAGATTTTTCTGATCATGGTCATGTCGACGCTGAGAGCTTGCAGAATTTGGCCCGTGCGGTTGAGATAAAAGAAGATCATGCTGAAAAAGTGAAGCATGAACTGCGGGTAATATGGGGCGACTACTTTAAATCAGAGCACTTTGAAAAATATCCACAATTGCACGGATTGGTAAATGAGATATTGAAGCTGGGGTCGAAATGCAAGCAAACCACCTCTCGGGAATATGCCTTGCAGATGCTTGCAAAAGTCAATGAGTTCACGAAAATTTTTTGGGAAACTAAGGGCATTATCGTAAAAGAAGTGACGTATCCCATGAACCCAAAGGAAAAGGTATGGTTGCCAGAATTCTAACAATCGTTGGCCACTCTATGGAGCCGACTATACGAAATAAACAAAGGGTAGTGCTCCTGAACTACCCTTTTTTGAAATATAAAGTCGGACATATCGTTGCGTTTCGCTACAAGGGAAAAATTTTTGTAAAGCGAATTGTTAATATTGAAAACGGTTTGTTTGTACTTGCTGGAGATAACGTCAGTAGCACATATGATTCCCAGCACTTTGGCCCACTTTCAAAAAACACTTTTATTGGTCGTGTATTTGTGTAATTTTATACCAATTGTATTAATGTTATACAAATTGAAAAAGTAACGAAGTTTTGCTACTATTTTCTTTATGACAGAAGAGATGAAAGAAAAAATGCTAGGTACTGCAAAAGCAGATGTAAGCCGTGTGCAAGGCGCTATAACTGGACACCTAGTCGGACTCCAAGAAAAAGCAACCGTACTTGAGACCGACCTCAGGGATAATGCTCCCAAAATGCGCGCTGACGACCGCATTCTTAAGGAGCGAATGCTGAACATAACAGAACGGAAACAGGAAGCGTTACAGGGGTTGTACCCTTCTCCATATTTCGTGAAATGCAAAGTCAGGTTCGACGGTGAAACGGAAAGTCGAACTTTTTATTTCGCCAAGTTTGCATTTGTTGAAGAAAATATCTTTTCCTGGACGGTTCCCGCTTCGGTACTTCGATTCGAGACTCCGGGTCGTTTTGATTATGAGATAAAGGATGTAGGTAACAAGAAAGGGGTACTGCTTGAAAAGGAGCAGTATATGATTACAGACGGGAGAATTGTGTATATGACTTCTGAGAGTACGGAGTTCGCACGTGAACTCATCTTTCAGGAATACTTCTCCCAGCATAAGTCAACGTTTATACTTCCTGAGATTGTTGAGCAGATGGAAAAAGCACAAGACAAGGTTATACGTGCCGAGCCTCAGGGTTCTTTTCTAATTTCTGGCCCTGCTGGTTCGGGAAAAACTACCTTGGCTCTCCACCGTGCCGCGTACCTGATACAATCACCTGATACCGCTGACTATTACGCTCAAAGGAAAAGCATAATCTTTGTACAAGATGCGTCTACCAGAGCATATTTTGGTCAGTTATTGCCGCAATTAGGGATACATAATGTGCAAATTACAACATTCCAGGATTGGGCACGTGAACAACTTAAGTTGTTTGAATATGAGTATATTGTTCGCCCAGGAACAACCGAATCGCAGAAGGATGCATATGAATTTCAGAAGTATCAAAGTTTGGAGCAGCTGCCGGATATATCGTACTCGGGAAATCCATACAAGATATTGGAGGAAATATATAGAAAGACATTTACTGAAGAAAGTTTTTGGCTCTTTGAAGAACAAAAGCACAAGCGCACCTTAGACAGGTTTGACCTTACTGCGCTGCTTCACATTTACATTGCTGAAGCTGGGGGGTTGTTTGAGGAAGAGCTGTCACTTTCCCCCAAGAAAGGGGGTATGGTATTGCGTCGCTTAGACAAAGTTCCATTGGTATATGGATGTATGATTTTAGATGAAGTCCAAAACTTTTTGCCTCAACAGATTACTTTGCTGAAAAAATGTATAGACAGGAAGAATAATTCGATTATGTACGTGGGCGACCTAGCTCAGCAGACTCGGCTTTGTACGTTGCGGGATTGGGGTGCGGTTGGGGAAGAGTTTCTAGAGGATCGTGCCGTTATACTCCACAAGAACTACCGTTCTACCCGTCAGATTATGGAGTATATACAAGGGCTAGGTTTCCCTGTGGAGATTCCAGCCGGTATGAAAGTCGGTCCACAAGTTGCAGAAAAAGTGCTAGAGGCTTCTGCGGAGCTCGCGTACATTACAGAGGTCGTGTCGAGAAACTCGGGAGTGTTGGTTGGTATTCTGGCAAAAACTGAAGACAATCTGGCGCCTTATTATCATCTTCATGAAAATTTTTCTAATATTCATGTTCTTACTATAAATGAAGCGCAGGGTGTTGAGTTTGATGTGGTATGTGTTGTGGGAGTGAACGAAGGAATGTTTGCTCAAGCAGTAGCATTAGGTCCCATGCTCGCTGAACAGCGAGCCAGAGTAAACAGAGACCTGCTGTATGTTGCTTTAACGCGTGCTATGAATGAACTACATGTTTTAGGCCCACTTTCACAACTGAAAATTTAGCAATTATAAAAGATTAATTTTTCCTTCACGCTTTTGAAATACCATGCAAGAGTCTGGTATTGAGAAATGGACATTGAATTTCAAGGAGGGAAAAATGAAACTGAGATCTTTGTTTGCAAACATCGCACTTTTGGGAGCGTGTCTGCTGTTTCTTTCTGCATCTGTTAACGCGCAGCATTTCCATAGGCGGAATTGCTATGACACCAGGGTTGTCGTTGCAACTGGCTATCCGTCAATTGGCGTAACAGTAGTTTCTGGACCTATTGTAGTACAGGTTTCGTATGGTTCATGGGGTACCTATATCCCCGTGTATTATCCACCACCTGTGATATATACGAGCCCTAGAGTTACTTCGGGTTATTATGGGTACCGGAATTATAGCGGCCTACCGCCACAGTACGAGTATCGCCGCCCAAAAACAGTGGTCACTGTAAACAATCGATGGTGATAAAATCCAGCAATATATGAGAGCACGCCAGTTAGGCTTGCTCTCATATTTCATTCATGTAAGTTTTTTAGGATTTAGTATACACATTAATATTATGGAGAAATTTTTTATGTTTGAAAAAACTACGGCAGAAGAAATAGCTGATCTTAAAAGACAAATTGAAGCTCTCACGAGTAAGATCAATTCGAGGGCGCAAGAAGGTGCTAAAGAAGCGGTGCATAAAAGCTGGGATCAGTTGAGGGAAACAGGAGATGATCTTCGAGAAAAAGGTAAGGACGTATACAAGAATGCAGATTGGTATGTACGGCATAACCCCTGGCAATCTGTAGCCTGGACTGCTGCAGGGGCGCTTTTTCTAGGTTGGGTTATTAGCTGTGTAAGTCACGCCCATGAGGATAGGTGATATACTGAAATCATGGTTTCAGATGAAGATATTACAAGTTTAAGAAATGCAACTGAGAAGTTTACAACTATTTTTCTTATAGATTCAAGACAACCTAGGTTTTTGCTTATGCTCAAGCGAGCAGAGTGGAAAAAATTTGCCCCAGGTTTGTATACGGGGCTTGGGGGCAAGGTAGAGCTGGGGGAAGAAATTGACCAGTGCGCTACTCGTGAACTAAAAGAAGAGGCAGGTCTTGAAGTTCCCTTGACTCACTTTGCAAGCATTGGGGTTATTGCAAACAACGGCGTGAAGCTCATACGCCAGTATTTTGGCATATATGATTTTATCGACATTCCCTCATGTACTGAGGGTGTCTTAGAAAAGATATCTGTTGATAGAGTTTTTGAAAGGGAGATTATCCCTACAGCTCGCACTATGCTTAAGTTGTGGGAAGAGTATAACTGGGACACGAACAAGCATTTCTCAGTGATAATTTACCGGAATACAGTTGAGGGTATGTATGATGTACCAATTCGTAGTGAAATTTTGTCTAAAGCCATATAAAAGAACATTTATGGTATAATACTTTTATAATGGCTAAAACAGAAAAAGAAATAGGAAATTTTTATACAGAACAAAGCGACCCAAAAAAGGTAAAGGCCCAACTCGCTGAAAGGATAAATGAAAAGTATGGTTTGGAGAATGATGCCACACAAGATGAGTTATCAGAAGCGGTTGAAGAGTTGCTTGATTTCGAGAAAGAACGGGTAAGAGTAAATGAGTATGAACGCGAAGAAGTAGAAATCCTTGCCTCATGGGTAGACAGGCTTCGAGGACCGAATGTTTCGAGGTTTTTTGTTTTGGTAAAAAGCAACCCGGACCTTCACTCTCTGTTAAGTCCTGGCTTAAACAGAAAACAGCGTTTTGCACGGTTCAAAGCTGAAGAAGGTTTTGTGCCTACACAGGAGCAGGCGTTGCCAGCACTCGATAGCCTTAAACCTTTACTATCATCCATTTTGACGAACAAACGGCTTTCGTTGTTGTTTTTTTCGTCGCTCAGGAGAGACGTGAAGCGTGAGTCAAGGATAATGAAAGCAGAAATGAAGAAAAAAGGAGCAAGCTTTGAGACTCCGTTTTTGGCAGTAGGCAGCGGTCCGCAGTCCGCTGTGGTGTCTAGTGAAGCTTTAACCAAAGCATTTCCCTTGCCTAAGGAGTTCCCTCAAGTTGGTGAGGAAGGAAGTTACAGAAACTCCTTAAAAGAATTCAGTAAGATTCTTTTAACTATAGAGCGTCAAGAAAGATGTGGTGGTCAGTTTGGTCAGTATGGCGGGGATGTGTTTCAAT
>DASPKA010000039.1:0-6981 GCA_035628335.1 Patescibacteria group bacterium | reverse complement strand
GCCGCAGTACCAGGACCTGCTCCTTCGGTATATTCGCAGCACGCTCGGGAGCAAGTGGAAGTTTAACCTTGGCAAATTGCTTGCCCTGCGCTACAAGCCATAGCTATTAGGAAGCTTTGTCAACACAAAGCTTTCTTTTTGTTTTGTCGTGATATAATACAAATAGATGTTAGAAGAGTTACTGCACGCAAAAAAACTCATTTTTTCTTTTCCATGGGCACAGCCGTCATGGAGTTTGTTTATTTTTTTGTTTTGGTTAATTGGCTCGCTCATTTACACAGCAGCCTCTGGTCGAGGCCGGCTGTTGACTATTTTGGTTTCGGTGTACATGAGTAAGCTTATTTTAGTCGAAGCACCGTTTTTGACTAAGTTTTTGGAAAAGCATATTTCTGGAGCAGGGCTTGCGTTTGTAAACCTGATTATTTTTGGCGGCATATTCAGTGTTTTGTTCTTCTTTCTGGCTCGATATGTATTTAAGACTTCTTTTGACGGGCATTCAACTAAGAGTTTAATCTTCGCTGAAGGCTTTGCTTTTCTGCAGGTAGGTCTGCTGATTAATATTTCTCTTAACTTGCTTCCTGCCGCAGCAAAAACCACGCTGCACCCCCTTGTGCACTACCTGTTTATACGGCCGGAGGTGAACTTCATCTGGCTTGTATTACCGGTCATATACCTCATAGTCTTCGGAAAACACCTTACCAGCAAGCACGAAATGTAAGAGCGTTTTAGCATTCAGTGCTGAAGCGCTTTTTAGAATGTTGCTTTTGAGTAGATGCCGGTTGAAAGGAGTCTTTTATTTTTTTGTTTCAGGCAAAGTTCACCGCTATCTATGCGACACTTTTTGTTTCTGAGCGCGTCTTCTAAAATATTTTGCAGAGCTATTGCGGAAGTATTGGTCGCATATGCGTTTACTAGAATAAATGTCGGTGATTGCGAAAGCAGGCTCACGCAGTTTGCTAGCAGCCCAGGGAAGTCTTCTGCAAATTTCCAAACTTTACCATTCGGACTACGTCCAAAAGCAGGAGGGTCGAGCAAAACGGCATCATAACTCTGTTTGCGCGCTAGTTCTCGTTTTACAAACTTTACAGCGTCATCTAAAATCCAGCGGATAGAGTTGTCGGGCAAGTTGTTAAGTTTTTGGTTTTCTTTTGCCCAGGCAATGGCTGGCTTGGAGGCGTCTACGTGCGTAACAAAGTGCCCAAGCTTAGTAAGTACTATGGTTGCAGCTCCGGTGTACGCAAACAGGTTTAATATTTTTAATTTACGACTGCCGACTGCCGACTTACGACTAAACTGCTCCCAGTGCGCAGATTGTTCTGCAAATATTCCAGTGTGCTTAAATGGGGCAAGCTTTCCCTGAAGTTGTATATCCTGCCAGCTAATAATAAATTCTTTCTTAAAACCAGGTTTTGTGTGCCAGTCATAAGTGAACCAGGCATCCGTTTTTTCCCACTCCTTTGCGCGGAGCGACGGCTGCCAAATGGCTTGTGGGTCTGGACGTTTTAAGATGTGTTTTCCCCAACGCTCCAACCTAAAACCGTTGCCAGAGTCAAGTAATTCAAAGTCCCAAGGATTATTGAAGTGTAAAAAATTGAAATTAGACATTATAATAGTATTGTAATGCAAAAAAAGATTTTAATCACTATTATTTTAGCAATTTTAGCAGTTGGTACGGTATTTTTAGTAATTCGCAAAACACCACGTGAGGTTCGTTTGGGTGTTTCAAAAAAAGCCCAGATGTGGCTTGAAGCTGGAAGTAAAAAAACTGCGGTAAGCGAACGCGCCACTAATGGAGCCATAGTTGCTTATGATGTGAAATCTGGTGATTTAGTGTACCCTCATGAGGGTGAGCTCGCTCTTAAATTTGCAGAGATTGTGAAAGATAGGGAAGGACACCAGGAGATCTGGCAAATGTTTTCTTCTTTAGTGCCGAATGGTATCACGCATATAATCGGCTTTGACATTGTTACAGACGGACCCGATGATTCGGTGGCATACGTATACCAGGATCAAAAGGACCCACGCTACTGGCACTTGGCTGTTGACTATGTTGACGCACTTGTAAACGGACAGTTGCAAACTGAAATTCTGGGGTATGCTTTTTTACACGAGTCTGGGCATCTCTTGTCTTTAAACAGTGACCAGGTGGATTTTGTTAATGCAAAGTGCCCTAGGTTTGTAACTGCGCAAGGGTGTAGCAGGGAGGACTCGTATATAAACAAGTTTTACCGTGAGTTTTGGTTGGATGCAAAAGGCGGATTTGTGTCAGAGTATGCCGCTACAAATACTGAGGAAGATTTTGCTGAAAGTTATGCTCGATTCATTTTAGAACCTCACCCAACGGGAGAGAGTAGGGCAGATTTGAAAATAAAATTCTTTTATAACTTTCCTGAACTCGTAGTTCTGAGGGACGAACTACAGGAGCATTTATTGCACTAAAAACTAAACGGGAACCTCGACTTGGTTTGTCGGAGTTCCCGTTTTTTAAGAAGGCTCAGCAGGCGTGTCTGACATAGGGCCAGATGCTCCTCATGATCTCCCTCCAGCTAAAGTAATGACCCTTACTAACTAACCAGTAGTCTGGCTCAGACTCCAGAGTGAAAACATACCGTATTCCAGGAGTTCTGCGAATTGCCTCAAGGTCGTAGCCGTACTTTTTCGGGAGATAAATCACGCTAGTGTTGCACCTAAACAAAGGTTCGACTGACTCGCAGTCTTGCTTTGTCAGTACATGTCTGGAGTCTTCTTTCATTTCAATTTCCAGTTTGAGCTCCAGTTTGAGTAAATTTTTTAAACCCTCAAGCTCAACTGGGATGTCTGCTATGTCCAGGACATCTTCCCTGTACATAACTATCATTTCATACCTGTCTGTTGTGACATTTTCAACCTTAGGATTGTTGACACTGAGCTTTGCCAACCAGTCATTTCCTAAGGCGTTTGAAGTTCTGTCATAGCTTTGTGCCTTTAGTTCGATGCGTGTTTCCAGGACCAACCAACTAACTTTGGTGTCCGACTGCTTTTTGTATGGCCTGGTAAAGCTCCACATAACCGTGGTAGAGGCAGGGTTTGGTTCCCATAATGCGTAGGCTAGAAATAAAAAACAAATCGCAAGTATGCTGAAAACAAGGAGTATTTTCTTTTTCATAGTCCCTCCGTAAGTTTTAAAGATTTATACTATAGCATATAAATATAAAAAATAAAGACTTTCAGGCAATTTTATTGTTAAAATAATTTCTTTGTGTTACGCTAAAAATCTCGACAATCTGGCACCCAGTGCCTTTTACTGTTCCCTGCTGATAATAAGGAGGTAAAATGGCAAACACCCCTTGTCCTGGCTGTGTGGTTAGGCTACCCACTCCAGTTGAGGCTACGGTTGTTTGTGGTTGTTTCGTCTGTGGAATATATGGGTATGCCGCGTTATGCCCAGAATGCCATGCGATTCATCAAACGGGACTTAACCCTGTGCATGGGCAAACATGCACACTGCCAAATTGTGCTTCCCCGCACAATCGTCATACCCATCGTCAGTCTTCCCGCGCAAGACTGTATGCCCGCCGTTAAAAACAAAAAGACCTAATGCGCTCCTCGTGTTAGGTCTTTTCATATGCTCACATGGCTCTCGGTGCTTGTGTGCTTTGGACGCTTGGTGCGAACATTGGTGCGGCAAGTACTAACACATATCCAAGCCAGTATGTCCATGAATTAAACAGGTTTGTCCCAGCTGTGAACTGTGCGGAAATGAGCGAATCAAGAATGATGCCAATGACTGCAAAAGTTATACCATAACCCAAGGCAGCGCCTGCTGTCCCTGGCCTTGCGTTTGCTGCGAACGAGTAGGCAAGGATAGCTCCAATGATTCCAAGTACCAGTATCCAACCTGCACTAAGACCTATACCCATACTTGCGAGAATTGCGCCTACAACAAACATGACAACCCAGAGTAAAACACCATACCCAAGCGCCTTTGTCCAATTAAAGTTCATAAAATAATCCTTTCTTATAGTTAATTTCCTATATCCCTCGACCTTTTTCGTGCCTCTATTATATGTGCCTTAGCTCATTATTTTATGAATCGGGTATTTACAAAATTGTGATTTTATGGTTAAATATTTCATTCTGTCTTGAGGTTTAATTTCACACAAATGGAGGAAAATGTGCAAGTAAAAAGTATAACGCACGAGGGTGCGGTGATTGAGTATGTCGGGCTCCCCATAGTCGCCTATATGAATACAGGTGAGAACTGGGGCGGCCGCGGAAATATTCTGACTGGCGTTGAGGGTGGTATGGGGGAGATTGCCATCGGTAGCTTGCCACAAGCTTTCTGGTGGCAGAGAAACTGGAAGTCGCGAGGTCAGTATGTGTGCGGCTTTGTGTTGGACTTGTCTAGGCGGTTCATCTACTATGACACCCCCGAGGCGCTAGACTTTGCCCTTGATCACTTGCGGCGTTTAGGCTTTCAGACATACCCAATGACACACACCAAAGTGGAGTCATGGGACACGGTCCCGGTTTAACGCTACACGGCAAAACAAAAAACCGTTCCTTTGCTCACCAGCTCAGGAACGGTTTTTGAAATATGCTGCAACTTACGCTATATTATAGGTAACTCTAATTTTCCGTTTTTTCGTTTGGACTAGCGTATCCCAGCAAGCTCCTTTAGGGTCTTTAGGAAAGTTAGAGGATCTTCCCGTTTATTGATAAAGCGTACGGGTAGGTCTTCATGTGGCTCATAAGCTGAGAGCATGATGATTGGCAGGCTTGGGTAACGTGCCTTGGCTTGCTTTACCAGCTTTTCGGCATTTAGGGATGGCAGGTTCTCTGTTACCAAAACGTCATACGTGTTGGCTTGTAGAAGTGTAAGTGCTTCGTTTCCTGTAGCGACCATTTGGACTTCAAATTCTCTTTCCAGGAACGTCACCGCACTACCTTGCGATAATTCGTCAGGTTCAACATACAGAACTCTCGGTTTCATTTTCCCTCACTTGTTATTGATATAGTTTCCAACAGCTGACGGAATAGTAACATATTTATGAAACACAAAACACCACTCCAGACGTTTTTGTTAAATGGTGCCTTTTTATTGCAGGGCTGGCATTTTTGCAGCCTTGTATGTGGAGTGGATAAGGAATATGCATACCCCTTGGACTTTATGTTAAGATTGCGATAGCTAGCATTAACCAGAAAAACTTATGGCACATCATAATCCAGTGGTATATTTTGAGATTCCTGTTGTTGATATGGACAGAGCAATGAATTTTTACTCAAACGTTTTTGAGATAACGTTTATCAAGACAGTTATCGACGGGTATGAAATGGCTACGTTTCCTTATGATGGCAAGCAGTTCGGTGCCTCAGGAGCTTTAGCGAAAGGGAGCGTATACAAACCTAGTAAGGAAGGTATATTCGTGTATTTTGGTGTCGATAGCATAGATAAGACTTTAGAACTTGTCATTCAGTGTGGTGGACGAACGCTCTACCCTAAGAAGTCTAACGGTGAGCTCGGGTTTGTTGCTGAATTTGAAGATACAGAAGGAAATAGAATTGCTTTGCATGAAGCACTTAAGTAGATCGTGATAAAGCAATATTTTATTCAAGTTACTTTTTTTAAAATTTTATTGACTAGAAATTACAAAACACCGCTTGAGCGGTGTTTTGTAATGGTGGGTCCGGTGGGGATCGAACCCACGACACAAGGCTTAAAAGGCCTCTGCTCTACCGACTGAGCTACGGTCCCTCGTCGCACTTTATTCCGACTTCCGCATAACGCCCGCTAATCGCGCGCATTCTGCTGCAGTCTCCATAAAGTACTCCTCTTCCCCAAATGCCCGAACGATGCGTTTTAAAAAAGACTTTCCGTTTCACTTCAAATCTTTTTTAAAACATATTATTGTTTGCCTGTCATTTGGGGTCCCCTGATTAGAGGTCAGGAAAAGGGCTTTTTGTACAGTCTATTTTAACACATATCTTAGGGTTTTTCAAGGGTTATTGACATTATGGATGTAAAATGCTATAATGTGTAAATCTCAATTCGCGTTCCTCTTGGAGTAAAGGTTACTCTGGATGCCCCAGAGGAATAACTTTTAGGTGTTTGTTAAACGGAGGATGCATGGAGCAGATGAACGCAAATGAGACCCTAGTGATCGAGATTGTTTATGAGCGTCCAAGCAAGTTGGAGCTCGAAAAACGGGAAATTCGGATGAAGTATGGCGTTCTGCCAAATATTCTTCCAAGTCGACCCGGGCAATCTCCGCTGCTTACCGCTGTAGAAGCGGACGATTTCCTGCTCGCATCGATATTGCGAGCTGGAAACGAACTTTACGGCAATATTCGCATTAGCCGTGAAGACAAGCAGTGCGCAGCGCGCGTATGGGCTGAACGCTATCCAAAAGATGCTGAATTAGCTATTCAGCACGAATGGATGGGCGCCGCCCACGCGATTGCGTGGATGCTAGGTGTATAGCACACGAAGGGAGTATGTCGCAGGCAACCAATGGCACCGTCTGCAATATACTCCCGTTTTTTTATTTATACAGAAATGCTATGATTGGAAAAATTTCAGAAAACTAGCAATAGAGGAGGAAAGGTGGCAACAAAGAGAAATCGGTATGGGGTGGTTATACCAGCTACGTTAACGCAACACAAAGCCCAGGAGATGTGTGGGTTTTGTGAAGAAAAAAAGACGAAAAAGGGCTTTACATGTAGGCGTCCCGTTGTCGGGAAAAACGGCGCTACGTGTGGCCTTCGGCACTGCTCAGAGGAGTGCTTGGGCAACCACCAGGCAACAACACGTCATGACTAAGTTTAAACACTAGTGTTTCCGAATGAGACACTGGTGTTTTTGTTTTGTGTTCCGGCAGGTTATACTTAAGGCATGTCTGTCATAGAAATATATAACTATTTGAAGGTAACAACACAACAGGTTTTACCAGTATTTCTCGTCCTTGCTTTCGGGGATATTCTATATATATGCTCTTAGATACG
>DASPKA010000038.1:0-5397 GCA_035628335.1 Patescibacteria group bacterium | reverse complement strand
TCCAGGTCTATGTTTCGTACCGTGCGTAATATCTGTTCTCGTATTTGAACATTTGTTGCATAACTATAGCGTGACTTTATGAGCCCTGCCAATGCAGATACGAAGGGAGAAGCTATACTAGTACCAGAGACATAAGCATAGGTACTTGCTTTATACTCCTTTGTCAGTGGGTCGTGATTTATAGTTGAAAGAATTCGCTTACCAGGAGCAGCAACATCTATACACCGCTGGCCATAGTTCGCAAAGTCAGGTTTCTGCATTGCTTTGTCTACTGCAGTGACACCGATTACCATATTTTCTCCATTATCATCACAGATTGGGTATGCGGGGTGGTCGTCTAGGTTTATGCCAGTTGATTGGTAGTCGTTACCTGCCGCAGCAACTATGATAACTCCAGCCCGGTAGGCCTTTTCAATTGCTGAAGACAGCAAGGGGTCTGAAGAGACTGAAACACTACCAAGCGAGAGGTTAATTACATCTGCACGATGGCTGACAGCGTACGAAATAGCTTCCGCAACAACATCGCTCGTAGCTGAAGCATCACTCCCTAACGCCTTTAGCGGCATTATAGAAAGCCCAGGAGCTGCCCCTGCAACACCCTTTCCATTTCCTGCTGTGGCTGCTATTATCCCGGCCACTAAGGTGCCGTGGCCATTGTCGTCACTATCTTCTTTTCCGGTTAATGGCTTTTTATGTATAAAATCATAACCCGGGACTATATGTGAACCGGCGAGGTCTTCGTGAGTTGCATCAAGCCCGGTGTCAATAATAGCAACAACAACTGATGGGTTTCCACTGCCGTAGTCCATTGCATCCACAAACCCAGCTGCTGGTAGACCCCACTGTTTGTCGCTGTCCTGCGCGTTAAAGGTAAAAGCTGGATCATTATAGCCCGAAAAAGCGTGAGCAAACGTGGGGAATATGAGCGTAAATGTCGTAACTAATAAAAATTTTCTCACTATATATATGACGTTTTAATATTGTAATAGTTACACCTGCCTTGCCATCTGACGCCAAGTAGATTCAATTATTTCTTCTGGACTTGAATGTTCGCAAACAAAACCCATTTCTTTCTGTATATACTCAACATTTGCAATGGTACTTGGGGCGTCCCCTGCCCTGCGTGGGCCTATTTCAACCGGGAAATCCTTGCCCGTGATTTTCTTCGCTGCTGCTACCATTTGTAAAACTGAATGCCCGCTGCCTGTTCCAACATTAAAAACTCTTAATTTTGATGCGGGGTGTTTGTCTATATAATCTAAGCTCACTATGTGGGCTCGGGCAATGTCCATGACATGAACAAAGTCCCGTACACAGGAACCGTCTGGTGTTGGGTAGTCGCCGCCGTTGACCACAAACTTCTCCCTTTTTCCTAACGCTGCTTCAATGATAATAGGCAACATATGAGAAGCCTTATGCGTGTCTACAACCCCATACTTCGGGCTTACCCCACAGACATTAAAAAACCTTAATGAGACAGCTTGTAAACCAAACCAGCGGCAGTGTACGTCTATGAGACTTTCGGCAATTACCTTGCTATGCCCATATGGATTGTTAGGCTCTCTGAGCTCATGTTCTTTTACGGGCTCCAGGCCAACTTCACCGTACGCTGCAGCCGTAGAAGCAAAGGTCATTTTTTTAACATTCTGCGTACGCATAGCCTTAAGAAGATTTCGGGTTGCCCTGACATTTTGCTCAAAATACTTTTCAGGCTCCCTCACAGACTCTTCTACTTCCAAGGATGCTGCTAAGTGAATCACAGCTGTAACTGGCTCCTGTTCAAAAATAGACGCAACAAATGTTTTGTCTTTCAAATCCCCTTCATAGACTTTCACCCCTGCAGGAACATGGTCTCTTCGACCATAAGAAAAATCGTCCGCTACAACCACTTCCGCTCCGGACTCAATTAACATGTGTACGATATGCCCACCAATGTACCCTGCGCCTCCCGTAACTAAAATTTTACTCATAATTCTAACTCTCCCGTATTGAGTGAAATAATTGGCAGGTACTTACTTACTTCTGGATTAATCGCCTTAAGCTCTTTTCTAAATTCCCGTTCCCTAAATGTATCTACAGCAACCTCCTCGCTCGAAAGATACTTTACAATATATGGATTATCTACTACTGCTGCAGACACATATTCTTTAAATTTAGGACTTTTCTTAAGCTCTAACCAGGATACTTCACTTAGTAAACCAAAAATTTTCTTACTCTTTCCTTCTACTAATTCATGAATTGTATTTCCACTTGACAACAGTGGCCCTAAGTAAATCGCTGCTCTGTAATCTTCAGCGAGAGCTTGGTTCATAAAATCTAAGTTATCTCTGAGCTCACCTGCATATTGGAGTACATGAAAATTTAACTTAGCGGCTTTAAGTAAAAACTCTTTTGAATATTTCTCAGGATATTCGGAATGCTCAAATGCATACGCTGCGCCACTGTTCTGTATTGCTCGTAAGCTTATAACCTCATCTCTTCGTAGTTCTGGAGTAAGTAAATCAAGATTATCACCATTCTGCTTAACAGCGTCTATTGCGGCAATCCTATACCAGCCTGCACTCGTGTCTACGAGCATAACAGCTAGGCCGTTCTTCTCTATTAAAGACAACATAAACATCATATCGTCTCGAAATGGGTATGCGCGTGTAAGTAAGTCAAGCATGTTTGTCTTTGCTAAAGCTGCTTCAGCAATTAACCTTTCTTTCAACTTCGCTTGTTCTTCCTCTTTAAGCTCGCCTGTGGTCCTGGCTATTTTTTTCTCTTCAACTAAAAATTCTATATCTGTCAATGCAAAATGCTCTGGATTAAGTAGTTTTGTGTTCTCATGTTCTCGCTTAGTTGTGGATGTAAAAAGCTTGGTTCCCTCACCTTCGGTACGCATCAGTATTTCTGTATTGGTAGGTGCAGTTACAGTAAAAGCAGCCTCTTCCGAAAGTCGACTAGTTTCATACTGGTCTGAAAAAAAGATCATAGTGAATACGCCATCAATTATGGAAGTGAATTCCATACTTGATGGCTATTCTACTTCTTACATAAAGTATACCAGTTCGGAAAAAAACAAAAAACCCTCCTCCGTTGAAGCGGTAAGAGGGTTTATTGTATATCATTACGCGAATATTGATTTTAGAATGGCATTGCGCTTGCGGATGATTAAGAATGCCCCTGAAAGCAAGCTGCCGAAAGCAACTGCGGTATGTCCGTCTACACCAGTTTTAGGAGCAATGATCGGTCCTGGGTTTTCTGGAGTGTTGATGTTTACGCGAACAGTGTTTCCATAGGTATTGACCATTGTGTATGAGAGGTTAGGAGCAAGACTACTCTTCACGCGCACGCGGAACGACTTAGTCACAGTCTCACCTTGTGCAATGTTCACTGCTGGGTAAGAAATAGTGCTGCCATTCAAGCTACCGCCCTTAAGGTCTACCATGTCTGCCAATGGCAGAATACCGGAAAGGTCGTCAGAGACAACAAAGTTGTTGTGTGCTGCGTTACCAGTGTTACGCACAGTCAGGGTATAGGTAATGTAGTCTTCACGCTGTGCGGCAACCGTAGTTGCATCTGCGTTTCGGGTGTCATTAAACGCTGACTTACTGTATACCAGGTTAGGAGTACCACTAAACTGGACTGTTACCAGTGCATCGTCTTGTACCTCGTTTACAGAGCTTGCAGAAGCGCGTGCGGTATTCGTCACTGTCCCAGATTGGATAGTAACCGTTGCATCAAAGGTAACACGGCGCTGCTGGCCAGTACCTATACTACCCAATGAAACCTCGAACCCACTACCGTAAGAAGAAGGAAAGACAGAGCTGCTATCTACACGCACTGTGTTTACGTTTACGTTTATTCCGTTTGTCCAAGTGTCGGTCAAGCGAACGTTTTCAAGTGGCAAGGTACCAGTGTTAGAAATCGTTATCTCATAGGTAACAGTGTCACCAGTAGAAGCATTGACGGAGTTTTGGAATGAAGTCCCCGTAGTGTTGTTACGAACGTTCTTATTAACTGCTATCTGGCGGTTGCCTTGCGGCTGCTGGCCAGCGACATACACCGTTGCTGTGTCCTGCACTGAAGTTACGTTGTCACCAGTTGCCTGAGCGGTGTTTGTGATGGTGATCTGAGTAGTAGTATTGTTACGCACAATGCCAAAGAAGGTCAGCGTCTTAGTTTGACCCTGCGTCAAATTACCCAAAGATATAGTTCCACCGTAAAATGAGTCAGAAATGACAGAGCCTTCCAAGCGGGCTGAACCAAAGTTCAAGGTAAAGTTGTTTATAATGTTTTCAGTTAAGCGTACATTGTTAACAGTACCAGAGTTTGCAGATACCTGGATTTGGTACTCAACTGTGTCGCCGTCCTGCACGTAAGCCGTTTTTGCAAACGAGTTGCCGCTGTACGCTTTACGCACTGCTTTTGCAATGGTCAAGTTACCCTTGTTTGCACCAACATCTAAGAAGGCAGAGTCCTGAACTGACGGAGCATTGTTTGCATATGCAGCTGCGGTGTTTTGAATAGTGAATCCATCGCGGCTAACATGTGCACGATAGGTTATGTCAACCTGCTCGCCAACTTGGAGTGACCCAAATGACAATGCCGAAGAGAAGCTACCAGTAAAGTTTTTGGTAGCATTTATATTGCCGCTTAAGTTTAAGCCTGAATTTGCGAAGGTTGCGTTGTCAGTAACTCGAACGTCCTGAGCAACAGCTGAACCAGTGTTGCGCACCACAATGCGGTACTCAACCTGGTCATTGATCTGAGCAGTTTGGTTCTTGCTGAAAGAAGTATTCTTCGTAATGTTCCTTACTTCTTTGTTTATAGACAACGTAGTATTGTTGATGACTTCGCCAGTTACATTCACGCGAGCGGTATCCTGCACACTATTAGCATTTGGAGAGCTTGCTTGAGCGGTGTTTGTAATAGTACTACCAGGGCCTGCACTAACGGTAGCGCGGTATGTGATGTCAATTCCAGAAGTAGAAATGCTGGAAAACACCAAACCAGTGCCAGAGAGGCCTGAAAAACCCTGCTGTCCGTTTACCAGCAATGAGCCTTGCACATAGGTAAGCTGAGAAGATGGGAAGTTGTCTCTAACAGTAACATTATTCACGGTCGTGACGGATGCGTATACGCGAATCTTGTACTCAACAGTTTCACCTGTCCTGGCATTTGCTTGATCTGAAAAACCGCCGCCAGTAGTTAAGTTACGAACAGACTTTTCAATGTTCAAAGTTCCGTTCTGGACAACAGTATTTACATTTACTGTAGCAGTATCAGTGACCGGAGGAACATTTTGAGGAACACCAGCCTGAGCAGTAGCAGTGTTAGTAATAGTGCCATTGTCAATAGACACTTTAGCGCGGTATGTAATAGTTACACCATTAGTATCTAAACTAGAGAACA
>DASPKA010000037.1:0-8596 GCA_035628335.1 Patescibacteria group bacterium | reverse complement strand
GATTCCCGCCTTCGCGGGAATGACAGGGAGAGCGTTATATGAGTAAAGTTATAGGTATAGACTTGGGAACATCAAACAGCGCGGCGGCTGTTATGGAGGGGGCTACGCCGGTTATTATTCCGTCTGCGGAAGGAACGTCATTGGGTGGAAAGTCGTTCCCTTCCTACGTTGCTTTCACTAAGGAAGGTCAGTTGCTTGTGGGCGAGCCAGCTCGCAGGCAGGCTGTAACTAATCCAGAAGGAACCATTTTTGAAGCAAAGCGCAAAATGGGCACTAACTTTCGCTATAACGTAAATGGCAAAGAGTACAGTCCAGAGCAGATTTCTGCTTTCATTTTACAAAAAATAAAACGAGATGCTGAAGCCTACTTAGGCCAGCCTGTTGCTGAAGCAGTGATTACAGTTCCGGCATATTTTGACGACACCCAGCGCCAAGCAACTAAAAATGCCGGTGAGATTGCTGGACTTAAAGTACTTCGCGTGATTAACGAACCAACTGCCGCAGCTTTCGCTTATGGTATAGACAAGTCTGAGACTAAGGATCAAAAGATTTTAGTTTTTGACTTGGGTGGTGGTACGCTTGATGTCACTATTATGGACTTTGGCGAGCATGATGGTCAGGCAACTTTCGAAGTTATGTCTACCAGTGGCGACACGCAGCTTGGTGGTAAAGACATGGATGCGGCGCTTATAAGTCACATTACCTCGGAGTTTAAGAACCAGAGCGGTATAGACCTCACTGCAGATAAAATGGCGATGAATCGCGTTCGTGAAGCAGCAGAAAAAGCAAAGATAGAACTTTCTACAACCTTAGAGACTGATATCAACCTTCCCTTCATTACAGCAGATGCTTCTGGTCCTAAACATTTACAAATGAAGGTAACTCGTGCGAAGCTGGAAGATTTGGTGAAGCCATTAGTTGACCGCATGCGCCAGCCAGTTACTCAGGCTCTTTCAGACGCAAAGCTTGCCCCTCATGATATTGCCAAGATTATTCTGATTGGCGGACCAACTCGTATGCCTGCCGTTCAGAAATTTGTCGAGGAATTTATAGGTAAGCAAGTTGAGCGAGGGGTTGATCCTATGGAAGCTGTGGCAAAAGGAGCAGCAGTGCAAGCTGGTATTTTGGGTGGTGATGTAAAGGGTAAGGAAATTCTGCTCCTTGACGTAACCCCATTAACCCTTGGTCTTGAGACTTTGGGCGGTGTTCGCACTCCACTCATTGAGCGCAACACTACTATTCCAACTTCAAAGTCCCAGGTGTTCTCGACAGCGCAAGATAACCAGACATCGGTACAAATTCACGTACTTCAAGGTGAGCGAGAGTTCGCTAAGGACAATAAGTCCTTAGGTATGTTTAATCTGGACGGTATTCCTCCAGCACCTCGAGGAGTGCCACAAATCGAAGTGATTTTTGATATTGACGCAAATGGCATAGTCACTGTTTCAGCAGTTGATAAAGGCACTAACAAGAAAGCTAACATTACCATACAAGGTTCTTCCAACCTGTCTAAGGAAGATGTCGAACGCATGAAGAAAGAAGCAGAAATGCACGCTGAGGAAGACAGGAAGCGTAAGGAAACCGTTGACCTGCGCAATAACGCAGACAACCTAATTTCTGTTTCAGAAAAGACTTTAAAAGATGCCGGAGACAAGGTTAAGCCGGAAGACAAGACCACGGTTGAAGAAAAAATACAAGCGCTTAAAGAAGTTAAAGATAAAGAAGATATAGAAGCAATCCGTAAAGCCATGGACGCACTTAGCGACGCTATTCAAAAGGTTGGCGCTGCTATGTACTCCGCCTCGTCGGCGGACCAGCAGCCTACAAATACTCAGACAAGTGATGCTGGCAGCCAACCAAATCAGAACCAGGCAGGGCAGGGTCCGGTGGATGCTGACTATACTGAAGTGAAATAGGTAAAAGAAAAGCACTTCCCCGTTAACCGGGAAAGTGCAGTCTATCTTGTCAGAAATTTTAGTCTGAAATTGCGCGGCCGTGTGTTTTGCACCAACGTTCAATGGTAACTTGGCACACACATGGACCGGTCTGCTGCTTCTTTGGGCATCGGTTGTCATAGCAGCAAGTAGCGCTTGGCTTTTCCATGACTTTCCTCCTTTCATTAAATAAGCATATAAATACCATGACACAAAATCAACAGCCACAACAACCGCAAGAGATCCAAGTAAAAGCAACAGACGAAATTTTAAAAGGCCAGTACGCAAATATGGTCCAGGTTGGCCACACTCATGAAGAGTTTATAATTGACTTTATGAATATAGTGCCTCCGGCAGGACAAATGATTTCACGTATCATTGTTTCCCCAAAGCATGCCAAGCGAATATGGCAGGCACTCGCTGACAACCTCCAGAAATACGAAGAACAAAACGGGAAGATAGGCGACAGCACTACGCTCGCTCAGCAGTTAGGCCTTAAGACTGAATAGCTAGAACATGGCTCAAGACTATTATAAAATTTTAGGTGTGGAGAAGGGCGCTTCGCAAGATGAGATTAAGCGCGCTTTTCGCAAACTTGCACACGCGCATCACCCAGATAAGGGGAACGGCAACACCGAGAAATTTAAAGAAATAAACGAGGCATATCAGGTACTGTCTGACCCCAAGCGGAAACAGCAGTATGACAACTTTGGTCACAATGGCTACAAAAACGCGCAGCAGTATGGTGGGGCCGGCGGGCCGTTCGGCGGTGGGGGCAATCCTTTTGGTGATGGGGTTGAATTCAACTTTGGCGGTTTTTCCGCCGGAGGCGGATCCCCCTTCGGGGGAGACTTTGGTGACATCTTTTCGGAAGTATTTGGCTTTGGTAATGGGCAGGGCAGGAGTCCAAGGCGTCGCAAGGGGGTAGATATTGAAGTGCAAATGTCTATTGAGTTTGAGGAAGCGGTCTTTGGTGTGAGTAAAAAGATTACGCTTGAGAAACAAGATACCTGCAACATATGCTCGGGTTCGGGTGCTGCTCCTGGCACAAAGATTTCCACCTGTTCAAAATGTCATGGAAGAGGCAGTGTAACTACTTCAAGCCGGACTATTTTTGGAAATGTTCAGTCACAAATACTTTGTGACAAGTGCGAGGGTGAAGGTAAGGTGCCAGAAGTAGTGTGCAGTATTTGTTCTGGTACAGGAGTCCTCAGACGACCGAAGGTTTTAGAAGTAAACATTCCAGCAGGAATAGACAATGGCCAGCGCATCCGTCTGCAAGGAGAAGGGGAGGCTGGGTATAAAGGTTCGGACCCAGGTGATTTGTTTATTTCTATAATAGTTAAAAAATCTAAAGAGTTCCAGCGTGAAGGACAGCAATTACTTAAAGAACTGCCTATTAGTTTCACACAAGCAGCGCTTGGCGATAAGGTAGAAGTAGAGACGCTGGACGGCACAATTGAGATAAAAATTCCAGCTGGAACACAAAGCGGAAAAGTACTTCGGGTGTCAGGTAAAGGAGTACCGTATATAAACTCAACAAGGCGAGGCGACCTATTAATAACCGTAAGAGTTGTAATTCCAACAAAACTTACCAAGAAAGAAGCTGATATCATAAAACAGCTCAATGACCACGGCGGCGAAGCCTCAAAGGTACCAGAAAAAAAAGATTGGAAGTCATACTTTGGATTTTAAAAGCATTTCGAAAGGTATGTTCCATCCCTCTCGACCTCACCCTTCCTTCCAGTAGTTTTTTCTCCGGAGTGAATACGCATCATCCCCTCGGGGAGACCCCGAGTTCCTGATACTATTCTACTGTTGCGGGGGACCCGCACTACGAAAAGCTATAGATATAAAAATATCAAAAACACTGCTAGGTGCAATACCCCGCAGTGTTTTTTGACTTATTCTCTGTTTAAAACGCGGAGGAGTTCTTCGCGTAGCGTTTCAAAGTCAGGAGCTGGGGGTTGGTTTAAGAGGGGTTCTGGGAGTCCATGAGTCGTACAGAGGCCAAAGCTGTCTATATGACAGTCGCAGTTTTGGCCGCCCGAGCACTGTAAGTTCCCGCAGCAGTTAGTCAAAATAATGCCGCCCGTAATACCTTGAGCCATACATTTCTCCTTTAGGTTTCATGGTTATTTGGTAGTTGGAGGAGGTAAAATATAGCCTGCGTCTTCAATAACATTTGTTTCGACAGCAGTTTTTCGTATGTTGAGTATAAAAGCTGTGATGATAGCTGCAAAAGCAAAAGCCCCACAGGCAATAAGCAGTTGTTTTTTACTAATTTCTGGTTGCATATTACAATATATCAGATTTTTTTAAGAGACTATATTCACCCGGTTCTAATGCTAGATCCTTGAGGTTTAACTTTCCAATCCGTACTCTTTTTAGATTTATTACTGAAAGACCAACAGCATCAATCATTCTTCTAACCTGACGTTTTTTTCCTTCTTTTAAGGTAATGTAGATGAGGGTACCTACGGCTTTTACTCGTGTGGCACTGGCGTGGCCTTGGGAAATTTTAACGCCCGCTCGCAGATCTTCTAGTTGCTCAGGAGTGGGCTCTGGATCAACTTTTACTTCATATTCTTTCTCGTGTTCAAAGGAAGGGTGTGCAAGTTTTTGAGTGACATCACCATCATTGGTGAGGAGTAGCAGACCTTCTGTTTCGTAGTCTAAGCGGCCTATATTCCACACTTGTTTTTGTATATCAGGAGGCAGTAAAGAGAATATTGTCTTGCGGCCATATGGATCCCGCTTGGTTACCATCGTGTTCTTTGGTTTATATAAAGCTACATAGTATTTTTGGGTACCTCGGGGGATAATTTTTCCATACACCTTAACGGTATCAGTGGATGGGTTAACTTTATCGCCGAGTTTTGCTTTTTTGCCATTTATAAAAACCTGTCCACTACGGATAAACTCTTCTGCCTGTCTTCTGGAAGCAACTCCAGCCTCAGATATGAACTTTTGCACACGTATTTTTTCCATACATTTTATAGTATATATTAAAAAGAAATAGCAGGCTAAAGTACTTTAGCCTGCTACTGCCAGTGTTAGTGCCCAGCGAATGAGCTTAAGTCTTTTCCGCAAAAACTGCAGTATGTCTTAAGCACTCGCTCTTCCTGAGCAAGGTAAAATGCTGTCAGGTGCTCATAGTGTGAGCCGCAGAGTGCTGATCGGAAAAATTCGTGTGTTTCCTTTGCGGCTTGCGTTCGAGGAATTTTCTCCAACTCCTTTCCACAGTGCTTGCAGTAGTCGTCGAGCAAGTGTGCTTGTTTGCCGCACTTACAAACCCGAGCTATACGCAGTCCACATTTCGAACAGAAAAGGATGCCTTCTTCGGCAAGCTCCTGGTGGCACAGTCCCGTGTGACGCATTCCCGTGGGGTGCCAGATTTCTCTGCAGCACTTACCTACACGTACTTTGCGTGGGATTTTAGTAGAAATTCTTGGAGGGGGAAGTTTGTCCCCGCAAACTCCGCAGAACACTGCAAGAATTCCATATGTAGTTTCGCAATGAGTTCTATGACTCATACAACTTACCTCCTTCATGTGTTAGTTCCCCATGAATTTTGCGAGAGGAATGCCACAAAAGATACAGTGGTCTTTTGGCCGATTTTTTTGAATAATCACGTAACGTGCGATGTTCTGGTGGTTTTTTAGTGTCTTACAATATTTGGCTTCCAACTCCCTGCATTCTGCTTTTTCTGCAGCCGTTCTACGAACTTTCGTGAGAAGTTTCCCGCAGCCATTACAGTAGTCAGCCAGGTGGTCAAACTGTAGATCGCAATCCTTGCAAATCCGGATTACCATCATTTCCTCCTTTATCTATAATTAGCTCTAGAGTTTCAGTGCAATCCCATTCTATCATAAAATGGTCAAGGAATATCTGCAGGAATGTATGTCTTTTTTTCGCAAGCTTCCTTCCTGTATCTGTCTGCATCCTGTCTTTTAATAGTAAGAGTTTTTCGTAAAAGTGGTTTAGGCTGGAGCCATTACTTTTTTTATATGCTTCAAAATCCTTGTGTTGCTGAGGTAAATTATCCGGATCATATATAGGGCGGTTCTTCAAGCCGCCATATGCGAAACAGCGCGCTATACCTATTGCTCCAAGCGCATCAAGACGGTCTGCGTCTTGGACGCATTTTCCTTCCAAGCTTTCCATGGTAGTCGCGACACCTGCTCCTCGGTATGAGACTTTGTCCACAATTTCACATACTTTCGTAATGATGTTTTCAGGTGCACCAAAATTCTCTAGTGCTTGTCGTGCTATTTTTGCATTACCCTCATCTACGCCTGAAAACTTCCAGTCAGCAATATCATGGAAGAGTGCTGCGATTTCTGTTACCACCGTGTCTGCGCCTTCAGCTTTGGCTATGTGTTTTGCCGTCTTCCAGACTCTATGGATATGATGCCAGTCGTGTCCGGTAGTTTCTTTGTCTGGGGTTCGCGTTTTTACGTATTCTGCAGATTGTTGTATAAGTAAGTCTGTATCCATGGTAGTATTATACTACGAAAGGAGGAAGTATGATTTCTATTTCACAAATGCTCGACATAATTGCGACTGAAGCTAGAGACGGCCCAGACATAGGTTGTATAGACCGGTTACCGATAGAAGAGTTCCTCATGTTACAATCCGCCTTCCGTCCAGAGGTGGGAAGCGGAAGAACCATAAAGTGTTCTTTTGCTTTTGAGGAAGACCCTGAAACTGGGGAAATTCGCCAGGTGCAAAAATAGCACAAGAAAAAACGGACTTGTCAAAGACAGGTCCGTTTTTCATATTTCAAACTCGTCCATAATTTCGAATGCCCATTTTTCCATAATTACTACCGCACATATGGCAGAAATTGACTCCTTTGCGTGCGTCTATAACTGAGTGCTTTGAGTCAGAACACAACACTTGTGATTCTATGGCTTGAAGTAATCTCATATCACGTGTTGCTGCGACACGTAGGAACGTACCACAGTTAGTGCAGTACAAACTCAGACTCCAGCAGTCAGCATGGCATGCTGGGCAAATAGTTTTTTCACGGCGATTTAGGATTTCCATACTTCCTCCTTAGAAAATTGCGGAGTTTCCTATATATGTCACGGGATCTAGTTTTTTTAATTCCACTTTCAGAGGTGACGGTATATCTAAATTGTCTATAAAAGTGTGGATTTCGGCAAGAGTGATGGTTTTACCTCTGGTGAGTGCCTTAAGTTGCTCATAAGGCATAGGCACACCTTCTCTTCTGAGAATAGTTTGAATACCTTCTGCAATCACTTCTGGGTGTTCTCGCAAGGCCTGGACTATAGCAAGCTCGTCCACTTCAATGCTACTTAGCCCCATATTCAATGCTTCATATGCAACGAGTGCATACCCAAAAGCGACTCCAAAATTACGTTGCACACTGGAGTCAGAGAGATCGCGTTGTAATCTGGAGATTGGAAGTTTGCTGGAAAAGAAGCTCAGTATGGCATTGGCAAGACCAAGGTTTCCTTCGCTGTTTTCAAAGTTAATGGGGTTTACTTTGTGCGGCATAGCTGAGGACCCTATTTCGCCAGCAACTTGTTTTTGCTTAACCCACCCATCACTAATATACCTCCACATGTCCTGGTTAATGTTTAGCAGTATAGTGTGTATTCTTTTGAGAATATCACAAAGCTCCGCATATGTGTCATTGGGTTCAATTTGAGTTGTATAGTTGTTTAAGGATAATAGGACGTGTCGCTGAGTATTAAACGAGGATATAAATTTTTCTGAAAAATCAACCCAGTCTACTGTAGGGTATGCAGCATAATGCGCATTGTAGTTTCCGGTCGCTCCGCTAAACTTTACCAAAAGTTGAAATGACTTTAGTTGATCAATCTGACGAGAGAGACGTTCTGCAAAAACGGCACATTGCTTTCCCATAGTAGTCGGCGACGCAGGTTGGCCGTGAGTTCTAGCGAGCATGGGGAGCCTTGCGTGTTTTTTTGCCAATGTCTGCATGTGTTCAAGAATCTCAGCAAGCTTAGGTAGCAGAATTTTTGAAATTGCGTCGCTTAACATGAGCCCGTACGCTACGCTAGTTATATCCCAGGTGGTAAGTGCAAAGTGTACCCACTCTGAAGTGTCGGCTAATGTTGTGTTTTTGAGCTTAATTTTTAAGAAGTATTCTAGCGCCTTTAGATCATGCTTGGTCGCTGGTATGTTACCGTAGCCCTGTAGCTCTATTTGTTTTATAAGATTATAGTCTTCTTGGGAAAGGTCACATAGTGATTCTAGATAATCCTTTTCAAGCATGGTTAGCTTTCGAAGACCAACTTTTTCAGATTCAGAGAGCATTATGAAATAACGTACTTCAACAAGGGTGCGGTATTTAAAAAACCCTTGTTCGCTGAAAATAGCGGCTAAGGATTCAGTAGTATTTCGGTACCGGCTGTCTAGTGGGTTTAGTATGTATGTTTGCATGAGAGTAAGAGAGCAGTCTCCCGATGGTACCATCAGGAGACTGTTCAATTTTAGAGCGATAGTTTTCTCCTGCCGTTGTCTAAGGGACCAGTTTTTTTTGGTCGTTTTGGTTGCCCTGGTGATGTGTTTTCCTTGATTGCCCTGACGCACGTATGGCATTTGTGATAATAGGATTTTCTTGCGCACAGTACGTACGGGTCGGTCGGTAGTCCAGAAACGTTTAT
>DASPKA010000036.1:0-12494 GCA_035628335.1 Patescibacteria group bacterium | reverse complement strand
AACAATAAAATAGTCAAAAAATAAGAAAATTCGTATATAAAAAACCTCTTAAATATAGCACATTTTAGCAATTTCTCTTAAATTCTGTAAAACTTCAACATCTAAACCTTATGCCCATTTCTGACATACACTTTGCCCTCTTTGTGTATACCCACGACATCGCAGATGAAAAACTCAACACCATCAGACATTAATCTTACATGCGCACCGTTTTTAATTGAGCCAGGCGGAAAGTCCATCATTTTGCCAATGCCAAAACGTACCAAAAGAGAACGGATACATGCCCCATGAAACGCTACCAAAACAGTCTTCCCTATATTTGCCGCGGCGATTTCTCGCAAGATAACAAGCGCGCGAGTCACCATTTCATCATACGTTTCTATACCAGCGTCGTATGTGGTATACCACATATCACGCTCCGATACCTGTTTCCCTCCATAGAGCTGGTTTACGTGGTCACGAAACTCTGAGGAGTGTTTGCCTTCAAACCTTCCCCAAAAACGCTCTCTAAGGGCCTCTTTTGTTTTCAGAGCCAATTTCTTTTCTGTGAGAATCTGTGCAGTCTCTTGCGTACGCTGCAAGTCAGAGCTATACACAGCGTCAAAGATTATGTCTTTTAAACGATCACGAGTTCTTGCAATCTGGTCTCTACCATGTGCCGTCAACGGTCGGTCACGGTGACCGGCAACAATACTGTTAACATTGTCCTCCGACTCCCCATGCCGTACCAAATAAATCGTACAATATTCCTTGCTGTCCAAGTTATCCATAAAAAAATTCTTTTATGTTATATGCTTCTGCGTACTCACCACCTTTAAACATAATCCCGCGGAAGCGGTTTAGCCCGAGCAGTGCAGAAACCAAATCTTTTCTTCCTGTCTGCGACCGGTATAGTTCGAAAATGTTTTTCTTGTCTTCCCAGTGGTCAGTAATGTCGAACAAAAAATTAGGTTGGGCTATAGCGTTGTCAGTTTCATATGAGAGCCAAGTGCGGGTCTTATGAGGCTCACCTAGTCCTGGAAAGGCTGCTCTTCCTGCTTGCCAAATTGCTTCTTTAGTTAAATTGTAAAGCGCGCGGTGGTCAGAGTGATGCTCTTCATTTGAAGGAGTAAGTATTAAGTCTGGCTTGTATGCACGAATCTCCTTAACAAGCAAGCAAATATTTTCCATAGTCATTTGCGGGTAACGGTCTATGTCCAGGTATGAAGTGTTTGCTGCAAAATAGTCTGCAACATCGTCGAACTCCCGCAAACGCTGAGCTTGTTCTTCTTTTTCGTCGCACTCAAAACGATCCTCACATGGAGTAAGAGCTAGCACAAAATGGAACCGAGCTCCCCCCTTCTTAGCCGCAACCAAAAACCCCCCGGCCCCACCAATCTCATCATCCGGATGCGCAGAAATAGATAAAATTTTCAAACCCTTAAAATTAAACTGTATCATGACATATTCTGTCATTCCCGCGAAGGCGGGAATCTTAAAGCTCATACGTATCTACCATAGATTCCGGCCTTCGCCGGAATGACAAGGAAATATGATATGGTCGGGCTGCCGGGAATTGAACCCGGTCTACACCCACCCCATGGGCGCGTACTACCGGTATACTACAGCCCGATGATCATCTCATACAGTGAGATAACCCTCAGTATCTACCCCCTCGGAGTAGACTTCTTGTGGGGATGGTTGTTGCTCGGAGCGTTGTTTTCTGTCTTGCATGTACTCTACTATTGTTTGAAGTTCTTCGTCACTAAAGAATTCTATAGTTATTTTGCCGCCGCGTCCAACCCTCTGAATTTTAACCGGCGCGCCCAACTTGCCGCGGAGCGTTGTCTCCAGTACTTGCATAGAAGGGTCAGGGGTAGAGAGTCCATCAACTCGCTTGCGCGTAGTGTACTCTTTCACCCGGTGCTCAATCTGTCGTACATTCAAGTTTTGCTCCACTGCCATCTTAAACATTTTCAAAATCCTCTCCGGATCTTGCAGGGGCAACAGTGAACGGGCATGGCCTTCTGAAATCCTTCCGTCAACAATTGCCTGCTGTACTTCCTTAGGCAGGTTAAGGAGTCTCAAAGTGTTTGTAACCGCAGGACGGCTTTTACCAACTTTACGAGCCACCTCAGCTTGGGAAAGGCTAAACTTAGAAATCAACTGCTGATACGCCTGAGCTTCTTCAATTGGATTTAGTTCCTGTCGCTGGATGTTTTCAATAAGTGCGACCTCAAGCTTGGTCTGGTCTTCCATTTTTTGCTTAATGATTGCAGGAACTTTTTTCATGCCAGCAATCTGAGAAGCGCGGAATCGACGTTCCCCAACCACCAGCTCATACCCGCCTGGAACTTGAGTCACCACGAGCGGCTGTATAACACCGTGCAGCTTAATTGACTCTGCGAGCTCCTCAAGTGCAACCTGATCGAAAATCTTACGTGGCTGGTATGGGTTAGCAATTATTTGAGCGAGGTCTATTTCCAGGATGCTGGCATCTCCATATGATACCTTACCCACTTCAGAAGTTATAGGTTCAGGAGTTACTGCAGAAGGTAACATAGATTCAGAAACCTGATTTTTCTGAGTAAATACTGACTCGAGTGGCAAATACAACGGCGCGTTCTCGTCAGAGCCACTTATTTTTATAGTTTTTCCGGTCAAAAGAAAAGGGAATTCCATTGAAATAGAGTGATTTTATTTGATTTAGCCTATAAATTTTATCAGAAAGGGACCATTGGAGCAAACAGGTAAAATTACATACATCGTGCAATTGCACGATATGTGTAATCAAAAAAAACTACGCAATCAATAAGATTGTGTAGTCTTGAATTACAACTCTACTGAGAAAGCTTAATGGCATATTCGCCAGCGAGCTGAGCACTTGTAAGCCGTGTTTCTGCCACAGTCTCTACTCCCGCTGCCGAAACACGGTACGCATAGAGTGTACCTTTTTCCGGTAGAAAGTTGAGCTTGCTCGCCGGAATCCGGATCGAGAAGCGTAAGGGTTTTTGGGCCTCCTTTACACAAGTGGGGGTAGTGCTGTCTGAGTACATTGCCATACCCTCGCCATGAACCGTGAGACCTATCGCATAGCAGGAGGCATGCTGCCCTGACACCTGAACCGTAACAGTAACAGGGTCATTTTTCGCTTCAATCAGGGAGTTAAAAGAAATCGCTAGCTCCGAGAATTCTGCCATGGGAGGCTTTACGTCCCAGAGCTGGGAAGCTACTCGCATATAACTCCCGCCCGAATCCTGCCACGTAGCTTTGGAGGTAACCCGAACCTGCACAGCAGATTCGGGGATATCAACTGTAACCGGATAATTACCCCGGGTTGCCGAGTCAGTGGACTCAATAGCTAGCTGATGAGTTATTAACTCCTGCCAACCATCGATCACTCTCCCAGAGCTTTGAAGGCTCACAGGTTCGTTTGTCTGTGTAGTCATAGCAAGTCGCCTGGGTATTCGAGCGGTTGCAGATACCAATACGTGCGCATTGCTTATGACCCTACCTGTTTCAAAGTCTGCAAGCAAGGTAACTGGTATGAAAGACTTTCCGGCTACCGGAAGCTCCTTTGGCTGAAGGTCAATGCGTTTTAATGTGCCCTGAGTTACTATAAGCACATACCTGAGCTCACCAGCAGAGTGTGACCGTGTTAGCCGAAGCTTGTAGATCCCACTTGGGCTGCCAGCCGGTATAGCACCGACCCAGATTGCACCATTTGTTGGAGCAAAATGGATCAGCGTCTGCCCTGAGTCTGGCTTCTGCCGAGCAAAGAACGCACCAGTAACATCGCGCGAGGGAAAAATCTGCCTATTACCAGGTGCTACCAGTTCGGCGGTAAGTCCGCGGTCGTCAGAAGGAACCATCAGACGGAGGTCGTCTGGGATTCCCCCTTTCGGAGCAGGGTTAAGAGCAAACTGAAGCTCAGAAATGTTTTGTCCGACTGCAAAGTTGCCATCGAAACGTTGAGTAGACCTGAAGCTGCTGGTTTGTGCAAACAAGACTAGCGGCAACAGAAGGAGTAAAGCGGCAATTGTGAGTTTTTTCATTATTTCAACCCCAACGTTGTCATGGTTTGAACCAAAGTCGCACCAACGTTTGCAATTTGCGACGTATGGTGTCCTTTCAAAGCACGCCCAGCGCGAACTACTACCCAAAGGTATGGCTCGAACTTTTGGCTTTGTGCTGTCAGGACAAAGTCATTTTCAATGTTTGGAGGTCCTTGACCATCTACGTTGCCAAAGATGTCAAAGAGGCCATTCGCTGCAACTTTCAGTACCGGGTATGGGTCACCAAGCAGCTTGTTGCAGCCGCCGTTTAAGCAGTACGCTACCTGGCACGCCAGGGTTGCCTGCTCGTTGGCTTCTGTCAACAGAAACCCTCTGCACTCATTGTCATCAATTGTTCCGGCTCCGGCAAATTCGCTGTCGTCTAGATTTGCATCAAACGCAAACGCAGCGTAGCGTACCGGTTCCGAGACACCGTACAAATGGGTAACTGTTTTGGGTAACAGTGGCTGTAGTGACTTCATAAACACAGTCATCACGCGCGGGTCAAAATCCGCGTATGTGTATGGGCTGCGTATGAAAAAACGAGACCAGTTACCAAGTTGTTCCTGAAGCGCCTTGGTGAACTCCTGGGCAATAGGGGCCCACAAACTCCCACCAAACGCCCCGCCCACGCTCAAGTGAGCCATGAACCCTTTACCGGGATTCCGCTGCGAGAGTCTAACCTGAAGGAGTACCCCAACCGGCGAACCGGCTGAGTGTGTAACTAAGATGCACTCATCCAATGGCACGCCGAAGCGGTCCATGGTAAGTGTTTCAATCTGGTCCACGTCCAGCAGACGACTAACATTGCTCTGAACAAAATCCCTATCCACCGAAACCAGCGAAAATGGCTGGGTTACGGAGTACCCTGCTGCGCGTAGCTGAACAGCAAGAGGGTCTAGTACTGATGCCTCAGAAGCTAAGCCTGGAATCATAACCACTACCCGGCCAGTGTCTATAACCAAATCCATCCAGTCATATGCTGACTTAACGGAAGGCTGGTTAACACCTTGTGCAAGGTAGTTAGTCTGTATCTCAACTGCAAAAATTCCACTGCCAATTACGGAACCATTCGGTAAACGGAACCGTGCGTTGAAGTCTGCTAGATTGAGTGAAATGTCATGCATTTTCCATTCGTTAGCCACTGTAGCAGCTATCGAAGTAAAAGGGTGCACGGCATTCTTTTGCCCTGGCCAGGTGATGCTTATGGCATCTTCAAAACCAGCCGGACCTGTTGCAGTCGCAGAACGGACAAACTTTAACCTTGCTTTGTAGCTCGTTGGCGGATTCAGGCCATCTCCGACCTGTCCGTAACCGGGCATAAAGATCTTAGGTACGACAAAGTTGAAAACTCTGCGACCTTTTGACTTGTCGTCTGCGTTGCTCCAATACCCGCGTTGCTCCACAGGAAGCTGAACCACGTGGTCCTTATAGCTTCCAGCCGGCGGCGGAACGGAAGTTGGCAGTGTTTGGGCGTTAGACACCTGCGCCAGCATTATGCCCCAAACTAGCAGCAACAATAGAAGCGCAATCCTTTTCCTATGCTTTCGCATATTCGAAAATCTCCTTTGAATTGGTAAACAACCAAAAAGTGAAACACCAAAAAGAAATTTTTCTCTTTAGCTTCACCTCTTTGTTCCCTAAAGGACCAAAGAGCTAAAACCAAAGAGTGAGAGTGTGAGAGGGGTAAACCCCTCTCACACTACTGCGGAATCTACTTCGGCAGCGGGAGCTGCTTTACGTAGATCTTAAGCTGGTTTTTAGGTGACCAACATGAGTCAGTTTGTAACGCACCTACCCTGCACATAGCGAGTCTAAAGGGACGCACAGAATCGCTTCCAAACAGACCTGTTAAGTCGCGAGGGATTGCTCCATTGAACTGGTCCATAGAAACAAGTCCTGTAGCGCGCCCGGCGAACTCTGCAACGCCTTGCAGGGGCTTCACCTCTATTGGCGCGGCGTCGGTCCAATCTGGAATAATGTACACGCTTGGGCGAACTGTAGCGTGCAAATCACCTAAAGGAGCGCACCCTGTTTGATTTGGGTTTGGGTTCGTACACGGAGCCCCCGGCTGGTAGACTTGCGTCTGAACCGGTGAAATCGTATGCCCAAATCCCGTTGGGTAAAGTGTGAAGTACGCACCGGTGAGCGCCGGATTGTTCTGGTCATTACTTTGCGGTCCACGGCTGAAGTCTATAACTCCAAGCCTGGGGTCAAAGTACGGAACTAAAACACAACGGTTCCCACAGGCAAGGTTGAGCGCCGGCGCTGTGTCCTTCACAGAAACTGTGAAAGCCTCACCTTCAGCTTCCTCAAACCATGGCGTTACTGTCCACAGCTCAAACTCCTTTACTTCAAAGGGAACTTGTATGTTCACCTGTGACACTGCGTTTTGATTCGCAGTAGTAAAGAAGATTGGAGCGTTTACAGCCTGCCCGCTGATAGTGTTTTTAAACACCATCTTTACCCCACACAACTCGCCTGGCACACTGCCAACCCCAGATGTATTACATGTGGAAGTTGCCAATCCCCACCCAAACACTGCTGCAAAACCACCTGGGGCAAGCTCACCATAATTAAACGCGTTGACAATGCCGTCGCAGTTAATTACAGGAGTATCCTCAACAGTCAGGTGGGCAAATTTCGTCTCAAGCACCGCTGTACCTCGCGAAACCTGCACCTCAACAGAGTACTGTCCTGGCTGAATTTTGCTTCGGTCCGGGTATTTGAGAGAAATAGTACCATTCCAGGTAGCACGTGCAGCGAGCGTAAGCCGCTTCTCCTCTGAAGCGTTTGGCACAACTGTACCGTCTTGCTTCAAAAGCCTTGCTTTGATCACGAACTCTGAACTAGCACACACAGAGGTGTCTTCGTTCAAAAGTTTTGCATCAAACTCAGCGGTTGCTGAGGAACATGCTGAGCGGGACTTTACGCTAACATCCGAGTCAAGGAGTGTGAACACAGGAGTGCCTGGTGTGCACACCGGTAGCGGACTTGCGCCCGTTACCTTGAGCACTGCGTATTGCCCACCCGCGCTCTTGACCGTAACCATCACTTGCTGGGAACCGTCCTTCTGGTAGATCTTTAGAGTGTCACCCGGACGCCAAACCGGCGAGTTGCCGTTGACCAGCAACACCGGCGTTGAAAATGCAGGGTTGATTCCATTGTTGGCGTTGAAATAAAACACAACGCCACCCGCGAACTCTTTTGGCATATCTTTGTCAAAATGTTGCGCATGTAAGTACTGAGCTGAAATGACAAAACCATCAGGCTGACCTTTGCGCTGGAGCACAAGCGTTCGCGTAGCATTGGCGTTACGTCCAAATTGCGCGCTTTGGCTTATGTCAGACGCACGACCATACAGCTGGTACTCCCCATCCTTGTCCACTAGCACTGCCTGCGAAACCGTGTCCATTTTGTACCATCTACGAAACAGGATTGTCAGTGGGTCGTACATGAACGGAGCGCCAGTACTAGTTTCAAGATTTGCGTACGAATGTGTCCCGTCTGGAAACCCATCAATTGTCCCAAACTGGCACGCCTCGGAGAAGACTGAACCACTCTGGTTGTCATAACACCGAGCGCCTACTGACTGTGGTATAGCAAGGCTTATGCGTATAATCTCAGCTAAATCATACTTAATGTACGCTGCGGTTGGGTTGATAATCATACCCCGAGGGATTCCCGGAAGTATGGTGTCAATTCCAATTGCAAATGCCAGATCTGTAAGGGCCGGACGAGCTTGCTCATAACGGAACGGCGAGTACACCAAGTGGATAACCGCAGAGACGTTGGAAAGAGGTACGCTGTATCGAGACAGCGTCTCCTTAACGAGAAAGTCCATATAGGCTATTGCCGAATGCTTACGCCCTTGAACGATATTTGCGTATGGAATCCCATTATGGTTATTGCCTTGGTCAGGAATTTTCGCATACCCTTCGTCTGCTTGAGTTCTCAAACCAAACCACTCGTTTGTGCCCTCGGTGACAATCCCGCCCAACTGTGGCACCGCTCCTCCGCCGTGCGTAGCATAGTAGTTGGCAAGTGTGTACCCTTGCGGGACCCCAACCACACTTTGCCATGCGTACTGCGTACTCCTGCTGACTTGTCCGTTAGGACCAAGCGTGCAACACCGTGAGGGTATAAAGTACCCTTGCTGCGGTGTGTAGTCATAAAGCGTGACAAAGTTTACTACTACGATCTTGCCTGAAGTCAGACCAATGCCGCTCGGCTTCTGCGCCTCCGTTAACATCGTCCCGACACACAAAAACACCAGGACCGTTACAACTTTCCTGAAAAAGTAGAGTAGCTTCGGAAGGTCGGGCTTTGCCCGAGCCGCACGAAGCGTACTCACTCCGACGTTACTAACTTTCATTTGTTTCCTCCAAGAAATGCCCGTTGTGGGCGATATACTTGAACTTTGGTAAATTCCAAAGCCCAAAGGGACATTCATTAAATATTTTTTACACCCCTCTGTCAAATTGACAGAAAGTATACAAGTATGGCAAAGTATAAAACATGTCCACACACAGAAAAGTAGAATAGCTTCTGAAACTCGCAAAAGCACGGGGTTTGCACGGGCTGCTTCGGGTTTGCCCGAGCGCAAGAAGCGTATTCACTAGGTGTGGAATTTTCAAAGGAAAAGGAGTAAGAATTGAAACAAGTGAAGATTAGTACATTCGTTTTCTCATTACTGGCAGTCATGTGCCTTGTGGTCTTGGCTCAGCGCGTTACTGTTGTTGGCTGCTACAAGGTCAGCCCTGAGCAGCTCAATCAGCCAGGCGCGCCAGTGCTTTCGCAAGACCAGGTTGTGCAGGTGTGTTTTGGGTTCGTAAATACCACGGTGACTGTGGGCGCAAAAGACGAAACACAGTATGAGGTTACATTCGAGCGTCAGAACAAGACTTACACTTCAAAGCGTGCTACCTTAAAAGGTGTAAAGCAAGAAGAGCACAAAACTCTCACTGTGGATGCAGCAAGCGACGACAGTGTACAAATCGCACATCAGCTCGCAAGACTTGTAGCATACCACCAGCCAAAACATTAGGTCTGAAAAAGCCCTGAAGGGTTCACGATACGTGTAATCCTTCAGGGCTTTTATAATCCTCAATCCAAATGCACCGGCACCTTGCCAGTTTTTATTAACCGCGCAACCGGGTAAAAGCTTATTGCACCTAAAAACAAAATTACAGTCGCGCCTTGCAGTGCCAAGCGCAGGCCCCATTCGTCTGAAGCACGACCAATAATTGCAGGCGACAGTGTATCGCCAAGTAGGTGGATCACAAAGACATACACAGCGTATGCGGACGCACGGTACTGCTTCGGCGTGATGTCATGGATAATTGCAGTGATTGGTCCGTGGTATGCACAAAAGCACATGATGCCAAGAAAAAAGAGTATAAAAAAGATAACCTTGTATTGCAGCACAAACAACGAAAGAAAAATCAATGGGGCAGAAAAAAACAAAAAGCCTGTGAGCACCAAGCTTCTGCCATCTGGGCGCTTACCATGCATCTTGTCTGCATAGTACCCCCCAAGATACACACCAACCACACCTGCAAGAGCAACTATCAAGCCAAGCGTGGCAGATGCTGCTTGTAGAGACAGGCCGAACTCCTTACTTCGTCTAAAAAACTCTATACCCCAGGACATGTATGCACCCCCAGCAAATGTTATGAGAGTACCAGAAAACAGAATCCATAAGAAGGCTGGGTTCCGTAAGACCGTCATTGGGTGGATCTTTGGTTCGTCGTGTACTATCTTTACTTCTTTGAGTCGAAATGCCGCAAATGCCAATAGGAGTCCAATTGGGGAGACAATAAAAAAAGCCCAGCGCCAGTCAGCAAAGTATGTAACTATAATTGCCCCTGCAAACGTTCCAAGGGTTCCACCAACAAACATTCCTACATTAAAAAAACTCTGTGCCCTACCCCTGAGCGAGTTGGGAAACGAGTCTGAAATCATAGCAGTGGCTGCAGGAGCATATCCCGCTTCACCTATGCCTACCACTGCACGAATGTGGAGTAACTGCTTAAAGCTCTGGGCCAAGCCAGATGCAAACGACGCAAGGGACCAGACTAAGACTGAAAGCCCTATCACAAACCGACGAGAGACTCTGTCTGCCCAAATACCAAGCGGAATGGTAACCAGAGAATGAATGAGCAAAAACCAGGTAGCAAGTAAACCAAGCTTGAAGTCAGAAATCTGAAACTCTTCTTTAATATGCCCAAATAAAGGAAAAATCAACTGCCGGTCAACATAATTTAAGCAGTTGATTAAAGTCAGGACAACAAGCATCGTCTTCTGATCCTTCGACAAGTTTTTCAGCATATTAACAATTATACTATACCCCAAATAGCTATTCCAGTAAATTACGCATTGTTGCGCTTCAGTGACCGGAGCAAGGAATGCAACGTTTCTGATGCAAGGCCGTGTAAAACCAGATTATAGCCTGCATGTAAAATGGAATTTGGCACCAGCGGATGTTTGTTATTAACCAGGGCAAGCTGCGTTCCGCTACCAAGAACTTTGGAAATATATTGTCCTATAGTTTCGTCTAATTGCAAGGAGTTAGCTGCTCGCCAAAAATCATCATCGCTTTGCAGAAGTTGATAGATAGGAGTATAAATCTCAATGGCAGTTTGTACATCAATAATATTAGTGGGTCGGCGAGGCAAAGCGTCTATAGGAAACGGTCCATCTGTAATCATTGAAAAGTCAAGCTTTTCTTCGGGTTCCATTTGCAAACCCCTGTCTACAAGTTGCTGATTGAGGAAAATTATAAAATTGTATAAGTTAATATCATGCTGTACAAATAGATTAGGCATGATTTCTTCCAAAGATTTAGGTCGCAAGGGGTTGAGCGTAAGCGAGACACCCTTAATGTTCTTTTCCAAAAAAGCGAGTACTTCAGAACCTATATGAAAATGTCTGAGGATTAGCAGGTTAGCCTCTGGTTTCACAAAATACTTTAAACCCAGATATATGAGTCGGTGCATAAATCGCGGGGCCGAGGATTTTGGAAACAGCAATTTTAATATCTGAAACAGAATAATCGCTAATTTGGTAAACGGTTGAATAATAGGCAGGAAAAATTGCCTTGAACGTGAATGCATATTTTTGATAAACGCTGCTTTCGCGTCCGCGTCTAGGGGAATACTGCTGTCTACCTGCAGCGCCAACCATGGGTCAGGGTTTTTAGGATCAAAATGATTTGAATTCATATACGTTTATATTAACAAATAATTCATAAGATTACTAAAAGATGTTCCAAATTAAACATACTAAAATATAGCCAAAAATAGCTAGAATTGTTATACTCTCCTTCAAAGGAGAAACAATGACACCATTACTAATTTTCGGCTGGAATCTTCCGACTATAGCTGTGGTTATCTTAGTCGCTTTCGTAACCTATGTTATAGTGGCGTCGCGCAAGCAACCACTACCTTTGCCAACACTGGAAATTTTTCCAGGAACCAAAAAGGTAAAGTTAGTTAAAATGAGCAACTATGGTTTTCCCAAACTTAATCAATTTATTGGAAAACGGGATGTTTGGGTCAGCCTTGGAGATTACCTGGTTGTGTTTTACCGGGAAGGATCCGAGCCAGTGCTCGTATTCTGCTACAAGAATGAAACCGATACAACTGATGAAGGATACCACCTAGCAGGGGTTGTTCTTACCAAAGTTCAACCATTCACTCACGCACCGGGATTCAATGAGGACCCCCCGGTTGCTACATTTCCTGGAAGCCCATACTCGGAGTACTTGTTGCAACTTCAAATGGGCTCATTGGACTATAAAAGGTTCAAACTGCAGCTCGAACGAGCTGCGAAAGGAGCTTCGAATGTTTCTACTACAGTTTGAAGGTGGAATACTTTCCCCTGTTATTCTGCCTTTCATTGTACTCTTCGCCCTGCTGTATTTGCTCTGGCGAAGCAAGAGCGGAAGACTTCCATTGCCTGGGCTTGGGGACATGCCAGAAAAACAAGACTTGCGGCTCTATCCCCTCAGCACCGCAGCAGAAGTGAGACGAATCGGGTCCTACAAAGCGATTGGAGCGTTCCTCGGGGTAGCGACTCGAAACGAGACCCATCACCTAATCTTCTGCTTTGAATCAAGAGGCAAAGTCGTACTAGCGAGCATGCCGATAAGCAAAGGATTGTTGTTAGGTCTGCTACCCACCTCACGTCCGGACATCGTGACATCGCGAAGGGAGATTAGTATCAGAGACAAAGCCAAGTTTCATGCACTACTCTGGCTCACGAGTGAAGACGCGCAGCAATTCTTGCATATGCGGAAGCATTTAGCATTGGGAATGCTAATGCATTCTCCGCCGCGTGACAACACAACAATCGCCTTGATCATTAACTTCCTTCATTTGAAGGAGAGTGGGTTAGGGCGGTTTTCTTTTTCCTTAAAAAATGCTAATATCAATAACCGAAATCACATTGTAAAAAATA